>CP019797.1:2725354-3037191 GCA_002951995.1 Stenotrophomonas acidaminiphila
GACGCCGACCGCATCGAAGTCGGCAAGTCCGCGCGCGGCCACAGCACCCGCCAGGAGCACATCCACGCGCTGATGCTGGAACACGCCCGCGCCGGCCGCCGCGTGGTCCGGCTCAAGGGCGGCGACGCATTCGTGTTCGGCCGCGGCGGCGAGGAACTGCAGTTCCTGCGCGCGCACGGCATTGCCTACGAGGTGGTACCGGGCATCACCGCCGCGCTGGCCTGCGCCGCGCACGCCGGCATCCCGCTCACCCATCGCGACCACGCCCAGCAGCTGCGGCTGGTCACCGCGCATTGCCGCGAATCGCTGGACACGCTCGACTGGCATGCGCTGGCCGCGCCACGGCAGACCCTGGTGTTCTACATGGGCGTGGCCGCGCTGGCGCGGATCCAGGCGCAGCTGCTCGACGCCGGGCTGCCCGCCGCCACACCGTTCGCGCTGGTGGAAAACGGCTCGCGCCCCGGCCAGCGCGTGGTCAGCGGGCACCTGCGGCACCTGGCCGACGCCGCCGCCACGCATGCGGTGCAGTCGCCGGCACTGCTGGTCGTCGGCGAGGTGGCCGCGCTGGCGGACGAACTGCACTGGTTCGGCCAGGCGCCATTGCCGGCCACCCCGCACGCACCCTCACCTTCAGCAAAGACGGCGTCGCCGACACTGGCCGACGCCGCCTGATTCCCTTCCAGGAGATCCCCATGGCCATCTACAACAGCATCCTCGACACCGTCGGCAACACCCCGGTGGTCAAGCTCAACCGCCTGGCGCCGGCCGGGGTGGACGTCTACGTCAAGGTCGAGTCGTTCAACCCCGGCGGCTCGGTCAAGGACCGCCTGGCGCTGGCGATCGTGCTCGACGCCGAGAAGCGCGGCGTGCTCAAGCCCGGCGACACCATCGTCGAGGCCACCTCGGGCAACACCGGCGTCGCCCTGGCCATGGTCGCGGCCGCGCGTGGCTACAAGTTCGTCGCGGTAATGACCGAGACGTTCTCGGTGGAACGCCGCAAGGCGATGCGCGCCTACGGCGCCAAGGTGATCCTGACCCCGGCCGCGGCGCGCGGCACCGGCATGGTGGAGAAGGCGAAGGAACTGGCCGCCAAACACGGCTGGTTCCTGGCCAGCCAGTTCGCCAACCCGGCCAACCCGGCCTATCACCGCAACACCACCGCGGCCGAGATCCTGCGCGACTTCGCCGGCCGGCGCCTGGACTACTTCGTCAGCGGCTGGGGCACCGGCGGCACCCTGACCGGCGTCGGCGAGGTGTTGAAGCTGGCGCGCCCGGACACCCGCATCATCGCCACCGAGCCGGCCGGCGCCGCGCTGCTCAAGGGCGACGAGTGGAAGCCGCACAAGATCCAGGGCTGGACCCCGGATTTCCTGCCGGCGGTGCTCAACCGCAACGTCCACGACGCGCTGTATGCGGTGCAGGACGAGCGCGCGATCGAGACCTCGCGCCGGCTGGCCGCCGAGGAAGGCATTTTCGTCGGCATCTCGGCCGGCGCCACCGCCGCCACCGCGCTGGAAGTGGCCGCCACGGCACCGGCCGGCTCGGTGATCCTGGCCATGCTGCCCGACACCGGGGAGCGCTACTTCTCCACCCCGCTGTTCGCCGACATCAACGAAGGCAGCGACGACGACTGGCTGGCCGGCCTGCCGTAAGCCCGGCGCCCCGCCTCCCGCCCCCCGCACAAGGCCGCCCCCGGGCGGCCTTGCTGCTTGCGGGCGCCGCGTCGCAGCCGTGGAGACGGGCTTTCCTCAGACTTTGCCGCGGGCCGGCGCAAGCCGTGCACCCGTCACGTTTTGCTCATACATGGAAAGGGAAGATCGGGGGCATGAACATCGACATCTGGCACGGCGACATCACCACCCTGGACGTGGACGCCATCGTCAACGCGGCCAACGAGAGCCTGCTCGGCGGCGGCGGTGTCGACGGCGCGATTCACCGCGCGGCCGGGCCGGGCCTGCTGGCCGAATGCACGCGCCTGCCGGAGCTGCGCCCGGGCGTGCGCTGCCCGCCCGGCGAGGTCCGCGCCACCGGCGCCCATGCACTGCCGGCGCGCCATGTGTTCCACGCCGTCGGCCCGGTCTGGCAGGGTGGCCAGCGCGACGAGGCCGCGCTGCTGGCCAACTGCTACTGGCAGTCGCTCAGGCTGGCCGAACAGATGCGGCTGGAATCGATCGCCTTCCCGGCGATCAGCTGCGGCGTCTACGGCTACCCCATGCACCAGGCCGCGGCCATCGCCGTCACCGAAACCGTGACCTGGCAGAAGAGCCACGCACGGCCGGTGCGCATCGTGCTGGTGGCCTACAACACCGCCACCTTCAAGGCCTACCAGCAGGCGCTGGCGGTCGCGGGGCAGGCAGGGCCGGCGTTCCCGTCGATGGACGATCCGCTGCCGTCGTTCGCGCGCTGACCGGCTGCGGGATCGTTCCCATGCCATCGCCCGCCGCTGCAGTGCATTTCCTGGAGAGCGAGGCAACGCCCCGCCGGACCTTTCCGGCAACGCCACCGCGGGCGATCCCCAACGTTGCGGAACCTTGCGACCGCGTGTCGTAGATGCGGGGCTTGCCCCGCATGGAGCTTTCCCTGCGAAGGCCCGCTGGGCGTTGCCTGGCGCTACGGCGCCCCGCGGAGACGTTGGCGGGTGCCCCGCTGGCGCAGGGCCGCAGAAGCTGCGCCATCTGCGCACCACGGGCCCGGTCCTGTCTGGCCCTGGGCCTGCTCGCAAATGAAAACGCCGGCGCAGGGCCGGCGTTTCCACGTCCATCAGCGTCAGGCGGCGATCAGCCTTCCCACTTGCCCAGCGCGGCCAGGCCGTTCTCGCGGGCGCGCTCGTAAACGGTCTTCTGCGCGGCGGCGTAGTTGCCCTGCATGTCCTGGGCCCACAGCTTCAGCGCGGCCTGCTGCATGGCGCGGCCGTAGGAGAAGCTCAGCGGCCACGGCAGCTTGTCGAGCTGGTTCATGGCGTTCAGGTGCGCGGTCGACTGTTCGTCGCTCTGGCCGCCGGACAGGAACACCACGCCCGGCAGGATCGCCGGCACGGTGCTCTTCAGGCACATCACGGTGGCTTCGGCCACTTCCTCGACGTCGGCCTGCTCGTCGCAGTCCTTGCCGGAGATGACCATCGAAGCCTTCAGGATGGTGCCTTCCAGCAGCACGTTCTGCTGGTACAGCGCGTCGAACAGCGAGCGCAGGGTGGCTTCGGTGACTTCGTAGCAGGTCTCGATGTCGTGGTCGCCATCCATGATCACTTCCGGCTCGACCATCGGCACCAGGCCGCATTCCTGGCACAGCGCGGCATAGCGGGCCAGCGCGTGCGCGTTGGACTCGATGCAGGTGCCCGACGGGATGCTCTCGCCGATGTTGATGACCGCGCGCCACTTGGCGAAGCGGGCGCCGAGCTTGTAGTACTCCTGCAGGCGCTCGCGCAGGCCGTCCAGGCCTTCGGTGACCAGCTCGCCCGGGCAGCCGGCAAGCGGGTGCGCGCCCTTGTCGACCTTGATGCCCGGGATCATGCCGTGGTCGGCCATGTACTTGGCGAACGGCACGCCGTCGCGGGTGCTCTGGCGGATGGTTTCGTCGTACAGGATCGCGCCGGAAATATGTTCGTTGAGCTTCGGCGTGGTCAGCAGCAGCTCGCGGTAGGCACGGCGGTTCTCTTCGGTATTCTCGATGCCGACGCTGGCGAAGCGCTTGGCGATCGTGCCGGTGGATTCGTCGATGGCGATGATGCCCTTGCCCGGGGCGACCATGGCCTGGGCGGTTTCAGCCAGCAGTTCGATGCTCATGAAGTTCCTGTGACGGGGTGCGGGAAAACCCGGATTATAGCCCGCGGCCGTCGTTGCCCGGCCGTGAGGACGCGCTGGAACCGGTTTCAATCCGTCCGCCAGGACAAATCCTGTCCACTGCAGTCATGCACGGGCCATCGCGGTGGCCCGTGCACGCAGATCCGTCAGAGCTCGCCCAGCCCGCTGGCGCGGCCGTCGCTGCCCACTTCGAGCAGGCGCAGGGTATTGGTGGCGCCATGGGTTTCCATGTGCTCGCCGCTGGTGAACACCACGCGGTCGCCGGCCTGCAGCAGGCCGGCCTCGACCAGCAGGCGGATGCTGCCGCGCGCCGCCTCGCGCGGGGTGAAGCCGCGGCTGTCGAAATTGATCGGGAACACATCGCGCATCAGCGCCATCTGCCGGCGCGCACCGTCATGCCGGGTGACCGCATAGATCGGCGCCTTGGCCCGGAACCGCGACAGGTAGCGCGCGGTGCCGCCGGATTCGGTCATCGCCACGATCGCGCGCACGCCCACGTGCTGGGACAGGAACATGGTGGCCATGGCGATGGCCTGGTCGGCGCGCTCCAGGTTGCGCGGCGAGGCATTGAAATCGGTCTCGGTCTGGAACTGGCGCTCGGCTCCCAGGCAGATGCGCGCCATCGCCTCGACCGCCTTGACCGGGTAGGCGCCGGCCGCGGTTTCGGCCGACAGCATCACCGCGTCGGTGCCGTCGATGACCGAGTTGGCCACGTCCAGCACTTCGGCACGGGTCGGGATCGGGCTTTCGACCATGGACTGCAGCATCTGCGTGGCGGTGATCACCACCTTGTTCTGCGCCAGCGCGGCCTTGATGATCTTCTTCTGCAGGCCGGGCAGTTCGGCGTCGCCGATCTCCACGCCCAGGTCGCCGCGGGCGACCATCACCACGTCGCTGGCCTCGACGATCTCCTCCAGGTTCTCGATCGCCTCGGTACGTTCGATCTTGGACACCAGCGCCGCGTCGCAGCCGTGCTGGCGGGCGATCGCGCGGGCGTCGTTCATGTCCTGCGCGTTGCGGCAGAACGAGACGGCGATGAAGTCCACGCCGATCTTCGCCACGATGCCGATCAGTTCCTTGTCGCGCTCGGTGAGCGCACCCAGCGACAGGCCGCCGCCCTGCTTGTTCAGGCCCTTGCGGTCGGACAGCACGCCGTCGTTGAGCACGCTGGTGACGATGCGCTCGCCCTGCACTTCCACCACCTGCAGCTGCATCAGGCCGTCGTCCAGCAGCAGCACGTCGCCGGGGCCCACGTCCTGCGGCAGGCCGAGGTAGCTCACGCCGACCTGGGTGGCGTCGCCGGGCGCCGCGTCGGCCCTGGCGATGAGGTCGAAGCGGTCGCCCACCTTGAGCTGCACCCTGCCCTCGGCGAAGCGCTCGATGCGGATCTTCGGGCCCGGCAGGTCGGCGAGGATGCCGACTTCCACGCCGACCCGGTTGGCGGCGGCGCGCACTTCGGCGGCACGCTTGGCCTGGCCGGACGGATCGCCATGCGAGAAGTTCAGGCGGACCACGTTGACACCGGCGCGGAACAGATCGTCGAGCACGCCCGGCGCATCGGTGGCCGGTCCGAGGGTGGCGAGGATCTTGGTGCGGCGCTGGCGTTCGATCATGGTGCGAAAACTCCCTGAAAGGCCGCCGAAATTAGCATATCCAGTGCATGACAACGATGTCGCATACGATTTCAGAAGACACTTTCCACGCTGTCCCGCAGACAGGGCAGACAGCATGTCCGGACATCGCCCGCGCGTTGCCCGGCGCTGTCCGCCCGCCTATGCACAAGCGGACATGGATCGGTCGCGGACTGTCAGCAAGGGACAGCATGGTGGCCAGCCAGGACAACGCGCCGGCAATCACCGGCGCCTGCGACGCGCAGCTCGTGGACCGCGCCCAGCGCAACGCGTGCGCGGCGCGCGCGGGTTCAACGCACGCCGCGCGGCCTGCATCGCCGCCATCGCATCAGCGCGACAGCAGCTGCTCCAGTTCGGCCGGCGTGCCGGCCAGTGATCCGGCACCGGCCGCGGTCAGTTCCTCGCGGCCACCGAAGCCCCACAGCACGCCGATGTTGCGCATGCCATGGTGGCGCGCGCCCTCGATGTCCATGCGCCGGTCGCCGATCATCCAGCACCGCGCCGGCGCCAGCAACAAGCGCCGCAGCGCTTCGCCGATCAGTTCCGGCTTGTGGCTGCGCGCGCCGTCGGCGGTGGCGCCGATCACCGCCTCGAAGCAGCCACCGAACGGCAGGTGCTCGACGATCCGCCGCGCGTGCGGCTCGTTCTTGGCGGTGACCACCGCCAGCCGGTGGCCGGCGGCATGCAGCCCCTGCACCACCTCGCCGATGCCGGCGTAGACGTCATGCTCCTGCCAGCCGTGCAGTTCGAAGCGTTCGCGGTACAGCGCCACCGCCTGTTCGACGCGCTGCGCGTCGCCGAACAGCGGGGCGAAGCTGGTGCGCAGCGCCGGGCCGATCCAGCGGCGCAGCTCGGCCGGCGGCGGTACCGGCTGCTGCATCCGCTCCAGCGCGTAGGCCACGCAGCGGGTGATGCCGACGGCCGAATCGATCAGCGTGCCGTCGAGATCGAAAAACAGCACATCGCGGCTCACGCCCCGCGGGCCTCCAGCGCGGCCACGGCCGGCAGGGTCTTGCCCTCGAGGAATTCCAGGAACGCGCCGCCGCCGGTGGAGATGTAGCTGACCTTGTCGGCGATGCCGTACTTGTCCACCGCGGCCAGGGTGTCGCCACCGCCGGCGATGGAGAACGCGTCGGATGCGGCGATGGCGCGGGCCAGCGCTTCGGTGCCCTTGCCGAAGGCATCGAACTCGAACACGCCGACCGGGCCGTTCCATACCACCGTGCCGGCCCTGGCGATCAGCGCGGCGTAGTGCGCGGCGGTCTGCGGGCCGATATCCAGGATCATGTCGTCGGCGCCCACCGCATCGACCGCCTTGACCGTTGCCGGTGCGTCGGCGGCAAACGCCGGCGCCACCACCACGTCGACCGGCAGCGGGATCTCGGCGCCGCGCGCCTTGGCCGCGGCATCGATGCCGCGCGCCGTTTCCAGCAGGTCGTTCTCCACCAGCGACTTGCCCACGCCGTGGCCTTCGGCGGCGATGAAGGTATTGGCGATGCCACCGCCGACGATCAGCTGGTCCACCTTGCCGACCAGGCTGGAGAGCAGTTCGAGCTTGGTCGAGACCTTGGAGCCGGCGACGATCGCCAGCAGCGGCCGCGCCGGGTTGGCCAGGGCCTTGTCCAGCGCATCCAGCTCGGCCATCAACAGCGGCCCGCCGGCGGCGACCGGGGCGAAGCGGATCACGCCATGGGTCGAGGCCTGCGCGCGGTGCGCGGTGCCGAACGCGTCCATCACGAACACGTCGCACAGCGCGGCGTACTTCTTCGACAGGGCTTCATCGTCCTTGCCCTCGCCCACGTTCATGCGGCAGTTCTCCAGCAGCACGAGGCTGCCCGGGGCCACCTCCACGCCGTCCACCCAGTCCCTGACCAGCGGCACGTCCACGCCCAGCAGTTCGGACAGGCGCGCGGCCACCGGCGCCAGCGAATCGGCCTGGCTCCACGTGCCTTCCTTCGGCCGCCCCAGGTGCGAGGTGACCATCACCGCCGCGCCCTGGGCCAGCGCCCGCTTCAGCGTCGGCAACGAGGCGGTGATGCGCTGTTCGGACGTGATCCTGCCGTTCTCGTCGATCGGCACGTTCAGATCCTGGCGGATCAGCACGCGCTTGCCGGCGAGGTCGAGGTCGGTCATGCGGACGATGGACATGGCGGGGTCGGCTCCGGAAGACTGTGGGGAAACCGCAATTCTCGCCCGCCCCCGCAGGCGGGGCAAACCCGAGGTGCAACGCATGCCGCCCCACCTGCCACAACCCGAGCTGTGCAGCCCCCGGCTGCGCCTGCGCGAAGTGCGCGCGGACGATGCGCCCGCGCTGTTCGCCATTCACAGCGACCGGCGGGTGATGCGCTACTGGAGCTACCCGGCGTGGACCGAGCTGGCCCAGGCCGAACGCAAGGTGGCCGACATCCAGCGCCAGCGCCGCGAGCAGGAGATGCTGGTCTGGGCGATCGCCGACGCGCACGACGACCGGCTGATCGGCACCAGCGCGGTGTTCGCGATGCAGCGCGGGCAGGGCCGCGCCGAGATCGGCTACAGCCTGCACCCGGACTGGCAGGGGCGCGGGCTGGCCAGCGAGGCGCTGCGCATGATCCTGCGCCACCTGTTCGACGGCCTGGGACTGCGCCGGATCGAAGCGGACATCGACCCGCGCAACCAGGCCTCGTGCCGGTTGGTCGAAAGGCTTGGCTTCGTCCGTGAAGGCGTGCTGCGCGAACGCTGGGACGTGAATGGCGAGCTCGCCGACAGCGCGCTGTACGGGCTGCTGCGCCGCGATTTCATCGACCCGCCGTAGCCGCGCAGCGGCCTGCGCAACGGGGCGCACCGGCCTGCCCGCGGCCGCGCGCGGGCGGGCTGCGCCCAGCCACTCCCATCGCCGCCACCGGCGCCACCGCCATGCAACGGCGTCAGTCGCCCGCCGGACGCTGGCCGCGCAGCAGGCTGAGCGCGAAGCCGGCCACGGCCAGCGCGCCGGCCACCAGCACCGCCCACAGCAGGAGGCTCTTCCAGTCGCGCGCCGGTGCCGCGGGCACATAGGCCGCGTCGCCCGCGCGTACGCTCGGCTCCCGAGGGCGGCCGCCGCCGGCTGCCACTGCGCGCCGTTGCGCGCGCGCAGCGCGGCCAGCATCGGTTCCAGGCGGCTTTCGCGGGCGGTCGCGCGTGCATTGCCGGCCACCAGCCGGTACGGCGCCCGGCCCTGGGCGAGGAACACCACGCTGCCCGGCCGATAGCCCAGTTTCAGGACCGGCGCCGGCGTGCCGGCCACGGCCGGTTCGGCCTGCAGCTGCCATTCGCGGTCGGCGCTTTCCTGGCCGAGTTCCAGCGGCGCCGACGCCTGCCTGCGCCCGCCGTCCTGCAGCGTCCACGTGTTCCAGCCGGTGGCGCGCACCTGCCAGGCCGGCTCCGCGCCGTCCGCCTTGCGGTCGTCGTCGCGGCTGGACACGGTCCAGGCCACCGCGGTGTTGGGCGGCATCGCCACGTCCACCCGCTGCACCGGGAAGCGGCCCTGCAGCCGGTAACGGAAACGGGCCGGCGCGGTGTTGTCGGGCGCCGAGGCGGCCAGTTCGAGCCACTGCCAGTCGTCCGCCACCGCGTCGCCGGCCAGCTCGCCGCGCAGCGCGCGCAGCGGCGGCGCGCCTTCGCGCTGCAGCGGTACCAGCCGCAGGTAGCGCAGCGACGTGGAAAGCGCCACGCGGTCGCTGTCCAGCTGCCGGCCCTGGTTGCGCAGCCGTACCAGCCGCACTTCCGGGTCGAGCACCTGCCAGCGGCGCAGGTCATCGCTGCCTTCCAGCCGATAGCCCAGGTCCAGCGGCTGTGGCTGGTCGTCCCATTCCACGCGCAGCGCCTGCACCTGCCCTGCCCGCCGGCCCAGGTCCACCAGCCACGACGGATCGCCGGCGGACACGCCGGCAGCGCCCGTCGCGCTGCGCACCGACACCACGTTGCCGCCGGCGTCGCGCTGCACCACCACGCTCAGGTCGCCGCCCGCCGTGGTGGCCGTGGCGGCGGGCATGGCGAACCAGTCCAGCTGCACCTGCCGCGCCGGCGCGGCGATCGGGATGGCCGCGGCCTGCAGTGCGCTGGCCATCGGCTTGCCGTCGGCGTCGAGCACCTGCACGTCGCGCAGGTCGCGCCAGTAAGCGGCGCGGTAGACGCCCGCATCCAACGTAATCCGATAGGCGCCGGCATCGGCCTGGGCCGGCTGCAGCGGCCACTGCAGGGCGAAATCGTCGGCCGCCTGCGCCGCCAACGGCAGCAGCGCCATCCACCACAAACGCCTGATCATGCGGATGCTTCCTCTGGTTGCGGTTCGTTGCCGCGACCACGCGGCGGTGCCGGCGCCAGCCAGCCGACCAGCGTGCACAGCAGTCCATAGGCAATGAAGGCGCCGATGCCGAGCAGGTCGCCCAGGTTGCCGCGGTCGATCAACAGCAGCTTGGCCAGCACCACGCCCATCAGGATCGCGCCGGCCAGCCACACGCCCCATTGCCCGCGCCGCGAGCCGCTGACCCAGCCGATCACGCCCAGCAGGCTCCAGGCCACGGTCAGGCTGGTCTGCGCCAGGCTGGTACCGATCAGGCGCCCGTTCCAGTCGACGCCGCCCCAGTGATGCACCCCGCGCAGGGTGATGACGCTGACCAGCAGCAGCCCCGCCAGTGGCAGCAGGCCGCGGCGCAGTCCGGCCGCGCGCGGCCCCGCCGGCTCGGACCACAACAACATCGCCGCCAGCACCAGCACCGCCCACTGCGCCAGGTCCAGCGGGTTAAACAGCGCGATCCATGGCAACGGCGCCGACGCGCCGGCACTGCCCAGCGAGACCAGCCACCACAGGCCCAGCACCGCGAAGATCGCCGCCTGCAGCGGCGTGCGGTAGCGGTCGAACGCGGTACCCAGCGGCTGCGCCAGCCAGTGCCAGCGGCGGATCGACAGCGCCGCCAGCAGCAGCCACGGCAGCGCCAGCAGCATGCCGACCCAGCCGCCGGCCAGTTCGAAACGCGTGCCCAGGTGCCAGGACAACAGCGACAGCACCGTCGGCCACAGCAGCCACCAGGCAAACTGCGCCGCACCGGCGATGGCGTCGCCCGCCGCGCGCAGGCACAGCAGGCTGCGCAGGCCCAGCGCGGCGAACAGCGGCCAGGCCCAGGCGCCATGGCCGGCGAACGGCTGGCCATACGCGCCGAGCTGCAGGAACGCCAGCGGGAATGCCAGTACCAGGCAGCCGAGCGTGGTCAGCGACAGTGCCAGCGCCGGGCGGCGCCGGTGCACCTCGGCCGCCAGCCAGCCGCTGATGCCCAGCAGCAGCAACAGGCCATGCAGCACGCTGCGCGGCTCGACGAAGCGCGCGACCTCGGTCCCGATGTTGCCCATCCACCAGGCCAGGCCCCAGGCATAGGCGATCGCCGCCAACAGCCGGTTGCCGGCGTCACGCAACAGCCAGGCGCTGGCGAAGGCGGCCAATGCGATCAGCAGCGCGCCCATGAAGGCGGCGTTGGCGACCGCCGATGCCGCAGCGTCGCGCACGCCGTGGGCGCCGTCGATGCCCAGCGCCAGCGCGACCGCCGCCGCCAGCTGCAGGCCGATGCCGGTCCAGCGCGCCAGCCGGCGCTGCTGCATCAGGCCCAGCCAGAGCAGGCCGGCGCCTTCCAGCGCGAACACCGAGGCGGTGGCCTTGGCCGACAACGCCAGCGGTACCGCCAGCGTGGCGAAACCCACCGCCAGGATGGCATGGCCCTGCGCCAGCAGTTGCAGCCGCTCGCGATGCCACGACGCACGCGCCAGCAGTGCATAGACCGCCGCCACGCCGAGCGCGCACAGGGCCAGCGGCATGCGCTCGCCCTGCAACAGGCCGGCCTGCAGCGAGAAGGCCACCAGCGGCGTGCCGAACAGCAGGCAGCCGTCGATGCGCGCGCCGCCCGGCGTCGCCGCCCGGCGCGCATACAGCAGCGGCAGCAGCAGGTAGAACGCGAAGAACAGCACCAGGAACGGCTCGGTGCTGGCGAACTTGGCCGGCGTGTAGTCCAGCACGCCCCAGAGCGTGCCGATGCCCCAGGTGAAAGCGAAGCCGAGCAGGTTGAGGATGCGCCACGGCCGCACCCAGGCGATGGCGAAGATGCCGGCATTAAGCAGCGCGTAGTACGAGAACAGGCCGACATGGCTGCCGCTGCCGTCGGACAGCCAGATCGGCGCCATGAACCCGGCCAGCACGCCGAGGATGGCCAGCGTGCGCGATTCCTGCAGCACCGCCATCACGCACAGCCCGGCGATCAGCACCACACTGATCGCGAACGCCGGCAGCGCGTCGATCAGGCCGTGGTTCTTGAACGCGGCGAACACCACCAGCAGCAGCACGCCTATCGCGCCGCCCTGCAGGGCCAGCGCGAACGCGCGGTGGCTGGTGCGCTTGCGCCAGGCGAACACCAGCCCGGCCAATGCCACCAGGCTGATGCCGGCCAGGCGCAACGCGGGCGGGAAACTGAACCAGCCGGCATCGCTGCCGTACTTGAGCAGCGCCGCCACGCCGGCCAGCAGCACCAGCATGCCGACCTTGACCGGCACGTTGCCGCGGGTGAACCACTGTTTGATGCGCGCGACGCCGCGCTCGATGAGGTTCGGCCCGGGCGCTGCCGTCGCTTCCGGCACGGGCGCGGGACCGGGCGCGCTGCGGACCTGCCGCGGCGCGACGGGTTCACGCAGCGGCGGCAGCGGTGGCGTAACCATGGGCGGTGGGGGCTGCGGCGCATCCATCACCGGTTCCGGCACGGGCTCGACCGGCGCGGGCGGGATCTCCCACGCCTGCGGCAGCCCATGCCGCGCGTCGCTCGGATCGGCGGCGCGGCCGGCTTCGCCGACCTGCCCGCGCGCCAGCGCGTCCTCGAGCGCGGCCACGCGCCGCTTCAGCGAGGCCACCGATACCAGCGCCATGACCAGCAGCACCGGCACCGCCAGCACCACCGCCAGCAGCAGCAACCCCAACAACACGATCTCGTCGTCCATTCGCCGTCCCTGTCACCGGAAGGTGCCACACCACCTTCATCCACGCCCCGTCGAAACGCAAGCCGCACAACCGCCACGGCGGCGCCCTGCGCCCTGCCGCATCCGTGCCGCCGCAGGCAAAAAGAAGGGCGCCCGCGGCGCCCTTCCTTCATACCCCTGCAGTGTGGATCAGGCCGCGACCACGCGCACCATCTCCAGGCACTTGTTGGAGTAGCCCCACTCGTTGTCGTACCAGCTGACCAGCTTGACGAAGGTGGAGTCCAGCGCGATGCCGGCTTCGGCGTCGAACACCGAGGTATGGGTCTCGCCGCGGAAATCGGTGGCCACGACCTTGTCCTCGGTGTAGCCCAGCACGCCCTTCAGCGGGCCCTCGCTCTGGGCCTTCACTTCGGCGCAGATCTCGGCGTAGGTGGCCGGCTTCTCCAGCTCGACGGTCAGGTCGACCACCGACACGTCCGAGGTCGGCACGCGGAAGCTCATGCCGGTGAGCTTCTTGTTGAGCTCCGGGATCACCACGCCCACGGCCTTGGCCGCGCCGGTGGACGAGGGAATGATGTTCTCGAGGATGCCACGGCCGCCGCGCCAGTCCTTGTTGGACGGGCCGTCGACGGTCTTCTGGGTGGCGGTGGCCGCGTGCACGGTGGTCATCAGGCCGCGCTTGATGCCCCACTTGTCATTGATGACCTTGGCCAGCGGCGCCAGGCAGTTGGTGGTGCACGAGGCGTTGGAGATGATCGCCTGGCCGGCATAGGTCTTGTCGTTGACGCCGAACACGAACATCGGCGTGTCGTCCTTGGACGGCGCCGACATGATCACCTTCTTCGCGCCGGCATCGATGTGCTTCTGCGCGGCTTCCTTGGTCAGGAACAGGCCGGTGGATTCGATCACCACGTCCACGCCCGCCTCGTCCCACTTCAGGTTGGCCGGGTCGCGCTCCTGGGTCAGGCGGATCTTCTTGCCGTTGACCAGCAGGTGGCCGCCTTCGATGGCGACATCGGCCTTGAAGCGGCCGTGCACGGAGTCGTACTTGAGCATGTAGGCCAGGTAATCCGGCTCCAGCAGATCGTTGATGGCCACGACCTCGATGTCGTTGCCGAAGTTCAACACTGCCGAGCGCAGTACGTTGCGCCCGATGCGACCGAAACCGTTGATGCCGACCTTGATTGCCATGTTCACGAACTCCTGCGGCCGCAGACCGCTGCGGCGGGGGTGGAAAGGGGGCTCATTGTAGCAGCCGGGCCCCGCCCGCTGGCCGCGGCGGCCCGCGCCCGCACCGCCGGCGGCGCCGGTGCGCGGCCGCGTGGATCGTGAACGCGCCATGAGCGCGGACGCGGGTTTGATCCGGATCAAGGCGGGCATGCGCCGCCGCGCGGAGACTGGCGCCATCCTCACCAAGCAAATGGAAACGCACCATGCGCAAGACCCCCGCCCTGCTGCTGTCCGGCCTCGCCGCCGCCCTGGTCCTGTCCGCCGCCCCCGCCATGGCGCAGTCCAAGGGCGACTGGACCCTGGGCGTCGGCGTCCACAACGTCGATCCGAAGTCCAGCGCCGGCGACCTCAACGGCTCGGCCCTGGGCCTGGGCGCGCTGCCGACCAAGGTCGACAGCAGCGTGCGCCCGACCGTGACGTTCGAGTACTTCGTGGCCAACAACGTCGGCGTTGAAGTGCTGGCCGCGCTGCCGTTCCAGCACGACATCAGCATCGACGGCGTCGGCACCGTGGGCCGCACCAAGCAGCTGCCGCCGGTGGTCTCGCTGCAGTACCACTTCGCCAACAGCAGCAAGGTCACCCCGTTCGTCGGCCTGGGCGTGAACTACACCAAGTTCTTCAGCACCGACAGCAAGGGCGCGCTGACCGGCACCCGGCTCAAGCTGGAAGACTCCTGGGGCCTGGCCGCGCATGCCGGCCTGGACTTCGCGCTGACCAAGAAGGACGCGCTGCGCGTCGACCTGCGCTGGGCCGACATCGACACCAAGGTCAAGGTCAACGGCAACAAGCTCGGCACCGCCAACATCGACCCGCTGGTGTACGGCGTGGCCTACGTCCGCTCGTTCTGATCCCGCCCTCCCCCGGTACCGAGGGGAAGGACGTTCCCAGGGCCTGTTCATGGCCCGCCGCGAGCCAAGCGCGGTGGGGTCGTGGACAGGCCCGCCACTTTCGGCACACGTCCGCCGCCGATGCGCCGCTAGAATGCGGCGGATGAAAATCCGCGCCCGCATTCCCCTGTTTTTCCCCGGCGTCGTCCTGGCCGCCTGCTCCCTGGTCTCCACACCCGCCTTCGCCTGGGGCGCGCAGGGCCACCGCCTGGTCGCGCGCATCGCCGAAACCCGCCTGGACCCCGTCGCGGCAGCGGAAGTGCAGCGCCTGCTCGCCACCGAGCCCGGCGCCACCCTGGCCAGCATCGCACCGTGGGCCGACCAACTGCGGGCCGGCGACCCGGACCTGGGCAAGCGCTCGGCCGGCTGGCACTACATCAACATGGCCGAGGACGGCTGTACCTACGATCCGCCCAAACACTGCCGCGACGGCGACTGCGTGGTCGAGGCAATGAAGGCGCAGAGCGCACGCCTGGCCGACCGCAGCCTCAGCGACGCCGAGCGCCTGCAGGCGCTCAAGTTCGTCGTGCACCTGGCCGGCGACCTGCACCAGCCGATGCACGCCGGCTACGGTCACGACAAGGGCGGCAACACCTACCAGCTGCAGTTCAACGAGCGCGGCACCAACCTGCACTCGCTGTGGGACAGCGGCATGTTCTACGCCCTGCAGCTGGACGACGAGCACTACCTGCAGCGCCTGCAGGCACTGCCCGCGCCGGCGGACGTCGGCGCACCGCAGCTGCAACGCGATGCCACCCGCTGGGCCGAACAGAGCTGCGCCATCGCCACCCGCCCGGGCATCTACCCCAGCAACCGCAAGGTCGGCGACGCGTACGCCTCCACCTGGCGCCCGGTGGCCGAGGCGCAGCTGCGCCTGGCTGGCGAGCGGCTGGCGGCGCTGTTGAACGAACTGCTGGATTAAAGCGCCACAGCCGCATGGAGCGGACTGCGGTGCGGCGTGTCGTGAGAGCCGTGCCGGGCAAGCCCGGCACCTACGGGGTCCGCCGCAGCCGCCTTTCGTAGATGCGGGGCTTGCCCCGCATTGGGGGCGCCGGGAAAAGCGCGTGCCGGGCAAGCCCGGCACCTACGGCTGCGGCGGCTGGCCCAGCCGCACGCGCGCCTGCCCCTGCACGATCTCGAAGGTGAACGCATAGGGCAGCGTCACCGGCACCGCCTCCACCTGCGCCGCGCCGGCGCAGTCGTCCGGCGCGACCGGCGCCGTGCCGGGGGCGAAACCGCAGATCGCCGCGGGCGTGAAGCGCCATTGCCGCACGGCATCGTCGGCGGCCTGCAGCAGATGGCCATTCTCCGCGTCGTTGCCGGCGCCGCACTGGCTGTGCGTCAACAGCGGGAAACTCCGCTGCACCTGCCCCTGCGCATCAAGGACGACATTCAGGCACACCGTCACCGGCGGCAGTGATCGCCGCGCTGGCATATCGGGCAGTTCCGGCAATGGCGCATGCAGCGGCCGGGGCATGCGGAACACCTCGCGCCCGGACAGCGTGTACGGCTGCACGTCCCCGGCCTGCCCGCCCGCCGGCTCCGGCAGCAGCAGGCGCTGGCCGATGCTGTAGCTGCTGTCCGCCACGTCTTCGCTGGCGGCCGGTCGCGTCGCACAACCGGCCAGGGCCAGCAGCACCGATCCCGCCGACACGACGCCGACACGCATGTACCACATCACTGCACGCTTCCCTTGCCGGCTGCGCGGCCCGCGCCCCGGTAGAAAAGAACCGGAACGCGCACCGTGCCGGCCACCGGCTTGCCGTCCTTGCGGGCCGGCGGGAATCGCCATCGGCGTGCGGCCTCCACCGCCGCTTCGTCGAGATCGGCGTGCCCCGAACCACGTTCGATCCTGACGTCGGTGGCGGTGCCGTCGGCCGCCACGTCGATCTGCAGCAGCAGCCTGCCGGCATGCGTGCCTGGCGGATAGCGCGGAGGCGACCGGCGGGCGAACGCGATGTTGTCGGCCTGGACCCCGGTCGGTTCCGTGTCACCGCGCGATGGTGCCGCCGACGCAGGCGCGGCGCTTGTGGCGAGCGCGTCGCTCGGCGCCGGTTGTGCGGCCCAGGCCGCAAAACCCAGCGCAAGGGATACCCCCGCGGCCAACAGCAGCATGCCGAACCATTGTCCCCTGCCGGGTACCGGACGCTTCAACATGGCGATGCGCTCCTTGAGCGGATGGCGGTCCTGCCAGTGGCAGCCCAGCGGCAACGACGACAGCGCCAGCCCGGTCTTGAGCATGGCGTTGCCATAGCTGCGGCGCGCGCCGTCGCTGCGCGCGATGACACGTTCGTCGCAGGAGAACTCCTGGTCCTCGCGGCAGCGACGCAGCGCCAGCGGCAGCAGCGGGTTGAACCAGTACACGCACTGCAGGGCCGCCAGCAGCGCATTGACCGCGATGTCACCGCGGCGCAGGTGCACCTGCTCGTGCAGCAGCACCAGCCGCTGCTCCTGCGCGGTGTAGCGGCGTTCGAAATCCGCCGGCAGCACGATGCGCGGCGGCCACAGGCCGAGCACGGCGGGCAGCCCGGCCGTTGCCTGCGCCTGCCACAGG
Organism: Stenotrophomonas acidaminiphila; assembly: GCA_002951995.1. NCBI lineage: Bacteria > Pseudomonadati > Pseudomonadota > Gammaproteobacteria > Lysobacterales > Lysobacteraceae > Stenotrophomonas > Stenotrophomonas acidaminiphila. The sequence goes on from CP019797.1 coordinate 2,742,426, forward strand.
CCATCGTCGCGGCGCCGCAGCGCCCCCAACCCACGGACGAACCGCCGTTGCTGGCGCAGCAATCCGGCCATCACCAGCAGCGCGCCGGCCAGCCAGGCGCCGCCCAGCATCGAGGTCCAGGGCAGCGATAGCGTCGATGAATGCCCCAGGACGGTGCGGGCGGCCGGCAGCACCGCGTCGATGGCGTGCACCGGCAGTACCGCCACGCGCGGCGCCGGCAGCAGCACGGCAACCATGGCCACCGGTACCGCCAGCCACAGCAGATAGGCCGCGCTGGCGCCCAGCCGGCGCCGCACCATGCCGCGCAGCGCCAGCACCGTCACCATCGCCACGCTGCCGGCCAGCGCGGTGGCCAGCAAGGCCCGCAACCCTTCAAGACTGATCATCGTCGAGCTCCTCCAGCAGCCTGCGCAGTTCGGCCACGTCGTCGCGGCTCAATTTCCGGTGCTGGCTGAAATGCGCCACCAGCGGCGCCACGCGCCCGTCGAACAGGCGCTCGAGCAGGCTGCTGCTTTCCTCCAGCAGCCACGCCTCGCGCGCCACCTGCGGTACATACAGATAGCGCCGCCCCTCTTTCGTCGCGCTGATCGCGCCCTTGTTGAGCAGGCGGTTGAGCAGGGTCTTGACGGTGGCCTCGGCCCAGCCGTTGCGGCCGCCCAGGCGGGCGACCACGTCCTCGGCGGAAAGCGGGTGCGACTCCCACAGGGCCTCCATCACCACCGCTTCGGCCTCGCTGATCCGGATCATGGTTTACGCCTGTAATTTTTATCGATTACACGAGTAAACGCATGCCCTGTCAAGCATGCCGACCACGGGTTCATCGCGCCGATGCTGTAATGCGGCTTCCCCCTGACGGCGCCCCGCCATGCCCCACCATGTGACCGACCCCGATGCCGCCGCGGCGTGGTTGCTGGCCCGCGTCGAAGGGCCGCTGCGCATCGCCGCGCCGCTGGCGCTGGGCAAGCCGCACCGACTGCTCAACGCACTCTACGCGCGCGTCGGGGTGGACCCGTCGCGCCCATTGCAGCTGTACACCGCGCTCTCGCTCGATCCGCCGCATGCCGCCGGCGATGGACTGGAGGCACGCTTCCTGCGTCCGTTCGTGGCGCGTCATTTCGGCGCGGACTTCCCGCGCCTGGCCTATGCACGCGACATGGCGCGTGATGCGCTGCCCGCGCATGTGCAGGTGGAAGAGTTCTACATGCAGTCCGGCGCGCTGCTGGGTTCATCGCAGGCACAACGTGCCTACACCAGCCTCAACTACACCCACGTCGCCGCCGCCTTGGCCCAGCGCGCACCGCACGCCATCGTGCAGAAGGTCGCGCGGCGCGAGGGCAGCACCCGGCTGTCGCTGTCGTGCAACAACGATCTCACCCAGGACACGATCGATGCAGTCATCGCGCGTGGCCTGCCACGTCCGCTGCTGATCGCCGAGATCGACCCCGAGCTGCCCTGGCTGGGCGGCAGCGCCACGGTCGACGCGGCGTTCTTCGACCTGGTGCTGACCCCGCCCGGGCCCTACCCGAAGCTGTTCGGCCTGCCGCGGCAGCCGGTCAACGATGCCGAGTACGCCATCGGCCTGTATGCCAGCACGCTGGTGCGCGACGGCGGCACCCTGCAGATCGGCATCGGCGCGCTGGCCGACGCGCTCAGCCACGCGCTGGTGCTGCGCCACACCGACAATGCCCGCTACCGACGGGTGCTGCACGCGCTCGATCCGACGCTGGCGGAGCATCCGCTGGTGCGCGAAATTGGCGGGCTGGAGCCGTTCGAAACCGGCCTGTACGGATGCAGCGAGATGCTCAACGAAGGCTTCCGCAAGCTGGTGCAGAGCGGCGTGATCCGGCGCAAGGTGCATGACGACCTGGCGCTGATGCAGCGCCTGGCCAACGGCAGCGCCTACACCGCCGACCACGCCCGGCTGGCCGAGGAAGGCGAGTATCTCCACGGCGCGTTCTATCTGGGCTCGCCGGAGCTCTACGACTGGCTGCGGCACCTGCCCGCCGACGAATGCCGGGCCATCGGCATGCGCCGCATCAGCGAGATCAACCAGCTCTATGGCGGCGACGAAACCCTGCAGCGGCTGCAGCGCCGGCAGGCGCGCTTCTTCAACTCCTGCATGATGGCCACCGCGCTCGGCGCGGCGGTGTCCGATGCGCTGGAGGATGGCCGCGTGGTGTCCGGCGTCGGCGGCCAGTACAACTTCGTGGCCATGGCGCACGCGCTGCCCGATGCGCGCAGTGTGTTGATGTTCCGCGCCGTGCGCGATGATGCGGGGAGTGCCCGGTGCAACGTGCGCTGGAACTACGGCCACACCACCATCCCGCGGCACCTGCGCGACATTTTCATCAACGAGTACGGCATCGCCGACCTGCGCGGCATCACCGACGAGGACTGCGTGGTCGCGATGGCCGGCATCACCGACGCCGCCTTCCAGGCGCCCCTGCTGCAACAGGCGAAGCGGGCGAAGAAGCTGGCGGCCGGCTTCGTCGCGCCCGCGCACTGGCAGCGCAATCGCGCCGCTGTCCTGTCCGCGGCGCTGGCGCCGTTCCGCCGCGACGGCAGCCTGCCCGACTACCCGCTGGGCAGCGATTTCACCCCGGTCGAGCAGGACCTGCTGCGCGCCCTGCAGTGGTTGAAGAGCAACACCGGCAGCACCGGTGGCAAGCTGCGCACCGTGCTTGCGGCCCTGCGCCAGCGACGCGGCGACAACGATGCCATGTACCTGCAGCGCATGGGACTTGAGCGGCCGGACGGTCCGGCCAGCTGGCTGGACACGCGCCTGCTGCGGCTGGCGCTGGCGCGCACCGCGCGGGCCTGACCACCGCGCGTCGCGCTCAGGCATCCGCGGCAATCGTTGGGTGCCGCGGGGATGTTCACCCGCTGGCCAGACGGATCATGTACGACGAACCGGCGCATGTCCCGGGGTTCGCGCGACGGCGCTTGTTCAAGGGCGATGCTGGTGGCACGGGTGCGGCGCAGCGCCTCGTCCAGGTCATCGGTTTGCACCGGCGCCTCCGATCCGCCTTCGATGGCGAAGCTCGGCTGCGTGGCCATGCGCGATGCGGCCGCCCAGGTGCGGATCCAGCCGTGGTCCATGACCGGCCCCCGCACAGGAACCGCGCGGCAGCACGCGTCGGCGGCGTCCAGCGGAGCACTGCGCAGGTGGCGACGCCAGGGGCCGCCTGCATCGGCTTGTCCGCGATGCGCTATTGCCCCGTCGGCGGCTCCCACAGTTCGACCTTGTTGCCCTCCGGGTCGATGACCCAGCCGAACTTGCCCTGCTCGGAGACTTCGGTCCGGTCGACGACGTCGCAGCCCTCGGCACGCAACGCCGGCAGCAGCGCATCCAGGTCGGCGACGCGGAAGTTGACCATGAAGGACGCCGTGCCTGGCGCCATGTAGGCCGTGTTGGCCGCGAACGGGCTCCAGATCGTCATGCCCGGCGCACTGCCCTCGCCACCCCACGGGAAGACCGCACCGTTCCAGTCACCGACATCGAGCCCGAGGTGGTCGCGGTACCAGGCTGCCAGCGCGGCCGGGTCCCTGGCCTTGAAGAAGATGCCGCCGATACCGGTCACGCGCTTCATGGTGCTTCTCCGGAAGAGCTCCCTGCGGGAGGCTATGTGGCCGCATGCTCGCATGCGCACGGACTGCGGGCCAGCAGGCGCGGCGCCGACGCCAGGTGGGCTTAGGCGATCCATTACTGAACGAAGCCACAATCCCGGGAGCATTCCACGTGCCCTTGGCCGCTGCGCAACCGGATTAGGAGGCACCTGCTGCAATACTGCCCAGGCGCGGTCGGACGCAGCGCTCGAGCGGCCACGCGACCGAAGGACCTGCCTGAGAGCGCCTCGCCACCTGACCGGAGCCGGGAATGGACAATCGCATCCGTTTGTATCTTCTTGCTTTTCCGCTGGTGCTGGGCTGCATGCACAGCGTTGCCGCGCACGCCGCGGCCGACGATCCGCTGGAAGACCCCCGGCTGCATGCGTCTGGCTTTCTTTACGGCCATCCGGATCTCAAGCACCGCAAAAACGGGCTGGAGAACCGCGACAGTGGCCATGACGCCGCGGCATTCCTGCAGTTCCAGCAGGCTGCGCGCTATGGCGACAAACCCTCGCAGGCCGTAGTGGCCGAAATGCTGTGGGAAGGCAAGGGCACCAAACAGGATCGTCCGTTGGCATACGTGTGGATCGATCTGGCCGCAGAACGGGGATACCGTGGATTCATGGCGCTGCGAGAACGCTATTGGGCAGCACTGGACGAGAGCGAGCGTGCCCAGGCGATCGAGCGGGGGCCGCGTGTCTTCGAGCAGTATGCCGACAGCGTGGCCCGTCCGCGGCTGGCGCGCGTCATGCGCAGGGTGCGCAACGCATCCACCGGCAGCCGTACGGGAATGCAGACCAGCATGCGCATGTACGCTGGCCCTCCAGGCTCGGAACAGATGGATGATGGCTACCTGCATGCCGACCGCTTCTGGAACCCGGACAGCTATCAGGCATTGATGGATCGCGCATGGTCCAAGCGCCGGATTGGCTCGGCGCGCCATAGCGAGATAAAGGCGCTCTCCGACGACCTGCCGCGCTCTCGGATACGCCCGCCAGCGCAGCTGGTGTCGGCTGATGAACCATCGGGACGCTGAACCACCCTGTTCCGCACCTTCCGCGTCAGCACGGGCTGGGAGCGCGGCGTGCACATACCCGAGGCCCACCTTGCTGTCAGGGCCTGGAACGAGGAAGCCGGGGCTATGCCCCGGCTTCCCATGACGGAGCCGCAGAGCGACGCTTACTGCGCCAGCTGCGCCCGGGCCGCGGCGACCACCGCCTCGGTGGTGATGCCGAAGTGCTGGTACAGCTTGTCAGCCGGGGCCGAGGCACCGAAGCTGTCCAGCCCGACCACCGCGCCATCCAGGCCCACATACTGGCGCCAGAAACCGGTGACGCCGGCTTCCACCGCCACGCGTGCGCGCACCGCGTGCGGCAGCACCGACTCGCGGTAGGCCGCGTCCTGGCGGTCGAACACGTTGGTCGACGGCATCGACACCACGCGGGTCTTGATGCCGGCCGCGTCCAGCTCGGCCTTGGCGGCCATGGCCAGGCCCACTTCCGAGCCGGTGCCGATCAGGATCACGTCCGGCGTGCCGGCGGCGTCGGCCAGCACGTAGCCGCCGCGTTCGATCAGCTTGACCTGCTCGGCGCTGCGCGGCTGCGGAGCCAGGTTCTGGCGACTGAAGATCAGGCAGCTGGGGTTGTCACGGCGCACGATCGCCGCCTTCCAGCTCACCGCCGACTCGGTGGCGTCGCACGGGCGCCAGACGTCGTTGTTGGGGATGTAGCGCAGCGAGGCGATGTGCTCGACCGGCTGGTGGGTCGGGCCGTCCTCGCCAAGGCCGATGGAGTCGTGGGTGAACACGTGGATGACCTGCGCCGGGATCAGCGCGCTCATGCGCAGCGCGTTGCGGGCGTAGTCGCTGAACACCAGGAAGGTGGCGTCGAACGGCAGGAAGCCGCCGTGCAGCGCCAGGCCGTTGGCGATCGCGCTCATGCCGAACTCACGCACGCCGTAGTGCACGTAGTTGGCCTGCGGGTCCTCGCCGACCACGGTGTGCGCGCCCTTCCACAGGGTCAGGTTGGAGCCGGCCAGGTCGGCCGAGCCGCCGACGATTTCCGGCAGCAGCGGCGCGAACGCCTGGATCGCGTTCTGCGAAGCCTTGCGCGAGGCGATGGTCGGCGCCTCGGCCTGCACCTGGGCGATATAGGCATCGGCGCGGGCGATGAAGTCGGCCGGCAGCTCGCCATGCGAGCGGCGGGTCAGCTCCCCGGCCTCGGCCGGGAACTGCGCGGCGTACTTGTCGAACAACTGCTCCCATTCGGCCTGGCGCAGGGTGCCGGTGCCGCCCGCGCGCCAGCCGGCGTAGATCTCCTCGGGAATCTCGAACGGGCCATACGGCCAGTCCAGCGCCTTGCGGGTGGCGTCCAGCTCGTCCTTGCCCAGCGGCGCGCCGTGGCTGGATTCCTGGCCGGCCTTGTTCGGCGAACCAAACCCGATGGTGGTCTTGCAGCAGATCAGGGTCGGCCTGTCGAACTGCGACAGCGCCGCGTCGATGCCCGCCTTGATGCTCTCCGGGTCGTGGCCGTCGACGCCACGCACCACGTTCCAGCCGTAGGACTCGAAGCGCGCCGGGGTGTCGTCGGTGAACCAGCCTTCCACTTCGCCGTCGATGGAGATGTTGTTGTCGTCCCAGAAGCAGACCAGCTTGCCCAGGCCCCAGGTGCCGGCCAGCGAGGCGGCTTCGTGCGAGATGCCTTCCATCAGGCAGCCGTCGCCCATGAACACCCAGGTGCGGTGGTCGACGACTTCGAATTCCGGGCGGTTGTAGCGCTGCGCCAGCAGCTTTTCGGCGAGCGCGAAGCCCACCGCATTGGCGAAGCCCTGGCCCAGCGGGCCGGTGGTGGTTTCCACGCCCGGGGTTTCATGGCGCTCCGGGTGCCCGGCGGTCCTGCTGCCGAGCTGGCGGAACGCCTTGAGCTGCTCGATCGGCAGGTCATAGCCGCTCAGGTGCAGCAGCGCGTACTGCAGCATCGAGCCGTGGCCGTTGGACAGCACGAAGCGGTCGCGGTTGAACCACTTCGGGTTGTTCGGGTTGTGCCGGAGGTAGTCGTTCCAGAGCACTTCGGCGATGTCGGCCATGCCCATCGGCATGCCGGGGTGGCCGGAGTTGGCGGCTTGCACCGCATCGGCGGCGAGGAAACGGATGGCGTTCGCCAACTGGCGGCGGGTGGGCTGCGTCATGGTTCGTCGGGTCGGGAGGCTCCCGCGGAGCTGCGGGCGGCCTATTGTCCCACAGAGCACCGGGCAGGTCAGGCCGGCGGCGGCACGGCGCGGGGCATGCGCAAGGCCCCGGGCGGCATGCCGGTGCCGGCGGCGGGCACCGGCATGCGGCAGGCGGGGAAAAACGCGAAGGCCGCCCTTGGGCGGCCTTCGTGGCATCCGTTTCGCCGGCGGCTCAGTGGTGGCCGGCGTTGTCCGCCACTTCCGGCACTTCCTCGTCGGTCACGCCGCTGCGGTGCGAGACCACCACCGCGGTGGCGAGGTCGCCGGTGACGTTGAGCGAGGTGCGGCACATGTCCAGGAAGGTGTTGACGCCCAGGATGATGCCGATGCCCTCGGGCTTGATGCCGATGATGCCGCAGATCATCGCGATCACCGGCAGCGAACCGGACGGGATGCCGGCGGTACCGATGCCGCCGAGGATGCACAGCAGCAGCACCATCAGCTGCTGCGGCATGCCCAGGTGCAGGCCGTAGACCTGCGCCAGGAACAGCACGGTGATGCCTTCGAACAGCGCGGTGCCGTGGTGGTTGGCGGAGGCGCCGACGGTCAGCACGAAACGCGAGACCTTGCGCGGCAGCTTCAGGTTCTCCTCGGCCACGCGCAGGGTCACCGGCAGCGTGGCCGACGAGGAGGCGGTGGCGAAGGCGGTCAGCGTGGCTTCCTGGGTGCCGCGGAAGAAGCTGCGCGCCGACATGCCGCCCAGCAGCCGCACCCACAGCGGCAGCACGATGAAGCCGTGGATGGCGATCGCCAGCAGCACGGTCACCACGAACCACATCAGGCTCTGGATCACGTCCCAGCCGAGCCGCGCGGTCAGGTTGAACATGAAGGCCGCCACCGCGAACGGCGCCAGCTTGATGAACATGCCGATCAGGTGCATGCACACCTCGAACAGGCCCTGCACGGCGTTCTTGAACGCGGTGGTGCCCGCGGTCGGCTTCATCACCAGGCCGATGCCGATCATCAGCGCGAAGAACACGATGCCCAGCTTCTTGCTGTCGTCGCCCATCGCGTTGACGATGTTGTGCGGCACGATGTTGACCAGCAGGTCCATCAGCCGCAGTTCGTTGCCCTTGCTGACGATCTCACCGGTCTTGGCGCTGCTCATGGCCTGTTCGACCAGGGCCGGCTCCATGTGCGTGCCGGGCTGCAGCAGGTTGACGCACAACAGGCCGATGCCGACCGCCAGCGCGGTCACCACCGCGGTGTAGTTCAGGGTTTTCCAGCCCAGCCGGCCCAGCGAGGCGATGTCGCCCAGCTCGGCCACGCCCAGCACCAGCGCCGAGAACATCAGCGGCACCACCAGCATGAACAGCAGGTTGAGGAAGATCTGCCCGAACGGCTGGGTGACGTAATCGATGGTGGTGTTCACCCACGCCGCATCGGCGGAAGTGGCGTGCGCCACCAGGCCCACGATGGTGCCCAACATGAACCCCAGCAGCACTTTGATGTGCAACGGCATGGAGGGCTTGCTTGACGCGTGGGCGTGGGGCATGCGGCGGTACTCGCGGGCGAAAGATCGCGTAGCTTAACAAAAGCTGCACAGCCGCCAACCCTGCCATTTGGCCCGGTCCCGGGGGTACCGGGACGATGCGTCGGGGCGCCTCCGCAGCCGTCCCGGCACCGGCGCCACGGCGGCGATCCGCGCGATCGATCAGCCGGATCCCTGCCCCGGATAGAGCGGTGGCAGCGGTGATGGCGGGGCATCGGCCCGCGCCCGCCATGCCGGTCCGTTGGCGAACGCGGCGCGCAGCGCGGTGCGTGCCGCGGACCCGCTGCCACCGGCCCAGCGGGCGCGGCGCAGGGCTTCCAGTGCCTCGCGTTGTGCCGCGCTGTCCAGGCGCGCGGCCAACGCATCCAGGTCGACGACCGGCGGCCGGGCCAGGCCGCGCAGCGCCTGCTCGACGTCATCCAGGTCGCCGGTGTCCAGCGCGCGCCTGAAATCGGCCAGCGAATGCGTGCCCGCGCCAGCGTCGCCCTGCCCGCTGTCACCCTGCTCGCTGTCGCCTGGCCTCCGCGGGCGCTGGCTGGGCGGCTGGCGCCGCCGGGTCAGTGCCCAGACCAGGGTCAGCAGCCACAGCAGCGCGAACCCCGCCGCCAGCAGCGGCCACGGCGACGTGGGCAGCAGCCGGGCGCCGGCCACCGCGATGGCGCGCTCGCCGGTGGCCGCCGGCGGCGCGACCGTGGCGGCGGGCGCATCCGGCGCCGGCACCGCGGCTGCCGCGCCGGTCCCCGGCGCCACCTCCAGGCCCAGGTTAGGCAGTGCCGCGGTCCTGGCCTCGGCGGCGCCCACGTCCCACCAGCCCAGGCGCAGGCCCTGCACCTGCAGCGGGCCCGGCACCTGCGGCACGATGGAGTAGCGCCGCGTCAGCTTCAGCCGCGGGCTTCCGCCATCGAAGGTTTCGTCGTACTGCGGCGGCTCGGCGAACACCTGCGCGGCGTCGCCCAGGGCCGGCACCGGCAACTCCGGAAACTGCGCACGCGTCGCGCCGACCGCGGTGGCCTCCACCTGCAGCGTGAACGCCTGCCCGACCTGCGCCGACTGCGGCGCGGCGGTGTAGCGCAGGCGCAGGTCCTTCAATGGCAGCCATGGCTGCGGTGCGGCATCGGGCACCGCGCGCACCTGCAGGGTCTGGTCGGCCGCGCGGGCACTGAGCGCGCCGGTACCACGGCCGAGCAGATCGTCGAACAGGCCGCCGGCGCCGCGACCGCTGAAGCGCGCGCCCTGCAGCCGCAGCGGGCCGCTGCGTTCGGGAATCAGCAGGAAGCGCCGCTCGACCACGTTGTAGCGGCGGCCACCGACGTCATGCGACGAGGTGCGGTCCTCGCCGACCCGCTGCAACGAGGCCGAAGCCGGCGTGGCCAGGTCCAGCTCGCCGGACGCCAGCTGGGTCGCGAAGAACAGCCGGACCACCACGCCCACGCTCTGCTGCACGTACGGCTGTGGATCGTCGACCTCGGTTTCCACGAAGGCCACCGCGTCGCCGGCGCTGGCCACCGGGGCGGGATCGACCCGCAGTTGCAGCGGCGCCGTCCGCGCCGCGCCGACGCGCAGGGCCGGCACCTGCAGCGCGCCGCTGCGCCGTGGCGTAAGCACCACGCCGAACAGCGCGGTAGTGCTGACGCTGCCATTGACCAGCCGCGCCTGCCGGCCGCTGGTACGCCCGCCCAACGCGAAATCGGCCTGCAGCGGCGCGTAGTCCGGTGCCGCGCCGGGCTGGTCGGTCTCGATGTTGAGGGTGACCACGTCGCCTTCGCCGATGCGGTCACGGTCCAGCCATGCGCGGGTCTGCGCCTGCACGCTGGCGGCGCAGGCCAGCAACACCCACAACCCCACCTTCATGAGAACGCTTCGCCGCTTCATTGCCCTTCCCGCCTGCGCCGCTCGTATTCGAGCTGGAACTTCGCCTTCAACAGATCGCCCGGCTCATCGGGCACGCGCTGCATCCATGCCTCGATCGCCTGCCGCCGCTCGCGCTCCTGCGGGCTCATCGCCGCCTGCGCCGCGCGCTTTCCGGGGTCGCCGTCGCCGCCCGGCTGCCGGCGCAGCGCCTCGGCCATGCGCTCGCGCTGGGCCCGGTCGGCCTGCTGCTGGCCGCGGGCATCTTCCGCCTGCGGCGCCTTCGGCGCCGTATCGGCCGCGGGCTGGCCCTGTCCCGGCCGCGGCGGCGCGTGCTTCGGCTGCGACGGCGATTGCCCCTGTTGCGACGGGGCCTGCGATGGTGGCGGCTGCGACTTGCCGTCCTGTGACTGGCCGGGCGATGACTTGCCCTGCTGCGTTTCGGGCGTGTTCTGCTGGCCGCCCCCTGCGGGCCTGGCGGTGGCTTGCGCCTGCGCGCGGCATCGACCGCGGCGCGGTTGGCCTTTGCGTCGTCCATGCCCGGCCGCAGTGCCAATGCGCGGTCGTAGGCGGCGATCGCCTCGTCGTAGCGACCCTGCCGCGCCAGCGCGTTGCCCAGGTTGTACCAGCCCTGTTCGCTGTCGACGCCCTCGAAGCGGCGCTGGGCAGTGGCGAAATCGCCCTTGCGGTACGCCTCGACGCCTTCGGCCAGGCGCTGGTGCTCGTGCTGGTCCGCGCGCTGCCACCAGCCGCCGCGTTCGGCCGCATGTGCCGGCATGGCCAGCGGCAGCCACAGGCCCAGCGCCAGCGCCGCCAACGCCTGCCGGCGCCGCCGGAACGCCAACAGCGCGACCAGCATCAGCGGCGGCAGCAGCCAGTAGCCTTCGTCCTGCCAGGCGGTGCCGGTGCGGCCGGCACGCTCGCCGGGGGCGGCCTGCGGCTGCAGCACCGCCAGCGCCTGCAGGTCGGTGTCGCCGGCGGAAAGCCGCGCGTAGCGACCGCCGCCGGCGAGCGCCAGCGCACGCAACGACGGTTCGTCCAGCCAGGCATGGCCGATGCGTCCCTCGCGGTCGCGATAGGCAGCCCCCGCCGGCGTACCCAGCCCCAGCACCGATACCGGGTAGCCGGCCGCGCGCAGGCGTGCGGCTTCGGCGGCGGCGCCCGCATCGGCGCGGTCGCTCAGCAGCAGGATCGCGCCGTCGCGCGCACCGGCCTGGCGCAGCAGGCTGCCGGCCCATTCCAGCGCCTTGCCGGCGTCCTGCCCGTCCACCGGCATGACCTCCGGCGCCAGTGCGTCGAGGAACAGCGCGACGTTGGCCGCGTCATCGGTCAATGGCGCCACGGTGAACGGCTCGTCGGCATACGCGACCAGCGCCACTTCGCCACCGCGGCGCTCGCGCAGCAGCAGCGCCAGTTTCGCGCGCACCTGCAGCAGCCGGCTCGGCGGCAGGTCGGCCGCGCCGGTATGGCTGGACAGGTCCAACACCACGACCAACGGCATCTTCGATTCCCACAGCGGCTGCTCCACCTGGCGCCAGCTCGGCCCGGCCAGGGCCAGCACCGCCAGCAACAGGCCGACCGGTACGGCCAGCCATCTGCCGCGGGCGCGGCGGCCGCCATCCGCCAGCAGGTGCGGCAGCAGGTGCGCGTCCACCGCGCTGCGCCAATCGCCACGCCGGCGCCGCCGGTACCAGCCGCCCAGCAACACGGCCGGCACCAACAGCAGCGCCCACAGCCAATCCGGGCGGATGAAATGCAGGCTGTTCCAGAACGCGATCACCGGCGCCGCTCCGGCCAGGCCAGCGCCAGCAGGCCCAGCAGCAGCGCCGCCGCCAGCGGCCACGCATACCGTTCCAGCCGCGGACGCAGCGCCGGTCCGGCGCTGCGCACCGGCTCCAGGCGATCCAGTTCGGCATAGATGCCGACCAGCTCGCCGGTATCACGCGCGCGGAAGAAGCGCCCGCCGGTGTCCCGGGCAATGCGCGCCAGCGTGTCCTCGTCGATCGGGTCCTCCGCGCCCGGCAGCCGCATGCCGAACAGCGATACCCCGCCGTTGCCGCCGAACGCGATGGTATGCACGCGCACGCCCTCAGCCCTGGCCAGTTCGGCCGCCTTCAGCGGGTCGATTACGCCGGCGGTGTTGACGCCGTCGGTGAGCAGGATCAGCACGCGCTGGCCTTCGGGTTGCCCGCGCAACCGCTTGACCGCCAGGGCGATGGCATCGCCCAGCGCGGTCTCGCGCCCGGCCAGCCCGACCACGCTGTCGCGCAGCTGTTCGCGCACGCTGGCGCGGTCGCGGGTCAGCGGGGTCAGCGCATAAGCGCGCTGACCGAACACCAGCAGGCCGATGCTGTCGCCCTCTCGGCGGTCGAGGAAGTCGGCCAGTACCGCCTTCGCGGCCGTGAGTCGATCCACCACGCGGCCGCCGAGCAGCATGTCGCCCTCGCTCATGCTGCCGGACAGGTCCACGGCCAGCATCATCTGCCGCGTCTGCCGCGGCGGTTCGACCGCATCGCCCAGTTGCTGCGGTCGCGCGGCGGCCGCGCACAGGCACAGCCACGCCAGCCACAGCAGCAGGGTGCGCGGCCACGGCCCATGCCGGTGCGCCGCTGTTGCCTGCAACCGCGCCGGCGGCCAGGGCACCCGCAGTGCCGGCCCATTGCCGGCCGCGCGTGGCCACAAAGCCATCAGCAGCGGCAGCGGCACCGCCAGCCACAGCCAAGGCCAGGCGAACTCCGGCAGGCCGCCCAGCAGCGCGTGCAGGCGCTCCATCACCGGCGCCGCTCCATCAGGTCGACGAAACGCCCGCGCGCCAGCGCGCAGGCGCGCGTGGCCTGGGCCTCGTCGACCTGGCGGCGGAAGCCACCGTCGAGCAGCAGCCGACCCTCGCCCTGGCTGAAATCGCGGCGCGCCGGCCCGTCGAGGAACCGCAGCCAGGCCTCGCCCTGCAACAGCGCGGCCGCCGGGTCGCAGCGACGCGCCGCGCGCCGCAGCAGGTCCGAGGCCCGGCCGACGCGCGCGGCTGGAGCGGATGCCGCCGCCAGCGCCGCATCGAACAGCGATTGCCAGCGCCGCCGCCGGTGCCGGCGACGCAGCCGCAGTGCCACGAACACGGCAAGCCCGAGCAGCAGGACGCCCAGCAGCAGCCACCAGCCTGGCGCCGGCGGCCACACGCCCGGCGCAGCCGGCAGGTGCACGTCGCGCAGCGGCAACGCGGTGGCGATCACCGGCCGCTCCGCGCCGCGGTAGGCGCCAGCCAGGCGTCGCTGGCGTCGTCCGATGCCAGCACCTGCACCTGGATCCTGCGCCCGGGCAATGACCGGCACAGCGCTTCCACCGGGGCGACGAACGCCGCGTGCCAGGCATCGCGCGTGGCGCCGGCGGCCAGGTCCAGCTCCATGCGCGCGCCCGGCGCCAGCACCGGCAACACGCAGTGGGGCGGCCGCATCTCCAGCGGATCGACCAGCAGCAGCAGGCGTACGTCCACGTGCATCGACAGCGCCGACCAGGTGGCCGGGGCCACGGCAAGGGCGCTGCCCGGGTCGGCCAGCACCAGCACCCGCGCGCCCGGGTGCAGCAGGCGCGCCGCACGCTCGAGTGCCGGCTGCAGGCCTGCGTCATCCACTGCCGCCGCGCCGTACCAGCGCACCAGCGCATCGAGTACGCGCAGGACCCCGCGCATGCCCCCGGCCGGCGGCACCAGCGCGGCCCCTCCGCCCGCGCACAGCGCCGCCACGCGGTCGCCGTCGCGCAGCGCCGACCAGGCCGCGACCGCGCCGGCGCGCGCGGCCTGCACCGACTTGAACCGCACCCGGGTGCCGAAGTACAGCGCCGGTGCGGTATCGGCCACCAGCAGGGTCAGCCGTTCGCGCTCGGCCTGGAAGGTCTTGGTGTGGGTGAAGCCGGTGCGCGCACTGAGTTTCCAGTCGATGTGGCGGGCATCGTCGCCGGCCACGTACTCGCGCGATTCGGCATATTCCATGCCGCGCCCACGCTGCGCGGAGAGCGCGCGCGCGGACGCGCCGCGCCGGCCGCGACGCGGGCCACGCGCCGGCATCGCCGCACGCCGCAGCGCGATCAGCTCGGCCAGCGAAGGGGCGATGCCCTCGGTCGCGGGGAGCCGGGAACCGGGGGCCGCGATGGCGTCTCCGCCAGCGGCCGACCGGGCGGACGACACCGCCGTCGGCTTGGCCCCGTTCCCCGCAACCGGCTGGATCACGGCAACGGCACGCGGTCGAGCAGCGCCGCGACCAGGCGCTCGCCGTCCCAGCCCTCGGCGGCCGCCTCATAGCTGGGCAGGACCCGGTGGCGCAGCACGTCCGGCGCCACTGCGCGCACGTCGTCCGGGGTCACGTAGTCGCGCCCGGCCAGCCACGCCTTGGCCCGCGCGCAGCGCTCCAGGGCAATGGACCCGCGCGGACTGGCCCCCAGGCGATGCGGCGGGCCAGCGAGGCGTCGTAGGCCGAGGCGTCGCGCGAGGCCAGCACCAGCTCCACCAGATAGCGTTCCAGCTGCGGCGCCATGTGCAGTTCCAGCACCGCCCGTCGTGCCTGTTCGACCTGCGCCAGCGACAGCTTCCGCACCTGCACTGGCGTCGCATCCATCTCGCGCAGCGCGCGCTCGCGGGCCAGCCGCAGGATGTCGACCTCCGCGGCGGCATCGGGATAGCCGATGCGCACGTGCATCAGGAAACGGTCCAGCTGCGCCTCGGGCAGCGGGAACGTGCCTTCCTGTTCGATCGGGTTCTGGGTGGCCATGACCAGGAACACCGGCGGCAACGGATAGGTCGTCCGCCCTACCGTCACCTGGCGCTCGCCCATCGCTTCCAGCAGCGCCGACTGCACCTTGGCCGGCGCGCGGTTGATCTCGTCGGCCAGCAGGATCGGATGGAACACCGGGCCCGGCTGGAACTCGAAGCGGCCTTCTTGCGGGCGCCAGATGTCGGTGCCGGTCAGGTCTGCCGGCAGCAGGTCGGGAGTGAACTGGATGCGCGCGAAGCGCGCGTCGATGCGCGCGGCCAGCGCGCGGATCGCGGTGGTCTTGGCCAGCCCGGGCGCGCCTTCCACCAGCAGGTGGCCATCGGCCAGCAACGCCACCAGCAGGCGTTCGACCAGGACCGACTGGCCGACGATCTCGCCGGCCAGGGCGTCGCGCAGGGCGATGAAAGCGGCATGCAGGCCGGACTCATCGGCCGGCGGCGGGGGCAGGTGCGGGGTGTGGTCCATAGGTGCAGTTTGACCGATCCACGCTGGAATGGTTCACCGGCACGCCGGTGGCCGCGGAGCGCAAACGAAGAGGCCGCCCTGCGGCGGCCTCCCGTGCTCTTGCGGATGGACCCGGTTCAGTGCGGCTTGGCGACGCGCAGGATCTTCGGCGTCACGAACACCAGCAGCTCGGCCTTGTCCTTGGCGCGGCCGCGCTTCTTGAACAGATTGCCCAGGAACGGCACGTCGCCCAGGAACGGCACCTTCGCCACGCTGCTGCGGTCGTTGAACTCGTACACGCCGCCGATCACCACCGTCTGGCCATCGTCCACCAGCACCGCGGTATTGATCTCGCGGCGGTTGATGATCGGCACGGTGCCGAAGTCGGTCACGTCAAGGAATCGGTCGATCTCGTCCTTCTTCACATTCATGTTGAGGAACACGCGGTTGTCCTGGGTGATGGTCGGGGTGACCTTCAGTTCCAGCAGCGCTTCCTTGAACTGCACGTTGGCCGTGGGCGCACCGCCGGCACCACCACCGCCGGAGATGGTGACGTAGCCGATCTCCTTGCCCTGCTTGATCACGCCTTCGCGCTGGTTGGCGGTGACGATGCGCGGATTGGAGACCACCTCGCCGCGGCCCTCCTCCTGCATCGCCGACAACTCGACGTCCAGGGCGAAGTTGGCACCCAGCAGGGTATAGGCGATCGCGCCGGCCGGGCTTTCGGTATAGCTCTTCGCGGGCAGATTCACGTTTAGCCCTTCGTTGCTCACTATGCCGTTGTTGATGATGCTGCTGTTGCCGCCAAGCGAGCCGCTGATGGCCTGGGTGCGGTCACCGATGCGACGCCCCTGGATGCCGAACTTGGCGCCCAGGTCACGTGCGAAGGTGTCGGAGGCGATGACGATGCGGCCTTCGATCAGCACCTGGTCGACCGGCCGGTCGATCACCGCGATCAGCTCGCGCATCTGCGCGATCTTCTTCGGGATGTCGCTGATCATCAGCGTGTTGGTGCGCTCGTCGGCGACGATCATGCCGCGCTTGGACAGGAAGCCGTTCTCGTGCTGCGAGCCGCCGCCGGTGCCACCACCGCCGGCGCCGGCGTTGCCGATGCCCTTGGCTTCGGTCAGGGCTTTGAAGATCGCCTCGGCGCTGTGGTAGTTGATCTGGATGTAATCGGTGGCCAGGTTCTCGCGCTCTTCGATCGCGATGCGGGCGTCTTCCTTGTCCTGCTCGAACTTGGCCAGCTCCGGCTGCGGCGCCACCCAGATCACCCCGCCGTCGCGGCGCTTGTCCAGGCCCTTGGCGCGCAGGACGATGTCCAGCGCCTGGTCCCACGGCACATTGACCAGGCGCAGGGTCACGTTGCCCTGCACGGTGTCCGAAGCGACCACGTTGAGGTTGGATTCCTCGGCGATCAGCTGCAGCACGGTGCGTACCGGCACGTCCTGGAAATTGAACGTCACCGGGCGGCCGCTGTAACCGCGCGCGGCCACGGTGGCCGCGGCCTGGGCCACGGTCTGCGCGGTCACCGCACCGGTCGCCGACGGCGCCTGGCGTGGCGAGATCTCCACCACGTACTCGTTGCCGGACTGGTAGGCCAGCGACTCGAACGCCCCCTGGGTGCTCAGCACCAGCTGCGAGCCATGGCCCGACGGGCGGGCGTCGATGCGTTGCACCGGGGTGGCGAAATCGACCACGTTCAGCGGCCGCTGCAGCGCGGCCGGCAGGGTCGCATTGCCCATGTCGACCACGATGTCATTGCCCTGGGTCCTCAGGTCCGGGCTGGCGCCCTGGCCGTCGAACTGCAGGATCAGGCGGCCGGCGCCGTCGTCCCCGCGCTTGAAATCCACCTTGGTGACCGCCACGGTCGCCGCGGGCTGCGCGGCGGCGGCCGGGGCGAGGTCGGCGGCGAAGGCCGCGAACGGAGAGCCGCAGGCCAACGCCAGCGCAACTCCCAGTGCGCGGGCATTGACCATCGCATGGCGCCGGGCGGGACGCAGGCTCAGGGCTTTGGAAAAAGTCATCGTGCTATCCCCAATAATCATTCATCGATCGTCAAGCGCCAGCGAGGCCGGGCGTTCCAGCCAGCCGCCAGCGCCATCGGGCACCAGTTCAATCAGCTCAATGCCGTCCTCGCGCACACTGGTGACGCGGCCATCGCTCTGCCCCAGGTACACCCCCGGACGGACGCGGTAGGTCACCTTGTCCGGCCCCATCACCAGCGCGACCATGGCCGCGCCCTTGCCGATCGTCCCGACCATGTCCAGGCTGTCCAGCGGGAAAGCCTCCAGCGGCTCCTTGCGGCGGTTCGGGTCCGGGCGCAGGGCGCTGTTGCCGTCGGCGCTGGCCCAGGCATCGCTGAACGGATCGCGCAGCCCCTGTGCGGAGTATTCGAAGGTCTCGAACTGCTGCATCACCGGCAGCGGCTCCAGTGGCGTGGCCGGGCGCGCACGTACGTCCGCCACCCACTTCTCGAGATTGGGCGCATCGCCCGGGGTGCTGGTGATGCCGCGCGAACAACCGCTCGCGGCCAACAGCAGCAGCACCGCGCAGAGCGCCCGGATGCGGAGGGAACCCTTCATCACTTGCCCCCCTTCTTGCGCGCCGCTTCTTCGTCGGCGGCCTTCTTTTCCTGGTCCGCCAGCTCGTTGTCGTCCAGGTAGCGGTAGGTCTTGACCGTGCCCGACAGCTCCAGCGCACCGCTGCGCGCGGAGATGCCGGCCTTGGGATCCTTCGGCTTCAGGTTGATGTCGTGCATGGTCAGGATCACCACGCGCGGCAGCGAGGCCACGCCGCTGACGAAGGCGCCGAACTGGTGGTAGCTGCCCACCAGGCGCAGCGCGATCGGCTTCTCCGCGTAGAACTCCTTGAGCTGCTCGTCGCCCGGCTTGAACAGTTCGTTGTTCAGCCCGCTGGACAGCGCGGTCTGCGACACGTCGATGATCAGGTCAGGCATCTCGGTCTTGCTCGGCAGCTGGCGCAGCATCTGCTGCAGCACCTGCTCCATCTGCGCGAGCTGCTGCTTGAGCGGCTCGAGGTTGACCGCGCGCTGCTGCTCCTTCTCGAAGCTGGCGCGCAGTTCCACTTCCTTGGCTTCCAGCCCTTCCAGCTCCTCGGCCGTACCGCGGATCACCAGCAGGTAGGACAGGCCCAGGATCAGCAGCGCCAGCAGCGCGCAGAACACCAGCTTCGGACCCTGCGGCCAGTTGCCGATGTTGTTGAGGTCCAGATTGTTGAAACTGCTCTTCTTCTGGCTCACGGGCGGGCCTCCTTCTGCGCCGTGTCGGCGGCCGGAGCCGGCGCGGCGGGGGCCGGCGCTGCCGGGTCGGCGGCCGCTGCCGGCGTGGCGGCGGGCGCTGCGGCGTCGGCATTCGGCGCCACGTTGCCCTGCGCCGCGTTCTCACCCGGCG
The DNA here is from genome assembly GCA_002951995.1 of Stenotrophomonas acidaminiphila. NCBI lineage: Bacteria > Pseudomonadati > Pseudomonadota > Gammaproteobacteria > Lysobacterales > Lysobacteraceae > Stenotrophomonas > Stenotrophomonas acidaminiphila. The sequence goes on from CP019797.1 coordinate 2,761,220, forward strand.
CCGGCAGTTTCACCTTCAGGGTGAAGACGTACGGCAGCGACTTGATGTCCACCGCAGAGCCCGACGGCTCCTGCGCCTTGGCCTCGATCACCGACAGCTCCGGATTGGACATCCAGCCCGAGCTTTCCAGGTTGCGCATGTAGGTGCTGACCCGCGCGTTGGACTGGGTGCGGCCTTCCAGCGTCAGCGTCTCGCCTTCCTGCTTGAGCGCGGTCAGCACCACGCCATCGGGAATGGTGCGCACCAGCGCGTCGAACAGGTGCACCATCTGCGAGCGCTTGCCCTGCAGTTCCTCGATGACCTGCTTGCGGTCGAGCAGACGCTTCTTCTGGCTGTCGAGCCGGTCGATCTCCTTGTTCTGCTCCTTGACCTTGGCGATTTCGGCCTCGAGGTAGGCATTGCGTTCGTTCTGGCCGCTGACCTGGCCGTCGTAGTAGAAGTACAGCAGCAGCGACATCAGCACGCCGGCGACGGCGGCCAGGCCGAGCATGGTGTAGAACTCGCGCTGGCGCTGTTTGCGCCGTTCGGCGCGCCATGGCAATAGATTGATGCGTGCCATCAGTCGAACCCCCGCAGGGCCAGGCCGGTGGCGATCATCAGCGCCGGGGCGTCCTGGGCCAGCGCATGCGCCTGCACCTTCTGCCCCAGCGTCATCTGCGCCAGCGGATTGGCCACCGACGTACTCACTCCCAGCTGTTCCTCGACCATCACCGGCAGCCCCGGCAGCGACGCGCAGCCGCCGGCCAGCACGATGTGGTCGACGCGATTGAACTCGCTGCCGGCATAGAAGAACTGCAGCAGGCGGCCGATCTGCTGGACCGTGGCCTCCTTGAACGGCTCCAGCACTTCCACCTCGTAGCTCTCGGGCAACCCGCCCTGGCGCTTGGCCAGCCCGGCTTCCTCGTAGCTCAGGCCGTAGCGGCGCATCACCTCGTCGGTGAGCTGCTTGCCGCCGAACACCTGTTCGCGGCTGTACAGGCTGCGACCGCCGCGCAGGACGTTGAGCGTGGTCATGGTGGCGCCGATGTCCACCAGCGCCACGACGCCGTCGCTGGCCACCGGCAGCTCGCTGGCCACCAGCGCGAAGGCGTTCTCGATGGCGAACGCTTCCACGTCCATGACCTTGGCCACCAGCCCGCCGAGCTCCAGCGCCGACTGGCGCAGTTCGACGTTCTCCGAACGCGAGGCCGCCAGCAGCACCTGGACCATTTCCGGGTTGTTGGGCACCGGCCCGAGCACCTCGAAGTCCAGGCTCACTTCCTCGATCGGGTACGGGATGTAGTTCACCGCCTCCAGCTCGACCTGGGCTTCCATGTCGGCCTCGTCCAGGTCCGCCGGCATCGGGATCACCTTGGTGATCACCGCCGAGCCGGCGACCGCGGCGGCCGCGCCCTTGGCGCGGGTTCCCGAGCGGGCCACCGCACGGCGTATGGCTTCGCCGACCGCCTCGACCTCGACGATGTTCTTTTCCACCACCGCATTGGGCGGAAGCGGTTCCACGGCGTAGTGTTCCACGCGAAAACGATTGCCGCTGCGGGCAAGCTGAAGCAGCTTCACCGCAGTCGAGCTGATGTCAACACCGATGATCGGTGGTTGACTCTTTGGGATAAGCCCCACGGTTTCTCCCCTGCCGACGGGCACTTGGACGCACTTGTTGCGCCCGCGCATTAATAATGAATTTCTGGTGATTGGCAACCGCTCCGCGCGCAGGCCGAGAAATCCGTCACGCCATCAGAGCCATCCCCGACCCCCATCTCCCCAGGGGACGGCCCCAGCCGTTCCCCCGCGTACTCTATACTCTGCGGCCACGAAATCCGCAATCGGGATCCTGCTTGATGCCCCGTTTCCGTCGCTGGCTGCGCTGGCTGCTGGCACTGTGCGTTGCCCTTGCCCTGGTCGGCGCCATCGCCGCGGGCGCTCTCTATTACGTGGTTTCCTCGAAGCTGCCCGACGTGCAGGCCCTGCGCGAGGTGGAGCTGCAGGAGCCGATGTACGTGCATGCCAGCGATGGCAAGCTGATGGCCGTGTTCGGCGAGACCCGGCGCTACCCGGTCGAGATGAAGGACGTGCCCGAGCGCCTGAAGCAGGCGTTCCTGGCCACCGAGGACGCGCGCTTCTACGAACATGGCGGAGTCGACTACAAGGGCATCGCCCGCGCGGTCTGGCTGCTGGCCACCACCAGCGACAGGCGCGTGCCGGGTGGCTCGACCATCACCCAGCAGGTGGCCCGCCAGTTCTTCCTCAGTTCCGAGTACAGCTACACCCGCAAGCTGGCCGAGATCCTGCTCGCGCGCAGGATCGAGAGCGAGCTGAGCAAGGACGAGATCTTCGAGCTGTACCTGAACAAGAGTTTCTTCGGCAACCGCGCCTATGGCATCGGCGCCGCCGCCGAGTACTACTACGGCAAGAAGCTGGGCGAACTGGACCTGGACGAGATGGCCTCGCTGGCCGGCATTCCCAAGTTCCCGTCCAGCGGCAACCCGATCAGCAATCCCGAGCGTGCCCGCCAGCGCCGCGACAACTACGTGCTGCAGCGCATGGCCGACCTGGGCTTCATCAGCCAGGCCGAGGCCGACGCGGCCAAGGCGGTGCCGATGCATGCCAGCCCGCACGAGCCGCCGATCGAGGTCAACGCGCCCTACGTGGCGGAAATGGTCCGCCAGGAAATGATCGCCCTGCATGGCGGCGACGTGCTCAACAAGGGCTACCGGGTCACCACCACCATCGACAGCCAGGCGCAGGAAGCGGCCAACATCGCCGTCCGCGATGGCCTGCTGCTGTACGACCACCGCCACGGCTGGCGCGGCCCGGAACAGCATTTCGACGTCGCCGCGGAGGCCGATGCCGCCGCGCTGGCCCGCCACCTCGCCGCGATCCCCGCGCAGTCCGGGCTGCTGCCGGCGATCGTGTCGGCGGTCCACGCCGATGGCGGCATCAGCGTGGTGCTGGCCGACCGCACCGAACTGGTCCTGCCGGTGGCCGCCAGCCGCTGGACCACGCGCGCGCCGGCCAAGCTGGCCGCGCGCGGCGACGTCATCCGCGTGCGTGCCGGCGACAAGGAAGGCGAGTGGCTGATCGAACAACTGCCGCTCGGCCAGGCCGCACTGGTCTCGCTCGACGCCGGCAACGGCGCCCTGCGTGCCCTGGTCGGCGGCTTCAGCTTCGCTGGCAACAAATTCAACCGCGCCACCCAGGCCCGGCGCCAGCCCGGCTCCAGCTTCAAGCCGTTCCTGTACGCGGCCGCGTTCGACAAGGGCTTCAACCCGGCCTCGATCGTACTCGACGCGCCGGTGGTGTTCCGCGACCGCCGCGGCAAGACCTGGGAGCCGAAGAACGACGGCGGCGGCTTCCGTGGGCCGATGCGCCTGCGCGAGGCACTGGTGCAGTCGCGCAACCTGGTGTCGGTCCGCCTGCTGGACAGCATCGGCGTGGATTTCGCACGCAAGTACATCAGCGAGTTCGGCTTCCAGGAAGCCGAATTGCCGCCGAACCTGTCCATGTCGCTGGGCACCGCCTCGCTGACGCCGCTGTCGGTCGCGCGCGGCTATGCGGTGTTCGCCAATGGCGGCTCGCGGGTCGACACCTGGACCATCGACGAGGTCAAGGACCGCGACGGCAACGTGGTGTTCAAGGCCAATCCGGCGCTGGCCTGCCGCGGCTGCGGCGGCGCCGCCGGTGGCACGGCGCCGGCCAGCCAGGTGGTGGACGGCTTCAACTTCGGCGCCGAAGCCGCGCCCGTCCCGGCCAGCGCCGATGCCGGCACCGGCACCCAGGCCGAACCGGTGGCGCCCAATCCCGACGCCCGCACCGCGCCGCGCGCGATCGACGAGCGCACCGCCTACCAGTTGGTGTCGATGATGCGCGACGTGGTCCAGCGCGGCACCGGCACCGCGGCCAAGGTGCTGGGGCGCGAGGACGTGGGCGGCAAGACCGGCTCGACCAACGACCACCGCGATGCGTGGTTCTCCGGCTTCGGCGGCCCCCTGGCCACCACGGTGTGGGTCGGCCGCGACGACTTCCGCTCGCTGGGCTACCGCGAGTACGGTGGCCGCGCCGCGCTGCCGATCTGGATCGACTACATGCGCGTGGCGCTGAAGGATGCGCCGATCGCACGCAACGACCCGCCCTCGGGCATGGTCCAGGCGACCCTCAACGGCGCCACCGAATGGATCAAGGTCGAGGACCTGGACCGGATGCAGGAGTTCGATTTCGACCAGCACGACCCGCAGGCCGACGACGCCGCGTTCGATATCTTCTGATCCACCCCGGAAAGGCGGCGCGCCGCCTTTCCGTACCGGCCCGCGATCCGGCGGGCCGCCGACAAGGGGAGAACCGCGATGCCACGCCCGGCACCCAACGCGCAGCGCGGCAGCCGCGAGCGGCAGCTGATCGCCCAGGAGGCGGCCCGCCTGGTCCGCGAGAGCGGCATCCACGATCTCGACCAGGCGCGGCGCAAGGCGGCCAGCCGCCTGGGCATCCACGACGAAGCGCTGTGGCCGCGCCAGGCCCAGGTGGAAGAAGTGCTGCGCGAGCAGCAGCGGCTGTTCGACGCGCACGCGCAGCCGACGGCGCTGCGCCAGCGCCGCGAATCGGCCGTGCAGGCCATGCAGTTCCTGCAGGCCTTCCAGCCACGCCTGGGCGGGGCCGTATTGGCCGGCACCGCCAATGCGTCCACGCCGGTGGTCCTGCACCTGCATTGCGACGACCCCGATGCGGTGCAGCGCTTCCTGCACGACCAGCGCATTCCCGCCGAGGCGCGCACGTCGCTGCTGCAACTGGCCGGGCACACCTCGCGGCAACCCTATCCGCGCTGGGAATTCGCCGCCGACGGCATCGCCTTCGAATTGATCGTGCTGCCCGAAGACGCACTGCGCCACCCGCCGGTTTCCAGCGACGACGGCAAGCCGCTGCCGCGGGCGACACTGGCGCAGCTGCGGCAATTGCTGGCCGGCGCACAGGGGCAATCGGCGCCCTGAGCTGCGGCGGCGGCCTGCCTGCGCACTTTCCCTGCGTCCGCACACGCCTGGCGCCGGAGACGTTTGTTGCCCCCGGGGCATGAGCATCGACGGACGAATGCCGGAAACCGCTCTATGGCGGTTTTGGTTCCCCCCCATGGCGGGAACCCTTCGGGCGATCGACAGGCGATGTCAAAAAGCGCTCCTGGCGGTTTTTGGTTCCCACCCTCCATGGCGGGAACCCTGCGGGCCATCGACAAGCGATGTCAAAAACCGCTCCTGGCGGCTTTTGGTTCCCACCCTCCATGGCGGGAACCCTTCGGGCCATCGGCAGGCGATGTCAAAAACCGCTCCTGGCGGTTTTTTCACCATGCTTCGCCGAGGCCCGCCACGCAAGGCGGCGCCGGCGTTATCCACAACTTCTGCCGGAAGTGCCGCACAGACCTTGTGGAGAAGTGGCGTGCGCGGGGGCTGCTGCTGGCGCCGCTACCCGCGTCCGGATACCGGTCGCCGCGTGCGATACGCGCCATCGCCCTGCCCCGCGCAAAGGCGCATGCCTGGAACGACGAAAACGAAAAAGCCCCGCCGGAGCGGGGCTTTGCTCGCGCGGGCGGCGCATCGCTGCGCCGATGCGCGCAGGCTCAGGTGTAGTCGCGCACGGCGTGGCCGGTGTAGACCTGGCGCGGACGGCCGATCTTCATTTCCGGATCGACCTGCTGCTCCAGCCAGTGCGATACCCAGCCGGCGGTGCGGCCGAGGGCGAACATGACGGTGAACATCTCGGTCGGGATCTGCAGCGCCTTGTAGATGATGCCGCTGTAGAAATCCACGTTCGGGTACAGCTTGCGGGCGACGAAGTAGTCGTCCTGCAGCGCGGCCTGCTCCAGCTTGATGGCGACATCGAGCAGCGGGTCGGTCACGCCCAGCTGGCCCAGCACCTGCTTGGTCATCTCGCCGATGACCTTGGCGCGCGGGTCGAAGTTCTTGTAGACGCGGTGGCCGAAGCCCATCAGGCGGAAGCCCGACGTCTTGTCCTTGGCCTTGAGCACCGCGGACTCGACGTTGTCGGCGCTGCCGATCTCTTCCAGCATCTTCAGCACGGCTTCGTTGGCGCCGCCATGCGCCGGACCCCACAGCGCGGTGACGCCGGCGGCGACCGAGGCGTACGGGTTGGCACCGGTCGAGCCGACCAGGCGCACGGTCGAGGTCGAGGCGTTCTGCTCGTGGTCGGCGTGCAGGATGAACAGCAGGTCCAGCGCCTTCACCACGTGCGGGTTCAGTTCGTACTGGCCGTCGGCCGACTCGAAGGTCTGCTTCAGGAAGCGGCTGACGTAATCCAGCGAGGTGTCCGGGGTGTTGGCCGGCAGGCCCTTGCCATGGCGGTAGATCAGCGACGACAGGGTCGGCACCTTGGCGATCAGGCGCACGGCGGCCTTGCGGCGCTGCTCGGCATCGGCCAGGTCCAGCGAATCGTGGTACTTGGCGGAGAGCTGGGCGATCGCCGCGGCGAGGATCGCCATCGGGTGCGCGTCCTTGGCGAAGCTGCCGATCAGGGTGTTGATCGACGCGTCGACACCGGCTTCCTCGGCCAGCTCGGCCTCGAAGGCCTTCAGCTGCGCGGCGTCCGGGCGCTCGCCGTTGACCAGCATGTAGGCGACCTCGACGAAGCTGGACTTCTCGGCCAGCTGTTCGATCGGGTAACCGCGATACAGCAGCACGCCCTTGTCGCCATCGATGTAGGTGATGGCCGACTTGCAGCTGGCGGTGGCGGTGTAACCGGAGTCGTAGGTGAAGAGACCGGTTTCCTTGGTCAGCTTCGAGATATCGACACAGTCGTTGCCCAGGACGGGCTTGACTACAGGCAGAACGACCGACGTGTCGCCGGCGTTGAGCGTGACCTGATCAAGATCGGACACAGTGTGCGCTCCTCAAGTGGATGGCGCCGGCCCCGACGAGGAATGACGGGCAGGCACGTGAAGGAAGTTCCACGGTTTTGCACCGCGGTTCAGGCCATTATCGCACAGCAGCATTTGCCGGTTGCGCAGACTAAAGTCCTATGGACGGCGCACGCGCGCGACACAGCGTCGCGCACGCACCGGCCGGCATTGCGCCGGGATTCAGCCGTGGCGCGCGCCACGCTGACGGCGCGCCCGGCGTCCCCGGCGGAGGCGCAGCGGACAGCCGCCCGGCATGGCACGCAGGGGCTGGCGCAGCTGCCAGCATGACAAAACAACGGCCGCGCAGGGCGCGGCCGTTGTCCGGGCGGAACGACAGTTGCGATCAGCGCGCGTAGCGCTTCTGGAACTTGTCGATGCGGCCGCTGGTGTCGATGACCTTGTGCTTGCCCGTGTAGAACGGGTGCGAGGCCGAGGAAATTTCGACCTTGATCAGCGGGTACTCTTCGCCGTCCTCCCACTTGACCGTTTCCTTGGAGGACATGGTCGAACGGGTGAGGAACTTGAAATCGGAGGTGACGTCGTGGAACACGACGTTGTGGTAATCGGGATGAATGTCGGCCTTCATGGGCTCACACCGTGTGGGCTGGTGGTCAAGAGCGGCATTATAGTCCCGGCCGGCCCGTCGGGGCAAGCCGGGATTGCAGGGAATCAGGAATCCAGCCCCAGCGCCCGCTGCACCTGGCGTTCGAAGCGGGCCTGGTCGTAGCCGATCAGCAGGGTGGTGTTGTCCGCCGCGCCGGTCTGCCGGTTCCAGTCCACCACGGTGGCGCCGCGGGTGCGGCCGCCGGCCATCTCGATCGCCAGCGGGCGCTGTTCCAGCCGGGTCGCGCCTTCCGGCTGCAGCGCCCAGGCCATCGCCAGCGCGTCGGCCGCGTACCAGTACTCGCCGCGGCTGTCCTCGGACCACAGCCGGGTCTGGCGCGAGATCAGCTCGTAGAAACGCGCCTTGTCGGTGTCGGCGGCCAGCCACTGCTCCACGTTCCGGTGCAGCAGGCCATGGGCGACGGTGGCTTCCCAGTCGGCCACTTCGACATGCGGGAACGCGGTGAACACGATGTGCGCCGCCTCCGGGTCGAAGGCGATGTTGAACTCCGCCACCGGGGTGATGTTGCCGTGCCCGGTGATCGCCCCGCCCATCACCAGGAAGCGTTTCACCCGCTGCGGCAGGGTCGGGTCGAGCTTCAGCGCCAGCGCGATGTTGGTCAGCGGCCCCAGCGCGACCAGCAGCAGCTCGCCGGCATACTGGTGCGACAGGCGCAGGATCGCCAGCGCGGCGTGCTCGTCCTCGACCGCGCGCGCGGCGGCGGGCAGGTCGACGTCGCCGAAGCCGTCGCGGCCATGCACGTGGGCCGCGTCCTCGGCCGGATACACCAGCGGATCGGGGGCACCGGCGAACACCGGCACGTCGCCGCGCCCGGCAACCTCGCACAGCTTCAACGCGTTGCGCACGGTGTAGCCCAGGCCGACATTGCCCGCCGCCACCGTCAACCCGACCACGTCGTGGCGCGCGTCGGCAAAGGCCATCAACAGCGCCAGCGCATCGTCCACGCCCGGGTCGGTATCAATCAGCAGCGGAATCTTCTTGCTCATCTCATGCTTGCCTTCTGGTCGGCCATGGAGTCTGGCACCTGGGCCCTGACAGGGGAAGTGCGCGTTCAGGCCGAGGCGTAACGGGCCGCGCCGCCCACCCAGCGCGCCACGACGCGGTCGGCCACCGCCGGCGCGTCGGCCAGCAGCCGTTCGGCCAGGGCATGCACGCCCGGCAGCAGCCCCGCGTCGCGCGCCAGGTCGGCCACCCGGAACGCGGCCAGCCCGGTCTGGCGGGTGCCGAGCAGTTCACCGGGGCCGCGCAGCTCCAGATCCTTTTCCGCGATCACGAAGCCGTCGCTGGTCTGGCGCATGGTCTCCAGCCGCTGCCGCGCCATCGCCGACAGCGGCCCCTGGTACATCAGCACGCAGCTGGACGCGGCCGCGCCGCGCCCCACCCGGCCGCGCAGCTGGTGCAGCTGCGCCAGGCCCAGGCGCTCGGCGTTCTCGATGATCATCAACGAGGCATTGGGCACGTCCACGCCCACTTCGATCACCGTGGTGGCGACCAGCAGGCCGGTCTCGCCTGCCTTGAAGGCGCGCATCGCGGCCTGCTTCTCGGCGGCCTTCATGCGCCCGTGCACCAGCCCGACGCGCACGCCCGGCAACTGCGCGGACAGCGCCTCGAAGGTGGCCTGGGCGGCCACGGCCTCCATGCGCCCGGCGTTGGCCGCGGGGCCGCCGCCATCGTCCCCGCTCTCGTCGATCAGGGTGCATACCCAATACGCCTGGCGCCCCTGCGCGCACGCGGCGCGGATGCGTTCGACCAGTTCCGGCCGGCGCTCGGCGCTGATGACGATGGTCTGCACCGGGGTGCGGCCGGGCGGCAGCTCGTCGATCGCCGACACGTCCAGGTCGGAATAGGCGGCCATCGCCAGCGTGCGCGGGATCGGCGTGGCGGTCATCACCAGCTGGTGCGGCACGCTGCGGCCATCGGCGCCCTTGTCGCGCAGTGCCAGCCGCTGGTGCACGCCGAAGCGGTGCTGCTCGTCGACGATGGCCAGCGCCAGGTCGTGGAACACCACGCTGTCCTGCATCAGCGCGTGGGTACCGACCACCACCTGCGCACGCCCGGAAGCGATGTCCTCCAGCGCCCGCGCGCGCGCCTTGCCGGTGACCTTGCCGGCCAGCCACGCCACCTGCACGCCCAGCGGCTCGAGCCAGCCGCGCAGGTTGGCCAGGTGCTGCTCGGCCAGCAGTTCGGTCGGCGCCGCCAGCGCCACCTGCTTGCCCTGCTCCACCGCCAGCATCGCCGCCAGCGCGGCCACCACGGTCTTGCCGGAGCCGACGTCACCCTGCACCAGGCGCAGCATCGGGTGCGGCCGCGCCAGGTCCTGGCGGATCTGCGCGAACACGCGCTGCTGCGCACCCGTAAGACGGAACGGCAGCGACTGGCGCAGTTGCCGCACGCGCTTGTCGCCCCCCGTCAGCGCCGGGGCGTGATGCTGCTGCAGGGCGATGCGCTGGCGGCGCAGGCTCAGGTGGTGGGCCAGCAGTTCTTCCATGGCCAGCCGCCGCTGCGCCGGGTGGGTGCCGGCGGCGAGCGCGGCGACATCGGCATCGGCGGGCGGCCGATGCATGGTCAACAGCGCCTGCCGCAGCGACGGCAATGCCAGGCCGTCCAGCAGGGCGGCCGGCAGCAACTCCAGCGCGGCCTCGCCGGGCAACCGCTCCAACGCCTGGCCGATCAATTTGCGCAGGGTCGCCGGGCCGATCCCCTCGACCACCGGATAGACCGGATCCAAGGCGTCGCCCAGGCCGGCCTCCTCGCCGTCACCGAGCATGCGGTAGCTGGGGTGCACGATCTCCAGCCCGTGCTGGCCCGGGCGCGGGGTGCCGTAGCAGCGCAGGCGCGCGCCGACCGCGAACTGCGCCACCTGCGCGGCGCGGAAGTGGAAGAAGCGCAGCACCAGGGTGCCGCGCGAGTCGTCTTCCAGCGCCACCCGCAGCACCGGCCGGTAGCGGAAGCCGCGCTCCACCGCGACCACCCGCCCTTCCACCTGCGCGGCGCTGCCCGGCAACAGCGTGGCGATGGCGCTGAGCCGGGTGCGGTCCTCGTAGCGCAGCGGCAGGTGCAGCCACAGGTCCTGCAGGCTGCCGATGCCGCGCGCCTGCAGCTTGGCGGCCACCGCCGGGCCGACGCCCGGCAGCGCCGTCACCGGGGTTTCGCCACTGGCCGCCAGCGCGGGGGCCGCCGCACGGGTACGCGCCATGCCGGTGGATCAGTCGAGGATCATCACCGCATCGACTTCGAACGCCGCGCCCTTGGGCAGGCCGGACACTTCGATGGTGGAGCGGGCGGGGAACGGCGCCTGGAAGTACTCCTGCATCACCGCATTGACCTTGGCGAACTCGCCCAGGTCGGTCAGGTACAGGCCCAGGCGCACGATCTGGTCGAGCGAACCGCCGGCTTCGGTGGCCACCGCCTTGAGGTTGTCGAAGGCGCGGCGCGCCTGTGCGGCGACGTCGCCGGCGACGATCTCGCCGGTGGCCGGGTCCAGCGGGATCTGGCCGGAGAAATACACGGTATTGCCGGCGCGCACGGCCTGCGAGTACGGGCCGATGGCGGCCGGCGCGTTGGCGGTGTTGATGATCTGGCGGGACATGGGGGACTCCGGTTGGGATATGGCCCGGCATTGTAGCGTCCGCCCCGGGCATGCCGGCCCGCCGGCGCCGCGGCCATCGTGGACATCGTGGACATCGTGGACATCGTGGACATCGTGGACATTTTTTCACCACCCGCGGCGAAGGCACGCCCGGCAAGGCGCACGGACGCTTATCCACAGGTTGTCGGCATGCCGTTGCACACCGGCTGTGGAGAACGCGCGGCGGCGGCGGATGACGGTTGTTCCGCAGCGGGTGCGGACAGGGTCGATAGGGCCCCAGCGCGGCGGTGCCCCGCGCTACAGGGGGTCGGCGCTGGCGTCCATGGCGCAGGGCTGCGCCCGGTGGGGCATTCCGGTGAAGCTCCATGCGGGGCAAGCCCCGCAGCTACCCGTTCGCTGCGCTCACTGGCGACGTACCGACTGCACCACGCTCAGGCGCCGCAACCGGCGCATCACCTCGGCCAAGTGGGGGCGGCGCTGGCGTCCATGGCGCAGGGCTGCGCCCGGTGAGGCGTTCCGGCGAAGCTCCATGCGGGGCAAGCCCCGCAGCTACCCGTTCGCTGCGCTCACTGGCGGCGTACCGACTGCACCACGCTCAGGCGCCGCAACCGGCGCATCACCTCGGCCAGGTGGGTACGGTCGCGCACCTGGATGTTGAAGCACAGCACCGCGGCGTTGAAGTCGCGGTCCAGGTAGTCCACGCGTTCGATGTTGGACTGGCTCTGGGCGATGGCCGCGGCCAGCTGCGCCAGCACCCCGGTGCCGTTCTCCACTTCCACCACCAGCGCGGTGTCGTAGTCGCCGACCACGCTGCTGTCCCAGCCGATCGGCACCCAGCGCTCGGGCGACTTGCGCAGCTCGGCCAGGTTCGGGCAGTCCATGCGATGCACCACGATGCCCTTGCCGGCGGTGTGGTAGCCCATGATCTCGTCGCCCGGGATCGGCTGGCAGCAGCCGGCGAAGCTGACCACGCCGCGCTCGCTGCCGTTGATCAGGATCTTTTCCTGCGCCCGCTGCGTGGTACCGCCGGCGCGCGGCTCGCCATGCGCCATCAGCGCCTGCGCGGCCTGGGTGGGCATCCAGTTGCCAAGCGCGACGTCGGCCAGGAACGCTTCCAGGCGCGGGTAGCGGTGCTCGCCCAGGAACGCATCCAGCCGCCCCTTGGGCAGGCGCTCGATCGAGCTGTCCATCGCTTCCAGCGCGCGGTCGAGCATGCGGTGGCCCAGCTGCACGGCGTCCTCGTGCTCGAGCTGCTTGAGCTGGTGGCGGATGGCGGTACGCGCCTTGGAGCTGACCACGAACTCCAGCCATTGTGGCTTGGGCGTGGCCGAGCGCGCGGTGATCACTTCCACCGTCTGCCCGCTGGCCAGCTTGGTGCGCAGCGGCACCAGCTTCTTGTCCACGCGCGAGGCCACCGCGCGGTTGCCGATGTCGGTGTGCACCGCATAGGCGAAGTCGAGCGCAGTGGAGTTGCGCGGCAACGCCAGGATCTTGCCCTTGGGCGTGAACAGGTAGACCTCGTCCGGGAACAGGTCGACCTTGACGTTGTCCAGGAATTCCAGCGACGAACCGGCCGAGCGCTGCGAATCGATCAGCTCGACGATCCACGCGTGCGCGCGGCTCTGCGCGCTGTTGGGCGAATCGCCGCCGAACTTGTAGGTCCAATGCGCGGCCACGCCGCGCTCGGCGATCAGGTCCATCTCCTCGGTGCGGATCTGCACCTCGATCGGCGAGCCGTAGGGCCCGAACAGCACCGTGTGCAGCGACTGGTAACCGTTGGCCTTGGGGATGGCGATGAAATCGCGGAAGCGCCCGTCCAGCGGCTTGAACGCGGCGTGCACCGCGCCCAGCGCGTGGTAGCAGCTGGGCACCGAGCGCATCACCAGGCGGAAACCGAACACGTCCATCACCTGGTCGAAGGTTTTGTTCTCCTCGCGCATCTTGGTGTAGATGCTCCAGGGCGTCTTGATGCGGCTGACCAGGCGGTGTTCCAGCCCTTCGCGCGCCAGCCGCTGCGACAACTGCACCTCGACCTGCGCCATCGCCTCGCGGCGCACCACCGGCTGGCTGCGGATGTGCTTTTCCAGGATGGCGTGGCGCCACGGGTACAGCGCCTTGAAACCCAGGTTCTGCAGCTCGGACTTGATCAGGCTCATGCCCAGGCGCTGGGCGATGGGGGCGTAGATATCCAGCGTTTCCATCGCGATGCGGCGCCGCGCCTCAGCGCTCTGCGCGCCCAGCGTGCGCATGTTGTGCAGGCGGTCGGCCAGCTTGATCATGATCACGCGCAGGTCGCGCGACATGGCCAGCAGCATCTTGCGGAAGCTCTCGGCCGCCGCTTCCTGGCGGTCGCGGAAGCGCAGCTTGTCCAGCTTGGTGACGCCTTCGACAAGCTCGGCGACGGTCTGCCCGAACTCGCCGGCCAGCTCGTCGTAGGTCAGCGGGGTGTCTTCGATGGTGTCGTGCAGGATCGCCGCGACCAGCGCCTCCACGTCCAGCCCGAGCTCGGCCAGGATGCCGGCCACCGCCACCGGATGGGTGATGTAGGGCTCACCGGACTTGCGGGTCTGGCCCGCATGCGCGGACGCGCCCACTTCCCAGGCACGGCGCAGCATCGGCAGCTGCTCGGCGGGCAGGTAACTGGCTGCGCGTTCGAGTTGGAGTACGTAGTCCGGCACCGCGCCACCCGCGGGCGCAGCGACCTGGGCAGAGGGTCCTGGGTTCATGGCTGGGAAGATATGCCAGCAGCACCCACACGGCAACGCCAAAGACGCGGCATCGCGCTGGCGCCGCCGCCCCACGGCCTGCATTGCGGGCGACGGGCCCCGTCCTGTTCATCGCCGCGCCGCTTCGCAGCGCCGACTGGCACACGAAGGCTTTCCTGCAGACGCGTCCGGGGCATGGAATGCAGGGTGCCGGGCGCCCATAACGCAGACAGCCCGCACGTGGCGGGCTGTCGATGCACAGCGATGACCCGGCGGATCAGTCGTCGTTCTTGGACATATCCTCGTCGGCGACGACTTCGGCGGCGGCCCATTCCAGCGCCTCGCGCTCGGCGCGCTCGCGCTCGGCCTTCTCGACTTCCTCGATCAGCGCGTTGTCGATCTTGCGCGCGGCGATCTCGCGCAGCGCCAGCACGGTCGGCTTGTCCTCGGTCTCGCTGTTGTCGAGGGTGGCCTGCACGCCGTTGGCCAGCTGGCGGGCGCGCTTGGACGCCATCATGACCAGCTCGAAACGGTTGTTAACGACTTCCAGGCAATCTTCTACGGTAATGCGGGCCATGCGAGCTCCCGGCGACCAGCAGCGGCCGCTCGATCGGATGAGGGAAAGGTCGGGGATTGTACAGGCCGATGCCCCGGGATACAAATCGCCACTGCCCCGGGTCCTTTGGAATCAATCAGTTGCCTGCCCGGCCGGCACCGGCGGCCGCCCCATGGCGGCGGCGGCACCCGGCCCGGGCCGCCGCGGCTCAGTCCAGCAGCGAGCGGATCAGGCCGCCATGGCGGGCCTGCTGCTGCGCCCGGCGCAGGCGGCTGGCGGTGAAGATGGCGCACATCTCGTCCACCGCGGTGTCGAACACCTCATTGACGATCACGTAGTCGAATTCGTCGTAGTGCAGCATTTCCTCGCGCGCGGCCGCCAGCCGCTGCGCCATCACCGCCTCGCTGTCCTGGCCGCGCTTGCGCATGCGGTCGTCCAGCGCCTGCTTGGAGGGCGGCAGGATGAATACGCTGACCGCGTCGGGCACTTTTTCGCGCACCTGGCGCGCGCCCTGCCAGTCGATCTCCAGCAGCACGTCCTTGCCGGCGGCCAGCTGCGGCTCCACCGACTGCCGCGCGGTGCCCTTCCAGTCGCCGTGCACGCGGGCGTACTCGAAGAAATCGCCGGCGGCGATCATGCGCTCGAACTCCGCGGCGCTGACGAAATGGTAGTGGCGGCCGTTCTCTTCGCCCGGGCGCATCGCCCGCGAGGTGAAGGAAATGGACAGCGCGATCTGCGCATCGCGCGCCAGGGTGGCGTTGACGAGGCTGCTTTTGCCGGCACCGGAGGGAGCCGCGACGATGAAGAGGGTGCCACGCATCGCGCGGATCTCCGGGTCGATGGTTCGGGCGGCGCACGATAACCAGCCCGGGCCGTCGCTGCAAATGCCGGGGCCGGGGCCGGGCATTTGCAGCCGCGGCCCGGTCAGAGGTCGAAGGCGAGCATGTCGCGCCCGGTGGCCGCGCGCACGATGCGCTGGTAGACCCCGGTGCCGCCACCGCCGCTGGTCATCACCACCAGCCCGCGCCCGTGCCGCGGGTCGCCGACCGCGAAGGTCTTGTAGCGGCCAGCATTGGCGCCGCCATGGAAGAACCAGCGCGTATCCGCGTCGATCCGTTCCAGGTTCCAGCCCAGGCCCTTGTCCAGCCAGCCGGGCCGCACCGCCAGCTGCGGGGTGAGCATCGCCTGCCGGGTCGCCTCGCCGATCTCCCAGTCCTGCCGCACCGGGTGCCGCATGATGTGGGCGATGAAGCGCGCGTAGTCCTGCACCGGGCCGCGCAGGCTGGCGGCGGCATTGGCCAGCAGGTCGCCGGGCCATACGAACATGCCCGCCGGCGCGGCGGCCTGCGCCTGCGGCAGCGCGCGTACCGCGTCGTCCCAGGTCCAGGCGGCCAGTGGCTTGCCGCTGGCCTCGGCCAGCGGCTGCAGCAGCGGCCATTGCGCGCGGAAGGTCTGCACCACCGGACGGGCGCCCGGCGCAGGCACGCCGGTCACCGAGTGGCGCGCGGCGTGCGCATTCCAGGTGTAGGTGCTGCCGTGCATGCCGGCGGGCCCGAACAGGTGCTGCTGTGCCCATTGGTCCAGGGCCTGGCCGGTGACCGTCTCCACCACCCGCTGCAGCCAGAAAAACGCCTCGCCCGAATAATCCACCCGCTGTCCGGGCTCGGCGATCGTGCGCAGTGGATCGCGATCGGGGTGCGCGCGCCAGCCCGGCAGGCCGCTGCTGTGGCGCAGGACGTCGCGCACGGTGATCCGCGCCAGCTGCGGGTCGTCATCGGCCAGGAAATCGGGCCGGTGGTAGTCCACCAGCGGGCGGTCGAGCGCGAGCGCCCCGGCATCCACCAGCTGCAGCACCAGGTAGGCGAACACCGGCTTGCTCAGCGAGGCGCACTCGAACACGCTGTCGGCGTCGACCGGCGCACCGCTGTCCACGTCGGCCACGCCGAACCCGCGGTGCCACGCCAGCTCGCCCTGGTCCACCACGGCGATGGCGACGCCGGGCACGCCGAAGGCACGCATCCATTCCGGCAACGTGGCCAGGAAGGCATCGGACGGGATCCAGCGCGGATCGTCGCGCATGCGGGCCGCCGCACGCCCCGCCGCCGGCAGCAGGGCCAGTGCCGCGCCGCCCGCGGCGGCCGCCAGGAAGCGGCGTCGATGGATCGGATCGGCAACCGTCGCGTGCATGCCCACACCTCTGCGCCAGGGAACGGACTGCATAGCAGCCGCGGCCCATGGCGGCAAGCGCGGCCGACCGGTGCGCGGCAGGCGCACTGGCCGCGCGGCGGCATCGAGGGAGGCCACCGCCACGGCAATGGCCGCGCCGACGCACCGCCCGGTCCCGGGCGTGGCCCGGCACCTGCAGGCCAGCCCGCGCACGGCAAAACCCTGCCCGGCGCAGGGATGCGGCGACCCGCGCCGGAAGCACAACGCGCGGCGCGACCGCGCCGGCGGGGTTACTCCAGGTTCTGCACCTGCTCGCGGATCTGGTCGATCAGCACCTTCAGTTCGACCGCGGCATTGGAGGTGCGGCTGTCCACCGACTTGGAGCCCAGGGTGTTGGCCTCGCGGTTGAACTCCTGCAGCAGGAAATCCAGGCGCCGGCCGACCGGTTCGCGCTGGCGCAGCACGCGGCGGATCTCGCCGATGTGGCTGACCAGGCGGTCCAGTTCCTCGTCGACATCGAGCTTCTGCAGCCACAGCACCAGTTCCTGCTCGGCACGGCCCGGGTCGACCGGGTGCGGCAGGTCGGCCAGGCGCGCGGCCAGCTTGGCGCGCTGGCCTTCACGGATGGCGGGGATCAGCCCGCGCACCTCGCCGGCGATGCGTTCGATCGCGTCCACCCGCTCGCTGATCGCCGCGGTCAGCTTGGCGCCCTCGCGCTCGCGCGCGGCGACGAAGCCGTCCAGGGTCTCGTCCAGCAGTGCCAGCGCCTCGGCCTGCAGTGCCGCCGCATCGACCGCCTCGCCACGCAGCACGCCCGGATACGCCAGCAGTTCGGTGAAGCCGATGCGCATGTCCGGGAACCGCGAGTGCAGGCGCCGCGCCAGGCTGCCCAGCTGCTCGACCAGCGCCTCGTCCACCGCCAGCGTGGGCGCCGCGTCCGGCGCGCGCAGGCGCATGACCAGGTCCAGCTTGCCGCGGCTGATCCGCGCGGCCACGCGCTCGCGCAGCTGCGGCTCGAGCGCGCGCAGTTCCTCCGGCAACCGCACCCCCACTTCGAGGAAACGGTGGTTGACCGAGCGCAGCTCGCAGCCGAGGGTGCCCCAGCGCGTGCCGCGTTCGCCGCCGGCATAGGCGGTCATGCTTCGGATCATGTGGATTTCCGGTGCGTTGCAAAGGGCGAATGGTACCCTAGGCGTCCCCGGATGCCGGCCCCGCAGGCCACCCGGGCGCCCCCACGCCGCTCCATCGCCACCCGGATTTTCCATGACCTTTTCCCGTCCCAGCGGCCGCCAGGCCGACCAGCTGCGCAGCGTCACCCTCGAACGCGGCTTCACCCGCCATGCCGAGGGCTCGGTGCTGGTGAGCTTCGGCCACACCCGCGTGCTGTGCACCGCCAGCGTCGAGAACCGCGTGCCCGGGTTCCTGCGCGGCAAGGGCGAAGGCTGGGTCACCGCCGAGTACGGCATGCTGCCGCGCTCCACCCATACCCGTTCCGACCGCGAGGCCGCGCGCGGCAAGCAGGGCGGGCGCACGCTGGAGATCCAGCGCCTGATCGGCCGCACCCTGCGCGCGTGCATCGACCGCAACGCGCTGGGCGAACGCACCATCACCCTGGACTGCGACGTGCTGCAGGCCGACGGCGGCACCCGCACCGCGGCCATCACCGGCGCCTACGTGGCGCTGGTGGATGCGGTGAACACCCTGCTCAAGCGCGGCGAAATCAAGCGCAACCCGGTGTTCGGCGCGGTCGCCGCGGTATCGGTCGGGGTCTACAAGGGCGTGCCGGTGCTGGACCTGGACTACGCCGAGGACAGCGACTGCGACACCGACATGAACGTCGTCATGAACGATGGCGGCGGCTTCATCGAACTGCAGGGCACCGCCGAAGGCCATGCCTTCCGCCGCGACGAGCTCGATGCGCTGCTGGCGCTGGCCGAGAAGGGCATCGGCGAACTGTTCGCCGCCCAGCAGGCCGCCCTGGCGCAGGCATGAACCGGCACATCGCCCTGGTCACCGTGGTGGTGGCCGATTACGACGAGGCGATTGCCTGGTACACCGGCAAGCTCGGTTTCCAGCTGCTGCAGGACGTCGACCAGGGCCACAAGCGCTGGGTCGTGGTCGGGCCGGGCGACGGTGGTGGCGCCGCGCTGCTGCTGGCACGCGCCAGCGACGAGGCGCAGCGCAGCCGCATCGGCGACCAGACCGGCGGCCGGGTCGGCTTCTTCCTGCACACCGACGATTTCCACCGCGACCACGCGGCCATGCGTGCGGCCGGCGTGCAGTTCCTGGAAGCGCCGCGCGAAGAACCCTATGCCACGGTCGCGGTGTTCCGTGACCTGTACGGCAACACCTGGGACCTGCTGGAGCCCCGCCGATGAAGACCCTGGTACTGGCCAGCCACAATGCCGGCAAGCTGGCGGAAATGCGCGAGATCCTCGCCGACCTGCCGCTGCAGGTCACCTCGGCCGCCGAACTGGGCCTGGGCGATGTCGAGGAAACCGGCCTGACCTTCGTCGAGAACGCGCTGCTCAAGGCGCGCGCGGCCTGCCAGGCCACCGGTCTGCCGGCGCTGGCCGATGACTCGGGCCTGATCGTCGACGCCCTGGGCGGCGCGCCCGGCCTGTACAGCGCGCGCTACGCCGGCGTCCCGGGCAACGCCGCCGCCAACAACGCCAAGCTGCTCGAGGCGATGGCCGGCATCCCCGACGGCGAGCGCGGTGCCCGCTTCTACGCGGTGATCGTGCTGCTGCGCCATGCCACCGATCCGCAGCCGCTGATCTGCGAGGGCCGCTGGGAAGGGCGCATCACCCATGCGCCGCGCGGCACCCACGGCTTCGGCTACAACCCGGTGTTCCTGGACGAACGCCATGGCCTGACCGCCGCGGAGATGGAGCCGGCGCTGAAGAACGCCATCAGCCACCGCGCGGTCGCCCTGCAGCAGCTCAAGCGGCAGCTCGCCGCCTGGCACTGACCGCCTGTCCGCGACGCCCTGCCCGCCCATGCCGCACACCCACGACCATTGCGACCACCTGCCCGGCGAGGCCTGCAGCGCAGATCACGCACCGGTGCGGCTGGTGCCACCGCCCTTGTCGCTGTACGTGCACCTGCCCTGGTGCGTGCGCAAATGCCCGTACTGCGATTTCAACTCGCATGCCGGCAAGGTCGCGCTGCCGTTCGACGCCTATGTCGACGCGCTGGTCCGCGACCTGGACCAGGATCTGCCGCTGGTCTGGGGCCGGGTGGTCAGCAGCGTGTTCTTCGGCGGCGGCACCCCCAGCCTGTTCCCGCCCGAGGCGATCGACCGCTTCCTGCAGCAGGCCAGCGCGCGGCTGCGGTTCGCGCCGAACCTGGAAGTGACGCTGGAGACCAACCCCGGCACCGCCGAGCACGGCCGCTTCGACCGCTACCGCGCGGCCGGGGTGAACCGCATCAGCTTCGGCATCCAGACCTTCGACGACGACGCGCTCAGGCGCCTGGGCCGCATCCACGACAGCCGCGAAGCCGAGCGCGCGGTGAAGCTGGCCCGGGATGCCGGCTACGACAACTTCAACATCGACCTGATGTACGCGCTGCCGGAACAGACCCTGGCCCAGGCCGAACATGACCTGGAGCGCGCGTTCGCGCTGGCGCCCACGCACATCTCGCACTACCAGCTCACCCTGGAGCCGAACACGGTGTTCTTCGCGCGGCCGCCGCGCGGCATTCCCGACGAGGACAGCGCCTGGGACATGCAGGAACATTGCCAAGCGCTGCTGGCGCAGGCCGGCTACGGCCAGTACGAGGTCAGCGCCTATGCGCGCGACGGCTGGCAGTGCGCGCACAACCTCAATTACTGGCGTTTCGGCGACTACCTGGGCATCGGCGCCGGCGCGCACGGCAAGATCAGCTCCGGCGCGCAGCAGCAGGTGCTGCGCCGCTGGAAGCACAAGCACCCGCAGGCGTTCATGGAGGCCGCCGGCACCCCGGCGGCGATCGGCGGCGACGACGTGATCGACGCCGCGCGGCTGCCGTTCGAATACATGCTCAACCTGTTGCGCCTGCACGAAGGCTTCGGCCTGCGCGACTTCGAGTCGCGCACCGGGCTGGACCGCGCCGTGCTGCAGCCGGCATTGGCCAGCGCAGTCGAACGCGGCTGGCTGCGGCACGACGGCGTCCGCGTCGTCCCCACCGAACTGGGGCGGCGCTTCACCAACGACGTGGTCGAGCTGTTCCTGCCCTGAACAGGGCATTGGGCCGTGCAAGTAGCGGCAGCACCGGCGAAGTGATAGAAATCGCCCACCAGGGGCGGAACGTACAGCGGATGTCAGGCACCACAGCACCCTTTTCCAGCCAGGCGGCGGCGCGGCATGCCGGCGCGCCGGCCCCCGAACGCGTCCGCCAGCTGCTCCAGGCCGTCCACGGCATTGCCGCCCAGGTGCTGGCCTCGCCGCTGCAGCTGACCATGGTGCAGTTGGAGCGCGAACTGTTCGGCCTCGCCGAGAAGGCGCGCAACAGCCAGGTCCAGGCCGATGTCTATGCGCAGATCCGCCAGCTGGGCGCGCAGGCCGCCGAGTTCCCGGGCTGGTTCCTGGACGCACTGGCCGAGGACCTGGCGCGGCTGCGCCGGCCGTCCACCGCAGGCAACGCCCCGGCGTCGACACCCGCACCGGCGATACCGGCGATGAGCCTGGTCACCGATACCGACATCGACCGCGACATCGTGCTGCACGAGATGGCGCGGCGCGAGAGCTACCGCGCGCAATCGCACCTGCAGCTGCTCGGGCAGCGCTTCGGCGTGCTCGCCGCGCAACCGGCGTTCGATGCCGAGAGCCTGCCGGTGGGGCCATACGCGCTGTGCCGGATACTGCGCGCCTGCGGCGAGCGGCTGGGCCTGAACCTGGAAGCGCAGCGGCAGCTCTACCATGTGTTCGAACGACAGGCGATGGAGCGGCACGTCGAACTGCTGGACCGCCTGAACATGCTGCTGGCGCGCGAAGGCGTGCTGCCCGGGCTGGTGTACATCCCCTATCTGCCACGGCCGGCAGGCCAGCGCCGCACCGCCGGCGGGCCCGCCGCGGCCACGCGCGAGGGCCCGTCCGCGGCGGCGCCGCGGCCCCTGACCCAGTGGCAGGGACAGGCGCCGGCGGCGTCATGGGCGGAGGCCGCGATGGGCGCCATGTCCATGCCCGCGACCGCCGCGCCGGGGCCGGCGTCCGCCACGCCGAACACGGCTACGACGGCGACTACGACGGCGGCCAGCATGGCCTCGCTGCACGAGCTGCTCGATGCCGCGCGCCAGCTGTTGGCGCAGCAGCTGCAGGCCGGCAGCGGCGGTGCTGCCGGTGCGGGTGCGGGTGCGGGTGCGGGTGCCAGTGCCAATGCCGGCAGCGGCGGCGGCATGGCCATCCCCCCGACCTCCTTCCGCACCTGGCCGCCCTGGGGGGCCAGCTGCGTTCCGCCGCGCCCGCGCCGGGCGTTGCACTGGCCGACCTGGCGGGCATGGCGCCGCCGGCACACCCGGCCGCCGCGCCGGCGCGCGCGGTGCCCAGCGAGGCGGTGATGGACGTGCTCGCGCGGCTGCAGCCACAGGGCGCGGCACCCGGCGCGCGCCGCAGCTTCGGCGACATCCAGAAGGCGCTGCTGTCCCAGGTGCGCGCCGAACACGGCGAAAGCGCCACGCTGTCGTCCCGCGACAGCAACACGCTCGACCTGCTGGGCATGCTCTACGGGCAGATCCAGCGCGAAGTACGCAGCAATGGCCCGGCCACCGACCTGCTCAATCGCCTGCAGGTGCCGCTGGCGCGTGCCGCCGTCGGCGACGAGGCGTTCTTCATCCGCGACCAGCACCCGGCGCGCGAGCTGCTCAACACCGTGGCCGAGTCGGGCGCGGTATGGCTGGGCGACGACGACGGCGACCCGGCGCTGCTGCAGAAGCTCGGCGAAGCGGTGGACCGGGTCGTCGCCGAGTACCAGGGCGACGAGTCCGTGTTCGCCGCCGCCAACCGCCAGGTGCAGTCGCACCTGCAGGCGGCGGTACGCAAGGCCGAGGTCACCGAACGCCGGCAGATCGAGGCCGCGCGCGGCAAGGAACGGCTGGAAGCGGCCAAGCAGCTGGCCGGCCGCACCATCGGCCAGCTGTGCCGCGCGGCCAACCCGCCCAAGTTCGTGCAGACCCTGCTGCACGAGGCCTGGAGCGACGTGCTGACCCTGACCCTGCTGCGCCAGGGCGAGGACTCGGACGAATGGCGCCAGCGCCAAGAAGCGACGGCGCGCATCGGCCGGATCACCGCCAGCGCCGACGGCGCGGCCGATCCGGCGCTGTGCGGGCAGATCGAGGAATCACTGCTGCAGGTCGGTTACCACGAAGACGAGGCCGGGGCCATCGCCCGCCGCCTGTCCACGCCCGGCGGCGAGGATGAAATCACCTCGCGCACCGAACTGGCCGCGCGGCTCAAGGCCCGCGCCCGGCTGGGCGGCGACAGCAGCAACGGCGCCGACCCGCAGGCACCGCCACCAGCCGAACGCACCCCGGCCGAGGAAGGCTTCTACCGGCAGTTGCGCACGCTGCCGTTCGGCACCTGGTTCGAGTTCACCATCAACCAGCAGGGCGACGCCCGCCGCCTGCGCCTGTCCTGGTACAGCCTAGTCACCGACAACGCGCTGTTCGTGAACCAGCGCGGGCAGAAGATGGCCGAACATTCGCTCGATGCGCTGGCGCGGCTGATGGCGCGCGACCAGCTGCGCGTGGTCACCGAGGACCGCGGCCGGCTGATCGACCGCGCCTGGCAGGCCACCCTGCGCGCCCTGCGCGCGCTTGCCGGCGGCAGCGCCGCACCGGAGTCCGCATGATCCCCGATACCCGGCGCGCCCCGCGCCTGCAGGTGCCCGCGCTGGTGCCGGTCACCGACACCATGACCGCCGGCGTGATCGGCCGGCTCGGCAACGTGTCCGAAACCGGCATGCTGCTGATCGCCTCCGAACCGCTCAACGAGGACGCGCTTTACCAGCTGCGTTTCCCGGTGCCCGACGGCCGCGGCGGCGAGGCACCGATCGACGTCGGCGTGCACCTGCTGTGGCGCGAAGCGGCACAGGCGCCGGGCCACTTCTGGGCCGGCTTCCGCTTCCTGACCTTGGAAAAAGGCCACCGCGAACGCCTGCGGCAGTGGATCGAATCCAGCCTTCCGGCATCCTGACCGACGGAACCGGCACAGCGGCGCGGCGCCGATTGCGGCAGAATTCCGGTTCGTTTCCCGCCCTGCCGCGAGCCTGTCCATGAACCTGCCCGATCCCGGCCGCCTGTACGCCGACCACCTGGATGTCCTCGTCCGCCGCGCCGACGAAGCGCTGGCCCGTGGCGGCTTCGACCACCTGGTCGTGCCCAGCGGCCGCCTGCATTACCAGGCCTTCGACGACCGCGACTATCCGTATGCGGTCAACCCGCAGTTCAAGGCCTGGCTGCCGCTGACCCGCGTGCCCGACAGCTGGCTGATCCACACCCCGGCCGCCGCCCGCAGCTGGTCTACCACCAGCCGCACGATTACTGGCACGCGGTGCCGGCCGCGCCCAATGGCTGGTGGGTCGAGCATTTCGACATCCACGTCATCCGCACCCCGGAACAGGCACTGGCGCTGCTGCCCAAGGACCCGGCGCGCTGCGCGATCCTCGGCGAAGCGCAGAGCGCGCTGGGTGGTTTCGCGCCCAACAACCCGCAGCCGGTCATCGACTACCTGGACTACCAGCGCGCGTTCAAGACGCCGTACGAGATCGCGCTGATGCGCCAGGCGCAGGTGCATGCGGTGCGCGGCCACCGCGCCGCCGCGGCCGCGTTCCACGCCGGTGCCAGCGAGTTCGCCATCCACATGGCCTACTGCAGCGCCGTGGGCCAGGACAGCAACGAACTGCCCTACGGCAACATCATCGCGCTCAACGAGCATGCGGCGGTGCTGCACTACACCGATCTCGGTCACGCCGCGCCGCAGCCGGCGCGCAGCTTCCTGATCGACGCCGGTGCGTCGGCATGCGGCTACGCCAGCGACATCACCCGCACCCATGCCGCCGCCGGCCATGACGAGTTCCAGGCGCTGATCGACGCGGTCGACGCCGCGCAGCGGGGCATGTGCGCGGCGGTGCGCAACGGCTTCGACTACAAGCAGCTGCACGTCGATGCGCACCTGGCACTGATGGGCATCCTCAAGGACTTCGGCGTGATCACCGTGTCGCCGGAAGCGGCGCTGGCCAGCGGCGTCAGCGCGGCGTTCTTCCCGCACGGCATCGGCCACCTGATCGGTGCGCAGGTACACGACGTGGCCGGTTTCGCCGCCAGCGACCGCGGCGGCCGCATCGAGCGCCCGGCCGGCCACCCCTACCTGCGCATGACCCGGGTGCTGGAGCCGGGCATGGTGGTCACCATCGAACCGGGCGTGTATTTCATCGACATGCTGCTGGACGAAGTGAAAAAGGCCGGCAACGCCGCCAGCGTGAACTGGGCGCGGGTCGACTTCTTCCGTCCCTACGGCGGCATCCGCATCGAGGACGAGGTGCTGTGCACCGACGGCGAGGCCGACAACCTGACCCGTCCGGTGTTCGCCGCGCAGGACTGACCGCGTCCGCCGCCGCGCGCATGCATGAGCGGGCCCGGCCGCGCAACGCGGCCGGGGTTTGATCCTCGCGCGCCCTGTCCGCCAGCGCGGAAGCCCACGGTACCGCCGGCTTCCGCGCTGGCGCCCCGGCGGGGGACTGGCCGGCCCGCCGGCAGCGCCGCGGCCGCCGGCAGGATCCTGCCGGTACGACGGGTGCGGATGCCTGCCGCTTTCGATACGACCGGAAGGTCATGCCGCAGGATCCCGGCGGCGGACTTGACCACGCGGGCGAAGTGCGCGACGGCCCGCCCGACCCGCCATGGAGCTTCTGGAAGGCACGTCTGCGGCGTGCCTTTTGCTTGCACGCACGGGGAAACGCAGGCCGCTGCGGGAAGGCGCGCGGACACCGCTGCGTTGCCCTGGGCCTTGCTGCACTGGGCAAGGGCGGACGCCGAGATCAAAGGCGGTCACTCCTGCTCCGCGACAGCGGGCCGCTTCATCCTTGCGCGCGCACCGAGAAGCAACCCGAAGACAGCACCACGGAGGCGATCCGCCAGACGGCAGCCGCCGACTGCCCGCGCTCCCGGCCGCAGCGACGGCCACGCGCAACCCGCCCCGCCCGGACACGCGCGCCTCTGCGCCGCGCGTTCCACCGCGGTGCCCGGCCTGCTCCCGGGCAAGGAAAGGCGCGATGCACGAGCACGAGTACGGCAGCGGAAGCACGGGTAACGGCAACCGCAACGACAACGACAACGACAGAAAAAGCCACGGCGCTGGCATCGCAACTGCGCGTTTGCGTCGCCCTTCCCGCGCCGTGCGCGGGAGCCCCCATGCGTGGGCGCCTCAGCGCCCGGCCATGAATGCCTCGATCTGGTCCGTGCTGCGTTCCAGCGCGCCGGTCAGCACGCGGTGGCCCTCGGCGGTGATCAGCACATCGTCCTCGATGCGGATGCCGATGCCGCGCCAGCGCGGCGCCACGCTGGTGTCGTCCGGCGACACGTACAGCCCCGGCTCGATGGTGAACACCATGCCGGCCTCCAGCAGCCGCGATTCGCCGGCGAGCTTGTAATCGCCCACGTCGTGCACGTCCAGGCCCAGCCAGTGCCCGGTCTTGTGCCGGTAGAAGCGCTTGTAGTGGCCCTCGATCAGGTTCTCCTCCAGGTCGCCCTTGAGCAGCCCGAGCCGCAGCAGGCCCTCGGTGAGCACCTCGACCGCGGCCAGGTGGCCTTCCTCGTAGGCAATGCCCGGCTGCGCCTGTTCCAGCGCCGCAGCCTGCGCCGCCAGCACCAGATCGTGCAGCGCGCGCTGTTCGCGGCTGAAGCGGCCGCTGACCGGGAAGGTGCGGGTGATGTCGCTGGCGTAGCCGCGGTACTCGGCGCCGGCATCGACCAGCACCAGGTCGCCGTCGCCGCTGCCGCCGTTGTTGGCGCGGTAATGCAGCACGCAGGCATTGGCGCCGGCGCCGACGATGCTGTTGTAGGCCGGGCAGGCATCGTGGCGGCGGAACTCGCGTTCCAGCTCGGCCTGCAGTTCGTACTCGGCGATGCCGGCGCGCGCGATCCGCATCGCCGCGCGGTGCGCCCGCACGCTGATGTCGGCGGCGTGCTGCATCAAAGCGATCTCGGCCGGCGACTTGAACAGCCGCTGCTCGTGCAGCAGGTGGCCCAGCTCCAGGAACTCGTGCGGCGGCTGCGCGCCATGCCGCACCTGCGACCGCACCCGGTTCACCCAGCCGATCAGCTTGAGGTCGAAATCGGCGTCGCGGCCGAAGTGGTAATAGACCCGCGAACGCCCTTCCAGCAGGCCCGGCAGGATGTCGTCCAGGTCTTCGATCGGGTAGGCGTCGTCCATGCCGTAGCGCGCCACCGCGCCTTCCTGGCCTTCGCGCGGGCCATCCCAGGCTTCGCGCTCGGGATCGCGCTCGCGGCAGAACAGGATCGTCTCGCCGTGGCGGCGGCCGGGATCAGCACCAGCACCGCTTCCGGCTCCGGGAAGCCGCACAGGTACCAGAAGTCCGAATCCTGCCGGTACGGGTAATGGGTGTCGTTGCTGCGCACCCGCTCGGGCGCGGCCGGCAACACCAGGATGGCGTCGTCACCGGCCGCTTCCATCAGCTGGCGGCGGCGGTGCGCATACTCGGCGGCGGCGATGCCGGTCAGCGTGTGCATGGCCGCCTCAGTTCAGGCGCTGGCGGTGGCGCGCGCCCATCACGCAGTCACCGTGCAGCAGCAGCACCGCCACGCGCACGAATTCCTCGATCTCGGCCAGCGCGTCCTCGTCCTCGTCGGCGCTGTCGAATTCCTCGCTGGAGGCCTGCGCCAGCCGCGCCAGGTCCTGCAGCGCCTCCTCGCCCTCCTCGCTCAGCGCCGGACGCTTGCCGGACGCCAGGCCGAATCCGCCGAGGAACGCACGGCACCAGTCGAACAGCGCGTCGGTGCGCGCCTGCAGCGACGCCGCTGGCGCGGCCAGCACCAGCTCGAAGGCGAAATCGCGGTCTTCCAGCTGCGCCACCACCGCTTCGCGCAGGCGGTCGAGCACGCTGCCCGGCTCCGGCGTGGGCAGGTTGTCGTCGGCCAGCACCGTGGCCGGCCACGCCTGCAGGTCGGCGCCGCCGGCGGCCAGCCAGCCGCACAGTCCACCGTGGAGTTCGGCCGGGGTGGCCCCGAGGTCCAGCGTCTGGCTGGCCTGGAGGATGTCGTTGACGGCGGGAAGATCGGTCATGTCACCTGGGTCTGCGAAAAGCGGGAAAGGCCACCGCGCATGGCGCGGCAACGGCCGCACAGTGTAGCAACGGCAGGGCATCGGCCATCTTGACCACCGCCGAGGCGCATGCCTATCGTGCCGGGCATGGATTCCTTCGACCCCGCCGCCCAGCTGCAGGCCCTGGCCGCCCGCCTCGAACTGCTGTTCGAGCGCAACCAGCGCCTGGCCGACGAGAACCGCAGCCTGCGCCAGCAGCAGGAGCAGCTGGTGGCCGAGCGCGCGCAGCTGCTGGCCAAGAACGAGCAGGCCCGCTCGCGGGTGGAAGCGATGATCACCCGCCTCAAGTCGCTGGAGCAGCACACGTGAGCCAGAACGAGCCGGTCAGCGTCCGCATCCTCGATCGCGAGTACACCGTCGGCGTGGAGCCGGCCGAGCGCGACAGCCTCACCGCCGCCGCGCGCATGCTCGACGCGCGCATGCGTGAGATCCGCGGCAACAACCGCATGGCCGCGATGGACCGGGTGGCGGTACTGGCCGCGCTCAACCTGGCCCATGAACTGCACCTGATGCGCGATGAACTAGCGCAGCAGCAGCAGCGCTTCCAGCACGCGATGAACGACCTCAACCGGCGCCTGGACAGCGCGATCGACGAAGGCCGTTGAGGCCGTCGCATTCATCCGACGGGCGGTTCATTTTTTGCCGCGCCCAACCGCTGCCATCCGCCTGCAACACGGCTATACTGGCGTCGCGTTCTCTGCCGTGAACGACGGCGTGTGCAAACATTCGCCTTGTCCCTTAATGACGACCACGGGGGCGCGACGGCACCGGGTGTGCAGGTCCGCCTTGCAGCGGGAAGCCCGATGGTTCCCCAGCGTCCCCACTTGAACCCCGGGTTCAAGGTCGTTTCGCATGCATCGTCATGGCGGAGAATGCAATTATTCCGGAACGGCGCCGCAAGGCGCCGTTCTTCTTTGCAGGTCCATGCACCGGCCGGCAGACCGGCCGATAATGCCGCCAGGCCCCGACCCACGCCGCCGATGACTGCCGACGACCGCCAGGCCCTGCGCCGACAACTGCGCCAGCGCCGCCGCGACATCCCCGCCGCCGAGCACATCGCGGCCGCCGATGCGCTGGCCGCACACCTGCTGGCCCTGCCCTTCGCCGATGTCGACGGCCCGGTGGCCGGCTACTGGGCGATGGATGGCGAGATCGCCCTGTACCGCTGGCAGCTGCAGTTGCCCGCGCACCAGACCTACTGCCTGCCGGTGCTGCACGGCACGCTGCTGCGCTTCGCGCCGTGGCGCCCCGGGCAGCCGTTGCGCGCCAACCGCTACGGCATCCCGGAACCGGACATCGATCCGGCGCGCGCGCTGCCGGCGCAGGACATGGCCCTGGTGGTGGCGCCGCTGGTCGGCTTCGACGCACGCGGCCGGCGGCTGGGCATGGGCGGCGGCTGGTATGATCGCAGCTTCGCTTTCCGCCAGCAGCGCAGCGCGCCGCCCTGGCTGGTCGGCGCCGGCTTCGCCGCCCAGCAGGTCCCGCTGCTGCCGGCCGCGGACTGGGACGTGGCGGTGGACGCCATCTGCACCGAGCAAGCCATTCTCTACCCGGAACCGTTGCCCGCATGACCGCCCGCAAGCGCTATTGGCTGATGAAGTCCGAACCGGACGCCTTTTCCATCGACGACCTGCAGCGCGTGGGCACCGAACCGTGGAACGGCGTGCGCAACTACCAGGCGCGCAATTTCATGCGCGACGGCATGAAGGTCGGCGACGGCATCCTGTTCTACCACTCCAACACCAAGGTGCCGGGCATCGTCGGCATCGCCACGGTGGCCAGCGACGCCTACCCGGACGACACCCAGTTCGATCCGCGCTCCGACTACTACGACCCCAAGGCCAGCCGCGAACAGCCGCGCTGGTACCTGGTGGACGTGGCTTTCGAACGCAAGCTGGCGCAGGTGATCGCGCTGGACCAGATCAAGCGCCACGCCGACGCGCTCGGCGAAGGCTTCCCGCTGACCGCCAAGGGCAACCGCCTGTCGGTGTTCCCGGTCACCGGCGCGCAGTGGAAGCTGCTGCTGTCGCTGGAAAACAAGCCGCAGGCCTGATCCCGCCGCAGCGGCCGCCACGGGCGCTGCCGGGCAGCGCCGGACCCGCCGCCGCGCCTGTTCCCTCTCCTCCAACGCCATCGAGTCCACCATGTCCGAAGCCAAGCGCCTGGCCGCCGAAAAAGCCATCGAGTACGTGCAGAAGGGAATGATCGTCGGGGTCGGCACCGGCTCCACGGTCGCCTACTTCATCGACGCGCTGGCGCGCATCAAGGACCAGATCGAAGGCGCCGTCTCCAGCTCCGAGCAGAGCACCGCCCAGCTCCGCGGCCACGGCATCGAGGTGCTGGACCTGAACCACACCGGCGGCCTGTCGCTGTACGTGGACGGCGCCGACGAGTGCGATCCGCACAAGCACCTGATCAAGGGCGGCGGCGCCGCGCTGACCCGCGAGAAGATCATCGCCGAGGCCAGCAAGCAGTTCGTGTGCATCATCGACCCGAGCAAGCAGGTCCCGGTGCTGGGCCGGTTCCCGCTGCCGGTGGAAGTGATCCCGATGGCGCGCAGCCTGGTGGCGCGCGAGATCCTGGCCCTGACCGGCGGCCAGCCGGTATGGCGCGACGGCGTGGTCACCGACAACGGCAACCTGATCCTGGACGTGCACAACCTGTCCATCACCGACCCGGTGAAGCTGGAGCAGCAGCTCAACCAGATCCCGGGCGTGGTCACCGTGGGCCTGTTCGCGCGCCGCCCGGCCGACGTGGTCATCGTCGGCGGGCAGCCGCCGCAGGTGCTGTAAGCGCGGGCAGGCGGCGCTGGCCGCGGCCGTGCCTCAGCGCGGCGCGGCCTGCAGCCAGGCCTGCCACTGGCGGTCGAGCGCGGGCAGCGTGGCCGGCAACCCGAAGCCCGGGCCGGTGTCGGCCAGCCAGTCCTCGAAACTGCCGCCGGCGGCGATCCGCGCGCTGATGCTGCCAAGCACGCCGGCGCGGGTGGCCGCGGTGGCCTGCACCAGGAAATCCGCCCAGCCCTGGACCAGCGCGTAGTAGCGCGCGCCGGCCGCCGCGTCGCCGGCCTCGGCCGGGCTGCGATAGACCAGGCTGACGCCCTTGGCGGCCGGCGCGGCCTGGTCCCGCGGGCGCGCCGGATTGGCCATGGCCAGGAAATCGGCCAGCGCCGGCAGCGGCTGCGCCGGATCGGTGCCCATGCCGTGCAGCAGGCGCCGCCGATGCGCCGCCAGGTCGTCGGCCTCCAGCACCATCGCCGCCGCCTCGTTGAGCCAGTCCGGGCTGCGCGCGTGGCCATGCCCGGCGGTCCGGCCCAGGTCCGGCCAGTAGGTCAGGTTGAAGCGCACGTGGCCCAGTTCGTGGCGGGTCAGGTTGCGCCAGATCGCCTGGCCGATGGCCGGGTTGGCGGCCAGCAGCCGGCGGCCCGGGTCGTCGGCCGGCTGGCTGGCCTCGCGGGCGGCCTGGAAGGCCTGCATGCCGGGCCAGTCGAGCACCTGCACGGCGCCCGCGGCGGCCAGCCGCGCGCGCGCATCGGCAGCGATGCCCTCCGGCGCGTCCAGCAGCACCGCCAGGCGCAGCGGCGCACGCGCGAACAGGCGCTCGAACGCCGCGGCGCTGGCGGCCAGGTCATCGCCGAGCAGGCGCACCTGCGCCGCATCGGGGCCGTAGACCCAGCCATGCGCACCGGCGGCGCAGTAATCCAGGCCCGGCAGCGGCGGGCAGCCGGTATCGGCCCGTGCGGCGCCGGCCAACAGCAGCAGCAGCGGCACCAGGACGGGGGCGGGGGATCGGGAACGGGCCATGCGCGCATCTCCGGTTGGGATGCTTCCCTGACGCATGCACGCGGCAAATGTGTCCAGCCGGGCGCGGGCCCGGCGACGGCGTCAGCGTGCCGGACGCCGGCCGTTCTGCGCCAGCGCCGCCACCAACTCGCCGACCAGTTCGCGCTGCCGCGCCGGCAGGCCGAGGAAGGTATCGATCACCGCGCGCTCGCGCGCGCCCACCGCATGCCATTCGCCGCGGGCCTCGGCGACCCGCGACGGCTCGCCGAAGCGCAGGGTCTGCGGCGACACCCCGAACAGGTCGGCCAGCACCTGCAGCTTGTCCTGCTCGGGGATGGAGCGGCCGGACAGCCAGCGCGACGCACTCTGGAAACTCACCGAACGCCCGGTGTAGCGCGCGTTGAACAGGCGGAAGAGGATCGCCGGCCGCGGTTCGTACCCAGCCGCGCTCATCGCCTGCCCCAAGCGGCGGGAAAATTCGAAGCGTTCGTCGCTCATGGCCGGAAACGTTACGGACCACGCCTGCGACGGGATCACCTGTTACTTTCATTTTAATTAACTAATTGCTTTCATTGGCCATGGACCCATGCGCGACGCCCGCACGGCGCCCGCCCCTGCCAAGGAGAAGCACCATGCACAGCGCCCCCGCCGCCGGTGCGGCACCGGAGCACTTCATCCGCCACTACCTGGACGTGGACTACCGCGGCCGCTACGCCGGCGTGCTGCGGCGGCACCCGGCGCCATCGGAAGCCATCGCCGAACTGTGCCTGTTCCGCTTCTGGCTGGCCTGCCGCGCCTATGCGCATTCGGGCGCGGCGCCGGCACCGGTGCCGCCGCTTTACCTGCCGCCGCACTGGGCACCGCCGCGGCAGGCCGCCGGCGTGGACATCAGCCACGCGCTGGACGCCTGGTACGGGCACCTGCTGGAAAGCCGCTTCAACCTGTATGACCGCTTCTTCCACCTGGGCCGCAACCGCGACGATCCGCTGGGGCTGGACGCGGTGGCGCTGGCGCTGTCGTGCCAGCTGTTCGTGCAGCCCTGCGCGGCCATGCGCACGTGCCTGCGGCATGAGGTGCACAGCCTGTTTTCCGCGGTGCATGCCGCCTTCGCCCCGCCGTCGCCCGCGCCGCAGCCGCCCCGCGGCGGCGCTTGACGCCACGCCACGCATCCGTGAAGGTGCGCAGCGCCTCCTTTCGCTTCGTGGATCACGCCATGTCCCTGCCGCGCCATGCCGCCTGCCTGTCCGTCCTGCTGTTGCTGGGCGGTTGCGCCAGCGCCGGCGGGCACTGGGTGGAACTGGGCGGCACGCGCTACCACGTGGAGCTGGCGCAGGACGACGCCAGCCGCGCGCGCGGGCTGATGTTCCGCGACCACATGGACGCGGACCGCGGCATGCTGTTCATCCATGACCGCGTGGAACCGCAGGCGTACTGGATGAAGAACACCCGCATCCCGCTGGACATCCTCTACTTCGACGACGCCCGCCGGCTGGTCAGCCAGCAGCGCGACGTACCGCCGTGCTCGGCCGGCGACGCCTGCCCGCCGTACCCCAGCTTCAAGCCGGCGCGCTATGTGCTGGAACTCAATGCCGGCCAGGCCGCGCGGCTGAAGCTGGAGGACGGCACCGAACTGGTGTTCGGGCCCGGCATCCCCAGCGGCAAGTGAGCGCGCGCGGCGCGTCAGGTTGATCGCGCCGTTCGGCCGGGTGCCTTGAACGCGCCGTTCGGCCGGGTGCCTTGAACCGGCCACGCTTTGCCGCCAGTCTTGGGGCATGTCCGATACCCGCCTGACCCTGCCGCAGTGGGATGCGCTGGCCGACCTGGCCGACGACGCATTGCCGCTGCTGCCGACCGCGCTGCTGATCGCGCGCGATGAATACCCGCACCTGGACCCGGGCCGCTACGACCGCCTGCTGCAGGCGCATGCCGACCACCTGCGGGTGGAAGTGGCGGCCATCGCCGAATGGCCGCTGAAAGTGGCGGCGATCAACCACCACCTGTTCAACGAACTGGGCTACAGCGGCAACCACGACGCCTACTACGACCCGCGCAACAGCTATCTCAACGAGGTGGTCACGCGCCGGCTCGGCAACCCGATCTCGCTGGCGCTGGTGCAGATGGAAGTCTGCCGCCGGCTCGGCCTGCCGCTGGAGGGCATTTCCTTCCCCGGCCATTTCCTGGTGCGGCTGCCGGTGGAGGAAGGCGTGCTGGTGATGGACCCGTTCAACGGCGGCCGCCCGCTGGGCGTGGACGAACTGCGCGAGCGCGCGCGCAACAACCTGGGCGGGGAGGCCCCCGATGACCAGGTGCTGGCGCAGATCCTGGACCCGGCGCCGGCACGCGCCATCCTGATGCGCATGCTGCGCAACCTGTATGGCGTGTACGCCGAGCGCGAGGAATGGGACCGCGCCGCGCGCAGCGCCGACCGTATCCTGAAACTGGCCCCGGAACAGAGCGAGGCGCTGCGCGACCGCGGCCTGGCCTACCTGCGCCTGGACCACCGGGCCGGCGCGCGCGCGGACCTGTCGCTGTACCTGCGGCGCGAACCCGATGCCGCCGACGCGGCGCAGGTGCGCGAACAGCTGATCGACCTCGGCGGCGAACGGCCGCAGCTGCACTGACCTTCGCACGCGGGCGCTGCCCGCACGCTGCATCGACCTGTGATGCGGGCCCTGACCCGCGCTGCATTGACCTGTGGATGCGGGGCTTGCCGCGCATGCGGCTTCACCGGGAACGCGCGTGCGGGGCAAGCCCCGCACCTACGGCATCCCGGCCGGCTGGACTCAGTCCAGCACCACCATCTCGAAATCGTCCTTGGTGGTGCCGCAATCCGGGCAGGTCCAGGTCTCGGGCACGTCTTCCCAGCGCGTGCCCGCGGCGATGCCCTCTTCGGGCAGGCCTTCGGCTTCGTTGTAGATGAAACCGCAGACGACGCACATCCAGGTGCGCAAGGTGGAGGCGGAAGCGTCGGACATCGGATAATCACGGCAACACGAGGGCGGTCGCAGATTGTCCCATTCCCGCCGCCGTACAGGTAGCCATCCATGTCCCAGCCCATCCGTGCCGCCCGCGGCGTCTATCTGATCACCCCCGACGAGGCCGACACCGCGCGCCTGCTCGAACGCGTGCAGCCGCTGCTCGCCGCCGGCGCCACCTGGCTGCAATACCGCAACAAGAGCGCCGACGCCGGCACCCGGCATGAGCAGGCGCGGGCGCTGCAGGCGCTGTGCGCGGCCAGCGGCGTGCCGCTGATCATCAACGACGATGCCGCCCTGGCCGCCGCCGTCGGTGCGGCCGGCGTGCACCTGGGCGAGGACGACGGCGACATCGCCGCCGCGCGCACGCTGCTCGGCCCCGGGGCCATCATCGGCGCGTCCTGCTACGACCAGCTGGCGCTGGCGCGGCGGGCCGTGGCCGCCGGCGCCAGCTACGTGGCGTTCGGTGCGTTCTTCCCCAGCCGCAGCAAGGCCACCACCCGGCGCGCGCATCCGCGGCTGCTGCACGAGGCCGCGGCGCTGGGCGTGCCGCGGGTGGCGATCGGCGGCCTGGCCGCGGACAACGCGGCGCCGCTGGTCGCGGCCGGCGCCGACCTGCTGGCGGTCATCAGCAGCGTGTTCGCCGCCGCCGACCCGGTGGCCGCGCTGCGCGGCTACCAGTCCTGCTTCGCCACCGCCTGAGCAACGGCGGGGCGCGGCTTCGCCCTCGCCTCCAGGCAGACAACGCAACCGCGAGGCCCGGCCTCGCGCAGCGCCGGCCCAGAGCTACGCCGCGGCGCCGGGCGCGCACGACCACGGGAACCTGTAACGGACGATGCCCCGCAAAGCCCCGCTACGCGGCCAGGCCTCCACAGCGCCGGCCCATGGCCACGCCGGGGGGCGCCGGGCGCGCACGACCACGGGAATCTGTAACGGACGATGCCCCCGCACCGCCCGGCTACGCGGCCAGGCCTCCATAGCGCCGGACCATGGCCACGCCGGCGCGCCGGGCGCGCACGACCACGGGAGCCTGTAACGGACGACGTCCCCCGCAAGGCCCGGCTACGCGGCCAGGCCTCCGCAGCGCCGGCCCAGGGTCACGCTGGGGCGCCGGGCGCGCACGACCACGGGAGCCTGTAACGGACGACGTGCCCCGCAAGGCCCGGCTACGCGGCCAGGCCTCCGCAGCGCCGGCCCAGGGTCACGCTGGGGCGCCGGACGCGCACGACCATGGGAACCTGTGGCGGGCAGCGACGCCGGGCGCCGCGGGTTGGGCCGTGCGCCCCTGCCCTGCTTCAGCGCGCGGCGGGCTTGTCGGTTCGACGGGGCTGTGCGGCTGCACGGCGGCGTGCTGCGGGGGATCGCCGCAGGCAGCAGCCCGCGGCAGACCCGGGCAGCGGCCATGGAAGCGCCGCGGCGGCGGCGCATGCCCCCGGCCCGCCCCCCTCCCGTGGGGAGCGGGGCTTGAACGGCGCGCTTACTCCAGCGCCGCCTTGACCGCCGCCGGGTCGGCCAGGGCCTGCACCTGGCGGATCAGGCGCACGGTGTTGCCGCCGAGGATGGCGCTGATCTGGCGCTCGTCGTAGCCGGCGTCGAGCAGCGCCTGCACCACCTTGGGCAGCGCGGCGATGTCCTCGTAACCGTCCACGCCACCGCCGCCGTCCCAGTCCGCGCCCAGGCCGACGTGCTCCCAGCCGGCCACCTTGATGATGTGCAGCAGGTGGCGCATGTAATCGTCGAAATCGGCCTTGCGGATGTTGTACTTCGCGTCCAGCGCGGCCAGCTGCGCCTTGAGCTGCGCGCGCTCGGCCGCGCCCAGGTCGGCGCGGTCGCCGAACGCGTCGTAGAGCTTGCGCCGCTCGGCGCGGTATTCCGGGGTGGCGCCGGTGTCGACCAGGTAGCCGCCCAGCGAGTTCACCTGGATCACGCCGCCCTTCTTCGCCAGCGCGCGGATGCGCGCGTCGTCGATGTTGCGCGAATGCGCGAACACGTCGTAGGCGCCACTGTGGGAGAGGATGATCGGCGCCTTGCTCAGTGCCAGCATCTGGTCGAACACCGTGTTGGACGCATGCGACTGGTCGATAATGATGCCCAGCCGGTTGGCCTGCGCGATCAGCGCCTTGCCCTTCTCGCTGAGGCCGCCGTGCTCGCCCTCCGGGGCCACGCCCATGCCGGCCGAATCGGCGAAGTCGTTGTGGCTGATGTGCGCCAGCGAAATCATCCGCAGGCCCTGCTTGTAGTAGAAGCTGAGCAGGCTGGGATCGGCCTCCAGCGGATAGGCGTTCTCCATGCTGATGTAGACCGACTTCCTGCCGGCGGCCTTGATCCGCGCCGCATCGTCGGCGGTGGTGGCCAGCTCGAACTTGTCCGGGTTGGCCGCGACCATCTCGCGGATTTCGGACAGGCGCCTGAGCCCGGCGTCGCGCGCCTTCAGTTTGCCCCCGGCATCACGCTCGCCCTGGCTGGTGAACACCACCCAGAAGCCGCCATCGAGCCCGCCTTCGACCATGCGCGGGTAATCGACCTGCGAACCATCGTCCTGGAAGTCGTGGCGGTCGGTGATCTTCCAGCCGGGCCGCGAGAACAGCGCCGGCGTGTCCAGATGGGTGTCCAGGTTGATCGCCCGGGCCTGGATGGCGCGCGCGCGTTCGGAGATCTTCGCCGGGCCGGTACCGGCCTGGGCGGTGGTGGCGACAGCCAGCAGCAGCGCGGCCGACAGCGCACCGGCCTTGAACGTCATGTCGAACTTCATGGCTCTCCCTTGGGGACGGATCGTGGCGCATTCTTGCATGCGCCCGCCGCGCCCCTGCGGGCCATTGGTCATGGCGGCGGCGGCGCGTGGCAGCGCCCGGCGCGAAAGCGGACAATGGGCGCATTCTTTCGTCACTCCCGTGCCTGCCATGTCCCTGAACCACGACCAGTCCCACGCCCTGTTCACCCGCGCGCAGCAGCTGCTGCCCGGCGGCGTCAACTCGCCGGTGCGCGCGTTCAAGTCGGTCGGCGGCGAACCGTTCTTCGTGCAGCGTGCCGACGGCGCCTACCTGCATGACGTGGACGGCAACCGCTACATCGACTACGTCGGCTCGTGGGGCCCGATGATCGTCGGCCACAACCACCCGGCGGTGCGCGAGGCGGTGCAGCGGGCCATCGGCAATGGCCTGTCGTTCGGCGCGCCCTGCCCGGCCGAGGTGACCATGGCCGAAACCATCACCCGCCTGGTGCCGTCGTGCGAGATGGTGCGCATGGTCAACTCCGGTACCGAGGCGACGCTGTCGGCGATCCGCCTGGCGCGCGGCGCCACCGGCCGCAGCAGGATCGTCAAGTTCGAAGGCTGCTACCACGGCCATGGCGACTCGTTCCTGGTCAAGGCCGGCAGCGGCATGCTGACCCTGGGCGTGCCGACCTCGCCGGGCGTGCCGGCCGGCCTGAGCGAACTGACCCTGACCCTGCCCTACAACGATTTCGAGGCCGCCACCGCGCTGTTCGAGGCGCAGGGTAGCGAGATCGCCGGGCTGATCATCGAACCGGTGGTCGGCAACGCCAACTGCATCCCGCCGCGCGACGGCTACCTGCAGCACCTGCGCGCGCTGTGCACCCGGCATGGCGCGCTGCTGATCTTCGACGAAGTGATGACCGGCTTCCGCGTGGCGCTGGGCGGCGCACAGGCGCACTACGGCATCACCCCGGACCTGACCACCTTCGGCAAGATCATCGGCGGCGGCATGCCGGTGGGCGCCTACGGCGGCCGCCGCGACCTGATGCAGCAGATCGCCCCGGCCGGCCCGATCTACCAGGCCGGCACGCTCAGCGGCAACCCGGTGGCGATGGCCGCCGGCCTGGCGATGCTGGAGCTGATCCAGGCGCCCGGCTTCCACGCCGGCCTGGCCGCACGCACCGCGCGCCTGTGCGAGGGCCTGGAGGCGGCCGCGCGCGAGGCCGGCGTCGCCGTCACCACCACCTGCGTCGGCGCGATGTTCGGGCTGTTCTTCACCGACCAGAAGGTGGAGACCTACGCCCAGGCCACCGCCTGCGACATCGCCGCGTTCAACCGTTTCTTCCACGCGATGCTGGAGCGCGGCGTGTTCCTGGCGCCGTCGGCCTACGAGGCCGGGTTCCTGTCCAGCGCGCACGACGACGCGGTGATCGACGCCACCCTGGCCGCCGCGCGCGAAGCGTTCAAGGTGGTCGCCGCCTGAGGCCCGGGGAGATGCGGGGCCTGCCCCGCATCGGCCTTCCGCACACAGCCCCCGTGCCGGGCAGGCCCGGCACCCGCGCTGCGTGCATGCAAGCGGCATCGCGCGCCGAAGTGCGCTCCTGCAGAAGGCGGCCCGCATGATCCAGACGCTGCTGCTCGATTTCGACGGTCTGCTGGCCGACTACGACCATTCCCGCCATCTCCAGCACCTGGCGGCGCTGGCCGGCTGCGCGCCGGCCATGGTCGACGCGGCGCTGCGCGGCGAGCACCTGGAACCGGCGCACGCGCGCGGCGACCTGGATGGCGAGGCCTTGCTGCAGGCGTTGAACACACGCCTCGGCAGCCGCCTGTCCGCCGCCGACTGGTTCGCCGCCCGTACCGCGGCCAGTGCCCTGCGCCGCGACACGCTCGCCCTGCTGCGGCAGCTGCGCCCGGCGGTCCGCGTCGCCGTGCTGACCAACAACGGCCCGCTGAGCGTGGCCGCGATCACCGCGCTGCTGCCCGGCATCGAGGTGCTGTGCAGCGCCACGCTGGGCGTGCGCAAGCCCGACCCGTGGATCTACCTGGCCGCGACCGCACGGCTCGGCGGCGTACCGGCCCGCACCCTGTTCGTCGATCACCTGTTCCGCAACGTGCAGGGCGCGCGCAGCGCCGGCCTGCACGCGGACACCGCGCACCACACCCAGTCGCTGCGCCGCGTGCTGCGCCGCTACCGCCTGCTCTGAGTGCCCGGCGGACGCGGGCCGCGCCGCCGGCCCGCCGTATCCTGCATCCCCCGCGCGACGGCCACCACGACGCGGCGGCGGCGTCTTGCCCTGTGCACGCCTGCACCGAACCGCGCCGGCCGTGGCCGGCGCGGTCGCCCGTGCTCAGGGCCGGGTGTCCCCCGGCGCCGTGCCCGGCGCAGCGCAGCGCGGTGCCGGCCCGCGGCAGCGGCGGCGGCTGTCGCCGGTCATGTCCGCGTTGA
Source organism: Stenotrophomonas acidaminiphila (assembly GCA_002951995.1). Taxonomy (NCBI): domain Bacteria; kingdom Pseudomonadati; phylum Pseudomonadota; class Gammaproteobacteria; order Lysobacterales; family Lysobacteraceae; genus Stenotrophomonas; species Stenotrophomonas acidaminiphila. The sequence goes on from CP019797.1 coordinate 2,800,987, forward strand.
ACGCATCGCCGTTCTCGCCATACATCGGCGCCTGTGCGCCCTGCTGCCCGTAGCGCACCTGCAGGCCGATGCTGGTGCTGTGCATCGCGTTGCGGCCCTGCTCGCGGCCCAGCAGCAGCGAGAACAGCCAGCCGCTGTCCAGCTGCAGGTCCATGCCCGCGCCCAGCGACAGCATGTCGTCGTTGTAGCTGCGCATCGCCAGCACGTAATCGACATCGCGCGGACGCTGCTGGTAGTTCACCGCCACGTCGCCGCGGTTTTCCAGCGCACCGCGGTATTCGATGCGCCAGTGCGGGCGCCAGCTCAGCCGTTCGCGCTGGAACAGCATGCTGCCCTCCAGGCCCAGCGCCAGCGCGCTGTTGTCCACCCGCTGCCGGCCATAGGCCAGGTCATAGGCGCCCAGCCCGGTCTCGCGGTAGCCGTCCAGCGTCGCCCGGTGCCCGTCGTAGCGGCCATAGCCGGTCAGGCTCAGCCCGGAGGCACTGCGATGTTCGTAGCCGAAGGTCAGCGCGCCGAACCACTGGTCGCCGCTGCGCGTGGCCTGGGCGCTGGCGTTGGCCAGCTCGCTCCAGCGGACCAGGTCGAAGTCCAGCCGGCCGTTGGCCAACAGGCCGTCCACGAACAGGTGCTCGCCCAGCCGCCACAGGCCGTAGACCGCCAGCGAGCGCTGGTCGGCATCGACCTTGGACGGGGTGTCGTCGAAGTCGGTACCCTGCCGGCCCCAGCTGCCTGCCAGGCCCAGCAACACGTGCTCGCCGACCGCGCGGTCCGCGCCCAGGGTCAGGCCGCCGGTGTTGAAGTCGAAGCCGCCGCCGGCGCGGCCGTTGCGCCCGGTCTTGCCGAAGCCCGCGGTACCGGCCAGCCACAGGCCCCAGCCTTCCGGCAGCGCCGGCAATGCCGCCTCGGCCACGCGGCCCACCGGCATCGACAGCCCCGGCACGCCCTGGCTGCCGGCATAGGCCAGCGCCATGTTGACGCTGCTGGCGTTGTGCCCGCCGCGCACCTGCCGCAGGCGGTCGCGGATGTTGTCGCCCTGCACCTGCGCGAAGCGCACGCTGGCGTCGACCTGCGCCTGGATGCCAGCGCTGACCTGCGCGTCCAGGGTCGGGTCCGGACGGGGGCTGACCACCAGCGTGACCGACACCGTGCCGGTGAGGTAGTTGGGGGTCGCCGCCTGGGTGGCGGTCAGCGTGGTCGTGCCTTCGCCCACCAGGGTGACGGTGCGGCCGTTGACCGTGGCCACCGCCGGGTTGCTGCTGGCGAAGGTGAAGGCACCGGGGCTGTTGCTCTGCGGCAGCGGCAGCTCGAAATCGGCCTGGCCGTACATCTTCTGCAGGTCGCCGACCCAGCTCAGGCTCGGGGCCGCCACCAGTTCGGTGGCGCTGTCCGGCTCGCCTTCGCCGGCCAGGTTGTAGGCGGCCACGGTGAACACGTAGCTCACCCCGTCAGCCAGCCCCTGCACCAGGATCGGCGAGCCGCTGCCGGTGGCCGTGACCACGCCCGGCGTGGCCGCCGCGCGCAGGCTCATCGTGCGGGCCGCCGGTGCCGCGCTGGCCTGCGGCGTGGCGGTGACCCGGTACCCGTCGATGGGCACACCACCGGTGAACCCCGGCGGCACGAACGCCACGCTCACCTGCCCGGGGCCGACGGGCGTCAGCGTCTGGATCTCCGGCACGCCCGGCGGCACCGGATCGATCCGGAACGTGCGCGTGGCCGAGGCCGGGCGATGGGTGGCATCGCCGGCCTGGGTGGCCACCACGGTGCAGTTGCCGGCCTGCACGAAGGCCAGCAGGCCGTCGCTGGTGACCGTGCATACGTCCTGCGTCGGCGAGGCGAAGGTCACCGGCAGCCCGGAGTCGGCGCGGGCGGACAGCACCGGCACCTGGTCGAAGCGCTGCGTGCCCACCTCGTCGAAGAGCACCGCCTGCAGCACCTGCGGCACCACCGGCGCCGAGGGCGCCGAGGGCGCGCTGGTGCCGGCCGCGGCCGCGGCGGTGAGGGTGAAGGTGTAGCTCACCCCGTCGGTCAGCCCGCGCACGGTGATCGGCGAGGCCGTACCGCTGGCGGTGATGCCGCCGGGCTGCGCGGTGACCGTGTAGGTCACCGGCTGGCCGGTGGGCGCCGACGGCGTGAATGCCACGTCCACCTCGCCCGAGCCGCGTACGCTCACTTCGCCCACCACCGGCGTCTGCGGCACCAGCGCGGTAACGTTGAACGATTGCGTCAGCGACGCTGCCAGGTGGCTGGCATCACCGTCCTGGTGCACCGTCACCGTGCAGGTGCCGGCGCTGGCAAAGGCCAGCACGCCGGCGGCGGTGACCGTGCATACCGCCGGGGTGGAGGAAACAAAGCGCAGTGGCAGGCCGGAGTCGACCGAGGCCACCAGCGTCGGCGTGGTGCCGAACGCCTGCGCGCCCGGGTTGGCGAAGGTGATGACCTGGGTCACCGCCGTGGTCACTGCATTGGAGGCGGCCGACGACGTACCGGTGCCCACGCTGTTGCTGGCGGTCACGGTGAAGGTGTACGCGGTGCCCGTGTCCAGCCCGTTGACCGTGATCGGCGAGCCGCTGCCAGTAGTCGGACCGCCGGCCACTGCCGGGCTGGGCGTCACCGTGTAGCCGGTGATCGCGGTGCCGCCATTGGACGCCGGTGCGCTGAAGCTCACCGACACCCGGCCGGGGCCGGTCACCGTGGCGGTACCGATGGTCGGTGCGCCCGGGACCACCGCGTTGACGGTGAACGAACGGGTGACCTGGGTCGCGGCCAGATAGCTGCCGTTGCCGGCCTGGTCGGCGTTGATGGTGCAGGTGCCGGCACTGAGGAAGGTCAGCGCGCCGCCGGCGGTGATGGTGCACACCGCGGTCGTGGACGAGGTGAAGGTCGGGGACAGCCCCGAATCGGAGGTCGCGCTCAGCGTCAGCGTGGTGCCGAAGGTCTGCGTACCCGGGTTGGCGAAGGTGATGGTCTGGGCCGCCTTGGGGGTGATGCTGTTGGACACGGCCGACGCCGCGCCGGTGCCCGCGCTGTTGTCCGCGGTGACGGTGAAGGTATAGGCCTGGCCGTTGGTCAGGCCGGTGACCACGATCGGCGAGCTGGCACCGTTGACCGGCGCCACATCGGCCGGCGACACCGTCACGGTATAGCCCAGCACGGGGCTGCCGCCGGTATTGGCCGGCGCAGTGAACGCCACGCTGGCCTGGGTGTCGCCGGCGACGGCGGTGCCGATGGTCGGTGCGCCCGGCACCACCGGATTGACCGTGAACGAGCGGGAGACCTGCGGTGCCGGCAGGTAACTACTGCTCCCTGCCTGATTGGCGTTGATGGTGCAGGTACCGGCAGTGATGAATGTCAGAACGCCGCCGGAGGTGATGGTGCACACGCCGCTGGTGGACGAGGAGAACGCCACCGTCAGGTTGGAGGTGGCCGTGGCCGACAACGTCGGCGACGTCCCGAAATTCTGCGCACCGGGATCGGCGAAGGTGATGACCTGCGGCGAGGCCGGGGTGACGCTGTTGGATGCGCTCGATGCCCCGCCCGTGCCCGCACTGTTGGTGGCGGTCACGGTGAAGGTGTAAGGCACCCCGTTGGTCAGGCCGGTCACCGTGATCGGCGAGCTGGTCCCGGTGCCGGTGAGGCCACCCGGGTTGGAGGTCACCGTGTATCCGGTGATCGCCGCGCCACCGGTGCTGGCCGGCGCGGTGAACGCCACGTCCGCCTGGGTCTCGCCGGCCGTGGCCGTGCCGATGGTCGGCGCGCCCGGGACAACGGCATTGACCGCGAAGGTCTGCGATACCGTCGGCGCGGCATGGGTGGCGGCATTGCCGGCCTGGTCGGCGTCGATGGTGCAGCTGCCTGCGCTGACGAAGGTCAGCGCGCCGCCGGCGGTGATGGTGCATACCGCCGTGGTGGTGGAGGAGAACGTCACCACCAGCCCGGAGCTGGCCGTGGCCGCCAACGTCGGCGACGTGCCGAAGTTCTGCGCCGGGGGCGGGGCGAAGGTGATGGTCTGGCTGGCCTTCGGTGTGGCCGGGTTGCTGGCGCTGGAAGCGGTGCTGGTGCCGACGGCGTTGGTCGCCGTCACCGTGAAGGTATAGGCGGTGCCGTTGCTCAGGCCGGTCACCGTGATCGGCGAGGTGGTGAATCCGTTGCCGCCGGCGGTGATCCCGCCGGGATTGGAGGTGACCGTATACCCGGTGATGGCCGAACCGCCGTTGTTGACCGGCGCGGTGAAGGCCACCGACACCTGCCCGTCGGCGGCCGTGGCCGTGCCGATGGTCGGCGCACCCGGCGCGGTGGGGATGGCCACGGTATGGGTCGTGCCCGCGGTAAACGCGGCCGGCGGGCCATTGCCGGCGCCGTCGACGATGTTGGTGGACGCGTTGAGGTTGACCTTCAGCGTGCCATTGCCGGTGATGCCGTCGACGACAACGGTGTAGCTGCTGCCGCTGCCGGACACGCTGGCGAGGGTGCCCGCGGCGGTGCCGGTGCTGGCCAGGGCGAAATCGTCGGTGGACACGCCGCTCACCGGCTCGCTGAAGGTGACGCTGAAGCTCACCGAGGTATCCGTCGAGGCCGCGCCGCCGGCAGGCGCGATGGCGCTCACCACCGGCGCGGCGCCATCGATGACCAGGGCCTTGTTCGCGCCAAGCGAGTTGGCCGCGCCCGGCACGGGCAGGGTCAGGGTGGCAGGGTTGTCGGCCGCGTCCTTGATGGTGCCGCCGTTGAGCGCCAGCGCGGTGGTGGAAACGTAATCCAGGTCGGCGCTGGTGTCGCCGGCCTGCACCGTATAGTTGAACGTCAGCGTGCTGGTGCCGCTGCCACTGGCGTAGTTGACCGCGCGGTCGGTGGCGCCGGTTTCCAGGGCCAGCTGCGGGGTGCCGGTGACTGTCACCGCCTCGCTGAAATTGACCTGGATCGAAACAACGTCGCCGGCCTTGTAGGTGCCGTTGGCGGTACTGGAGGTAACCCCGGAAACCGTGGGCGCCACGCCGTCGATGACGAGGTTCCTGTTCGCGCCCAGCGAGCCGGCCGCGCCCGGCGCCGGCAGCGTCAGCAGCGCATTGTTGCCCGCCAGGTCCTTGATGGTGCCGGCGTTGAGGGCCAGGGCGCTGCTGGCCACGTAGTCCAGATCGGCGCTGGTATCGCCGGCCTGCACGGTGTAGTTGAAGCTCAGGGTGTTGCTGTTGGAACCGCTGGTGTAGTTGATGACGCGGTCGGTGGTGCCGGTTTCCAGGGTCAGCTGCGGCGTGCCGGCGACCCACACGGTCTCGCTGAAACCGATCTGGACACTGATGACATCACCCACCTTGTACGTGCCGTTGGCGGTGCCCGAGGTTACGTTGGTCACCGTCGGCGGCGTGGTGTCGGGTGGCGGATTGAGGATGAAACTGTCGAAAACGTCGTAGAAACCACCCGAATTCGAAGTTATGACGACCTTGTCGACGTTGTTGAAAGTGGCGTTCAAGGACACCATGAAGGCGCCATTGGCCTGCCCAAAGCCGTTCCCCGTCGTCTGGACGCCGACGCTTGCCCCGTCGCGAAAGCCTTCAACCTGGGAAAAGCCGCCTCCGAACGCATTGATGAAGAAGCTCGTAAACTGGAACTCATTACCGGACGCGGTCTCGAGGGTGACCGTCTCCTCGCCGGTGAACGCCCCGGCGAACAGGCCTGCACTGCCGGACTGGCCGTCATCGACATCCTGGAACCAGTTGGCCGCGCTGTAGGTGATCTTCACGTCACCCTGGGTGTAGACATTCGAACCATGGTCGGCGCTTTCGACAAAGCCGGCAGAGTCGAAGTTGATCATGATGGCGGAGGGGATCGGGGCGGCCGCCGCACCGGTCGCCCATGCCAGCGCGGCCATCAGCGCCCAGGGCGCCAGGCGCAGCGCGCGGGGCATCTTCCCGAGCAGAAAACGAGTGAAAGTGGCCGGCATGTGAGTCCCCTGTGGGTATGCAAAGGGGCGGCCCGCCCACCGGCGACCCGCCCACGAATGAATCTCTCAATATCCCCTACCGCAGAAAGCAGCCGGATCCGATCACGCCCCCTCTCACCGGGTCTGGCGGATCATCGACAACCCTCACCCCCGCTCGCGCGGGCGTGGCGAATCTAACAGCCGGGACGGGTCTTCCGGAAGGGCTCCGGGGCCGGGACGGGGCCATGCCGCGGCGTCCCGGCGGAGTCGTTCCCGGGCCGTCAGCGCGCGGCGACGTAGGCGGCGATCGCCTCGCGCACGCGCTTGAGGCCCTCGGCCAGTTCCTCGTCGGTGATGTTCAGCGGCGGCACGAAGCGCAGCACGCTGGTACCGGCCTGCAGGATCAGCACCTGCTTTTCGGCGGCCAGGTCGAGCAGCGCGCCGATATCGGCCACGTACTCCGGCTTGAGCACCGCGCCGATCATCAGGCCCATGCCGCGCACCTGCTCGAACACGCCGAACTCGGCGCCGATCGCTTCCAGCCCGGCCTTGAGCGCGGCCGACTGCCGGGCCACGTTGGCCTTGATTCCCTCCGAGGCCAGGGTGCGCAGCGCCACCCGCGCCACCGCCGCGGCCAGCGGGTTGCCGCCGAAGGTGGTGCCGTGGGCGCCAACGCCCATGACCTCGGCCACCTTCGGCCCGGCCAGCATGGCGCCGACCGGGAAGCCGCCGCCCAGCGCCTTGGCCAGGCTGACGATGTCCGGGGTCACGCCCCAGTTCCAGTGCGCGAACAGCTCGCCGGTGCGGCCCATGCCCACCTGGATCTCGTCCAGCACCAGCAGCGCGTCGTGCTGGTCGCACAGCTCGCGGGCACGGCGCATGAACTCGGCCGAGGCCGGCATCACCCCGCCCTCGCCCTGCACCGGCTCGAACATCACCGCGGCCACGTCGCCGCCGGCCATGGCCGCTTCCAGCTGAGCCACGTCGTTGAAATCGGCATAGCGGAAGCCACCGGGCAGCGGCTCGTAGCCTTCCTGGTACTTGGGCTGGGCGGTGGCGGTCACCGTGGCCAGGGTGCGGCCATGGAAGCTGCCGCGGAAGGTGACGATGACCCGCTTCTCCGGCGGCCGGCCCTGCGCCGCGGCCCACTTGCGCACCAGCTTGATCGCCACCTCGTTGGCCTCGGCGCCGGAGTTGCACAGGAACACGCGGCTGGCGAAGCGCGAGGCCTGCACCAACTCCTGCGCCAGGTGCAGCGGCGGCTCGCTGTAGAACATGTTGCTGGTGTGCCAGAGCTTGTCGGCCTGGGCCAGCAGCGCGGCCTTCAGTTCCGGGTTGTTGTGGCCGAGGCTGCACACCGCGATGCCGGCCGCCAGGTCGATGAACTCGCGCCCCTGCGTATCCCAGAGCCGCGCCCCCTGGCCACGCTCGAGCACGAGCTGGCGGGGCCGGTACACCGGCAGGTAGTACTGCGACAGGGACAACAGCGGCTCGGCGACAGCGGTCATGGCGTTCCGGTAGTGGTAGTGGTGGGCGAAAGCCGCATTCTCCCCCATTACCCGGGCTGCGGCACAATAGCGCCATGCGACTGTTCTCCACCCCGCAGCTGAACCCCGCGTCCGAGACGGGCTGGCGCCGCCGCTGGTTCGACATCATCCACCGGCGCGACACCCGGCCCTCGCGCAACTTCGACCTGCTGCTGGTCTACGCCATCGTCGCCAGCGTCACGGTGGTGATGTTCGACAGCGTGCAGCACATCCACGCCGCCTGGGCATCGTGGTTCTACGTGGTCGAATGGGGGTTCACCCTGCTGTTCACCGCCGAATACGTGCTGCGGCTGCTGGTGGTGCGGCGGCCGCTGCGCTATGCGCTCAGCATCTGGGGGGTGATCGACCTGCTGGCGATCCTGCCCACCTATATCTCGCTGCTGCTGCCGGGCGCGCAGTCGCTGCTGGTGGTGCGCGCGCTGCGCATCCTGCGCGTGTTCCGCATCCTCAAGCTGACCCGCTACATCGAGGAAAGCGGCATCCTGATGCAGGCGCTGTGGCGCAGCCGCCGCAAGATCCTGCTGTTCCTGTCGATGGTGGTCACCATCGCGATCATCGCCGGCTCGCTGATGTACGTGATCGAGGGCCCCAGCCACGGCTTCAGCAGCATCCCGGCCAGCATGTACTGGGCGGTGGTGACCATGGCCACGGTCGGTTTCGGCGACATCGTGCCGCAGACCACGCTGGGGCGCTTCGTCACCTCGGTGCTGATCCTGATCGGCTACAGCATCATCGCCGTGCCCACCGGCATCTACACCGCCGAACTGGCCAACGGCATGCGCCAGGCCGAAGCCTGGCGCCGCCGCCGCGACGACCGCGGCTGCATCGTCTGCGGCCACGAGGGCCACGAGCAGGAGGCCCGCTACTGCAACCGCTGCGGGCATGAACTGCCCGAGCCGCTGGAACCGTGACCGGCATGACCGCGGGCACGCGCCCACGGCCACTGCGGCGTTTCAGTCCAGGAACAGGTCGGGCAGCAGCGCCCGCGCGGGATCGACCGCGTAGCCGGACAGGTCGCTGACCCCGGCCTGCGCCAGCACCTCGTCGTCGATCAGGAACTGGCCGCTGAAGCCGGCCGCTTCGCGCACCAGCACCGCGTGCGCGGCATCGGCCATGATCTCCGGGCGGCGGCAAGCGGCCGCATCGACCCCGGGAATCATGTTGATCGCGTCGGTGGCGATGACCGTGCGCGGCCAGAGTGCATTGACCGCCACGCCCTGCGGGCCGAACTCGGCGGCCAGGCCCAGGGTCACGAAGCTCATGCCCATCTTGGCCAAGGTATAGCCGGTATGCGGCCGCCACCATTTCGGGTCCAGGCTCGGCGGCGGCGCCAGGGTCAGGATGTGCGGGTTCGGCGCCTGCAGCAGGTGCGGCAGGCACGCCTGCGCGCACAGGAAACTGCCGCGCGCATTGACCTGCTGCATCAGGTCGAAGCGTTTCATCGGCGTGTCCAGCGTGCCCCGCAGCCAGATCGCCGAGGCGTTGTTGACCAGGATGTCGATGCCGCCGAAGGTGTCGACCGTGGCCGCCACCGCCGCGCGTACCTGGTCTTCCTCGCGGATGTCGCACTTCAGCGCGAGGCCGCGGCCACCGGCCGCGTTGACCGCCTCCACGGCGCTGTGGATGGTGCCGGGCAGCTTGGGGTTGGGCACCGCCGACTTGGCGGCGATGGCGACGTTGGCGCCGTCGCGCGCGGCGCGCAGCGCGATCGCCAGGCCGATGCCGCGCGAGGCGCCGGTGATGAAAAGGGTCTTGCCTTGCAGGGTGCTCATGCGCGACTCCGCGATACCGATGGAAGCGGAGCGCATTATGCGCCACCGGCGCGACCGCCCCTGCCGGTGCCGCGCGAACACCTGCGGTTAATCCGCGATGTCGATACTGGCGCCCTTCCACAGCCGTCGTGCGTTGCCATGAAATCCCTGCCTGTCGTCGTTTCCCTGCTGCTCGCCTTGTCCCTGCCCGCCTGCCAGGAGCGCACCGCGCCGCCCGGCGAGGCGACGCACCCGCGCGACGTCGCCGGGCAGACCACCGGCCTGGGCAACGGCGATGCCACGCCGGTGCGGATCGATGCCAGCGCGGTATGGAGCGGGGCGACCGACGGCTGCCGCCAGGCGGCCGCGCCCGGTGGCAACCACTGCGTGGTCGAAGCCATGCGCGGCGCCGGCGCGACACCGGCCGCGATCGCCGCCGCGCAGCGCCTGGCGGCACAGGGCGAATCCGGTTATGTCAGCGCCTGGGACGACCAGTCCGGGGTGGGCGTGGCGACCCTGGAATTCCCGCTGCGCGCCAACACCAACCAGGGCACCTGGCTGGTGGATGCCAACGGACGCACCATCGACGTGGATGCGGATGTGCTGCCGGACAGTGCCCGCACCGGGGCGCAGGCCCGCGCATTCTTCGACAGGCACCCGGAGGCCGTGCCGTTCGCACCGGCGCAAACCGCCGGCACCGCGCCGCTGGCCGACGGCGGCGTGCGCCTGCTGTACGCCACGCCGCTGCGCGGCTGCCATGCCTGCGCCGACGACGGCATACTCACCCTGGGCTACGACTTCGACGCCCAGCGCCGCTACATCGGCAGGCAGGTGGTGGAGGTGCGCTGAGCGATGACGTCGCCCTGCTCGGTCGACGCAGGCCGGCCCCACAACGCCGCCCCCCCTCCGGCGAACCCACCGTAGAACGGGCCCTGCCCCGCTGTGGATTTCCCGGCAGCCCCCGGCGGGGCACGCCCATCTCCACGCGCATTGCCAACGTGATGGCGCCAAGCCCTCCTTTGTATCAAGGGGGGCGCGCCAAAGGCGCGGGGATAGGCCGGCAAGGCGTCGGGGCCCAACGTTCTGCCGTGCGGAACTTTGTGACGCAGCCCGCTGCGCGGGCTGCGTCACATCTTCGGGCCCTGCCCCTCGTTGTCTTCCCAGTGCAGGATGCGCCGGGTCACGAAGCGGTACACCGGCTTGCCGGTGGCGAACCACAGTTCGCGCACCCACGAATGGCGCTTGAGCAGGCGCAGTTCCACCGGGGTCAGCGCCTGCCGGCAGTACATGCGCTTGTGCTTGAGCAGATGGCGCAGGTCCTCGCGCGCGAGCAGGCGCATCCAGCGCGAGCGCGGGTCGCCGCAGACCGCGAGCTGGAAGTCGATCAGCGCCGGCGAGCCGTCGGCGCGCACCAGCCAGTTGGCTTCCTTGGCCAGGTCATTGTGGGCGATGCCCTGCCGGTGCACCTGCTGCAGCAGGCGGCGCGCGGCATGAAACCAGGCCACGTCGCCACGCGGCGGGCGCAGGTGCATGGCCGCGCCCTCCATGTAGCTGCGGTCCAGCCAGCGCCCGTCCCAGCGCAGCAGCCGCGGGGTCGCCTCCATTCCGCCCAGCCTGGCCAGCGCGCGCGCCTCGCGCCGCGCCAGCCACCACGCCGGCAGCCGCAGCCACCACGGGGTGGCGCCCAGATCGCGGCGCACGAAGCGGCGGCCGCCCTCGCACACCACCAGGATGCGGCCGAAGCTGTCGGATTTGAGGATCTGGACGCCGTCGTCGTGGGAAATGGCCATCAGCGCCATTCTAGCCGCTGGCACCCGCCGCCCAGGCGCGCGGCGACGCGGCGTCGCATTACCTGCATGGCCGCTGTCCGGAACCCCGGCGCAGGGCAGCGGTCAGACCCCCACGCCCTTTTATAATCCCGCGATGCAACCTTCCTGGATCGACTCTCTCCTGGCCTGGATCGCCGCACACCCGGTGCTGGCCGGCGGTGCCGTCTTCGCCATCGCCTTCTGCGACGCGGTGATCATCCTCGGCGCGATCGTGCCGGCACTGCCGCTGATGATCGCCGTCGGCGTGCTGATCGGCATGGGCGAGATCTCCGGCCCGTATGCGGTGGCCTGCGCCGCGCTGGGTGCGTTCTGCGGGGATGGCCTGAGCTACTGGGTCGGCCGCCGCTGGGGCGACCGCCTGCGCGGGGTATGGCCATTCAGCCGCTACCCGCAGTTGCTGGAACGCGGCGAACTGCTGTTCAGGCGCAACGCCTTCAAGAGCATCCTGGTGGCGCGCTACGTCGGCGCGATCCGCCCGTTCGTGCCGGCCATCGCCGGCATGGCGAAGATGCCGCTGGCGCGCTACGCGCAGCCCAGCGCGGTGGCCAGCCTGTCGTGGGCGGTGCTGTTCCTGCTGCCGGGCTGGGCGCTGGGCCAGGCCTACGACGCAGTGGCCGCGGTCGCCGGCCGGCTGTTCGTGGTGGTGGCGCTGCTCGGGGTGATGCTGGGGCTGGTGTGGGCGATCGTGCTGTACGGCTACCGCTGGTCGGCCGCGCGCATGGACGGCTGGCTGGCGCGGCTGCTGCGCTGGTCGCAGCGCCATCCGCACCTGCTCGGCCGCTACTGGAACGACCTGTTCGACCCGCGCCGGCGCGAGTCGGTGCCGCTGGCGATGCTGGCGCTGATGCTGCTGTTGCTGGGCTGGGGCTGGTTCGTGCTGCTGATGGTGGTGGTCGGCCATGGCGAGCCGCTGTCGCTGGACCTGGCGGTGCACCAGCTGATGCTGGCGCTGCGCAACCCGCTGGCCGACTACCCGATGGCGGCGCTGGCCTCGCTGGGCGACTGGCAGGTGCTGTTGCCGGCGATCGCCGCCGGCATGGGCTACCTGTGCTGGCGCCGGCGCTGGATGGCTGCCGCGCACTGGCTGGCGGCGCTGGCCTTCGGCCTGGCGCTGACCAAGCTGCTGGGCACCACCGTGGACGTGGTGCGGCCACCGGCCGCCAGCAGCGGCTTCGGCTTCCCGTCGGTGTCGGTGACCATGGCCACCATCACCTTCGGCTTCTTCGCGGTGCTGATCAGCCGCGAGCTGCCCGGGCGCACGCGGGTTTGGCCGTACCTGGTGTCGGGCATCGTGGTCACGATCATTGGTTTTGCCCGCCTGTACCTGGGCGCACACTGGCTGAGCGATGTCATCGGCGGCATGTTGTTCGGCATTTTCTGGCTGCTGGTGCTGGGCATCGCCTACCGCCGCCGCTTCAACCGCTCGTTCTGGGTCAAGCCGGTGACGTGGCTGTTCTATGGCGTCTTCCTGCTGGCCGGGTTCTGGTACGCGCCGCGCAACGTGGCGGCCAAACTGGCCAAGTTCGAACCGGCGGCCGAGGCACCGCGGACGATGGACATGGCGGTGTGGTGGCAGGACGGCTGGCGCGAGCTGCCGGCACGCCGCAACGAATTCGACGACGACCAGCGCTGGCCGCTGGACGTGCAGGTGGCCGGGCCGCTGGCGCCGCTGCAGGCGCAACTGGAACGCCACGGCTGGCGGCTGCAGCCGCAGGCCGGCTGGCAGCAGGCCCTGACCATGCTGGACAGCAAGGCCACGCCGGACCAGGTACCGGTGCTGCCGGCGACGCTGGACACCCATGTCGAATCGCTGCTGATGCTGCGCCGGGGCGCGCGCCCGGACGAACTGCATGCGCTGCGCCTGTGGCCGGCGCCGGTACGGCTGCAGCCGGGCCAGGCGCCGCTGTGGCTGGGCAGCGCGCAGACCCTGCGGTTCCAGCGCCACTTCAAACTGTTCGGGCTGTGGCTGCCGCTGCGCGGGGTGGACCCGGCGCTGGCCGCGGTGACGCAATCGCTGGACGGCATGCAGACCCGTACCCAGGCCATGCCCGAAAACGGGATGCAGTTGTTGATGATCCGCAGCGAACCGCAACCGTAGCGGCGGGCGTTGCCCCTCCCGCTCTCCGTTTATGCAGGGCTTGCCCTGCATGAAGCCTTCCCGGTAAAGCCCCGTGCCGGGCGAGCCCGGCACCTACGCGTACCGGTGCAATTCGCGCCCTCCGTAGATGCAGGGCTTGCCCTGCATGAAGCCTTCCCGGTGAAGCCCCATGCCGGGCGAGCCCGGCACCTACGCGTACCGGTGCAATTCCCGCACCCCGTAGATGCAGGGCTTGCCCTGCATCAAGCCTTCCCGGTGAAGCCCCGTGCCGGGCGAGCCCGGCACCTACGCGTACCGGTGCAATTCCCGCCCTCCATAGATGCAGGGCTTGCCCTGCATGAAGCCTTCCCGGTGAAGCCCCGTGCCGGGCGAGCCCGGCACCTACGCGCACCGCCGCAATTTGCGCCCTCCGTAGATGCAGGGCTTGCCCTGCATGAAGCCTTCCCGGTGAAGCCCCGTGCCGGGCGAGCCCGGCACCTACGCGCACCGCTGCAATTCCCGCTCTGCGTAGATGCAGGGCTTGCCCTGCATGAAGCCTTCCCGGTAAAGCCCCGTGCCGGGCAAGCCCGGCACCTACGCGCACCGCCGCAATTTGCGCTCTCCGTAGATGCAGGGCTTGCCCTGCATCAAGCCTTCCCGATGAAGCCTCGTGCCGGGCGAGCCCGGCACCTACGCGTACCGGTGCAATTCCCGCACCCCGTAGATGCAGGGCTTGCCCTGCATGAAGCCTTCCCGGTGAAGCCCCATGCCGGGCGAGCCCGGCACCTACGCGTACCGGTGCAATTCCCGCACCCCGTAGATGCAGGGCTTGCCCTGCATGAAGCCTTCCCGGTAAAGCCCCGTGCCGGGCGAGCCCGGCACCTACGCGTACCGGTGCAATTCCCGCACCCCGTAGATGCAGGGCTTGCCCTGCATGAAGCCTTCCCGGTAAAGCCCCGTGCCGGGCGAGCCCGGCACCTACGCGTACCGGTGCAATTCCCGCACCCCGTAGATGCAGGGCTTGCCCTGCATCAAGCCTTCCCGGTGAAGCCCCGTGCCGGGCAAGCCCGGCACCTACGCGCACCGCCGCAATTCCCGCGCTGCGTAGGGGCGGGGCTTGCCCCGCCCCTACAGGTCGGATTCCGACGGCGGCTCGAAATCGGGGATCCAGGTGAGCAGTTGTTCCAGCCGCCGGTGCGGGTCGTCTTCCTGCAGCAGCACCAGCCGCTGCGCTTCGTCCAGCGGCAGCAGTTCGGCCAGCCGCCAGCCCACCCATGCCGCCTGGTCCAGCTGCGCCGGACCGGCGCCGGCGAACTCGCCCCCCGCCTGCTCCAGGATGCGTTCCAGCAGCAGGCCCAGCAGCGCATGCTCCGGGCGCAGCTCGTCGTCGTGGTCCGGCTCGCGCCAGTGGATCTCGCCCACCACCAGGCCGTTGTCGCGCACCCGCGTGCGCGCGACGTGGAAACGGCGGCCGCCGCGCAGGCGCAGTTGCAGCACGCCGTCGGCGCCGACATCGAAATCCTCGACCAGCGCCTCCACGCCCCAGGCCGCGGGCGTGGCCGGCGCACCGACTTCTTCGCCGTCTAGGATCAGGCAGATGCCGAAGGTGCTGCCATGGCGGCCGCATTCGCGCAGCAGGTCCAGGTAGCGCGGCTCGAACACGCGCAGGCCGAGCGCGGCGCCGGGCAGCAGTACGGCATGCAGCGGGAACAGGGACAGGGTCTGCGTGTCGGTCATCGGCCGGGCCAGGCTCCGGAAACGGGGGAATCGCGGACGAGGGTAGCGCATGACCGTCGCGCCCCGCGCCGCGACGGGTCGCGGCATCAGCCCTGCAGCTGCGCCAGGAAGCGGCGCGGCGCGCCGTCGAAGCCGCCGTTGGACATGAACACCACATGGTCGCCGTCGCGTACCGCTTCGCCCAGCCGCGCCAGCAGCGCATCGGTATCGGCCACCGCCTGCGCCTGGCCGCGTACCGCCGCGATCACCGCGGCCGCATCCCACGGCAGCTCCGGGCGGGCCAGGAACACCACCGCGTCGGCGATGTCCAGCGACGGCGCCAGCGCCGCGGCATGCGCGCCCAGCCGCATCGAATTGCTGCGCGGCTCCATCGCCACCACGATCCGCGCCGCCCCGACCTTCGCGCGCAGGCCTTGCAGCGTGGTGTGGATGGCGGTGGGATGGTGCGCGAAATCGTCGTAGACGGTCACGCCGCGCGCCTGCCCGATCACCTCCAGGCGGCGCTTGACGCTGTGGAAGCCGGCCAGCGCCGGCGCCACCGCGGCCACGTCCACGCCCACCGCATGCGCGGCGGCCAGCGCCGCCAGGCCGTTGAGCACGTTGTGCCGCCCCAGCAGCGGCCAGCGCACCTGCGCCACGTCCACGCCCCGGTGCAGCACCGCGAACGCGCTGCCGTCCGGTTCGACCAGGCGCGCGCTCCATTCCAGCGCGGGATCGAACCCGAAGCGCTCCACCGGCGTCCAGCAGCCCATCGCCAGCACCTCGGCCAGGCGCGCGTCCTCGCCGTTGACGATCAACCGGCCGCGCCCGGGCACGGTGCGCACCAGGTGGTGGAACTGGCGCTGGATCGCGGCCACGTCGGGGAAGATGTCGGCGTGGTCGTATTCCAGGTTGTTGAGGATCGCCACCAGCGGCCGGTAGTGGACGAACTTGCTGCGCTTGTCGAAAAACGCGGTGTCGTACTCGTCGGCCTCGACCACGAACTCGCGGCCGCTGCCCAGCCGCGCCGACACGCCGAAATCCTCGGCCACGCCACCGATCAGGAAGCCCGGCTCGCGCCCGGCGGCCTGCAGCAGGAAGGCCAGGATGGTGGTCGTGGTGGTCTTGCCGTGGGTACCGGCCACGGCCAGCGTGTCACGGCCCGGCAGTACGTTTTCGGCCAGCCACTGCGCGCCGCTGGTGTAGCGCCGGCCGGCGTCCAGCACCGCCTCCACCGCGGGGTTGCCGCGCGACAGCGCGTTGCCGATCACGACCTCGTCGCAGTCGGCGCCGATGTTGCCGGGCAGGTAGCCCTGGGCCAGGCTGATGCCCAGCGTTTCCAGTTGGGTGGACATGGGCGGGTACACCGCCTGGTCGCTGCCTTCGACCGTGTGGCCGAGTTCGCGGGCCAGGGCGGCCACGCCGCCCATGAAAGTACCGGCGATGCCGAGGATATGGAGCTTGCTCATGCGCCGATTGTCGCCGATGCGCCGGCGCGCGGGTATGTCACCCCGGCATTACCCTTACCGGCGTGTAGGGAAAACTCCTATACCACCCGGGGCATTCATACCGAGAATGCACGGGCCAGCCGCAGTATCCCTCAGGTCCTACTCCCCAAGAGGCCATCCCCAGGGAGCTCATGCTGCGGGGCTCTGAGCACGCCCACCTGCTGGCCCCTGCAACGACGAACGCCCCGGACCAGCCAATGGTCCGGGGCGTTCTTCATGCGCCCGCTCCGGCGCAGGTCCGGAGCGGAAAGCCGGGCATCAGCGTTTGATCGCCGCCAGGATGCGGGCCAGCACCTCGTCCAGCGCGCCGACGCCGTCGACCCGGGCCAGGGTGCCCTTGCCGGCGTAGAAGTCGATCACCGGCGCGGTGGAATCGTTGTAGACCTGCAGGCGCTGGCGCACCGATTCGGGGTTGTCGTCGGCGCGGCCCTGCTCCTTGGCGCGGCCGGCGATGCGCTCGACCAGCAGTTCGGTCGGCACGTCCAGCTGCACGATCGCGTCCAGCGGCTGCTGCAGGCGCGCCAGCAGTTCGCCCAGCGCGTTGGCCTGGGCCACGTTGCGCGGGTAGCCGTCGAGGATGAAGCCGTTGGCGACGTCGGCCTGCGCCAGGCGCGCTTCGAGCATGCCCAGCAGGATGTCGTCGGACACCAGGTTGCCGGCGTCCATCACCGCCTTGGCCTGCTTGCCCAGCTCGGTGCCGGCGGCCACTTCGGCGCGCAGCAGGTCGCCGGTGGAGATGTGCGGAATCCCCAGCTCTTCCTTCAGGCGGGTCGCCTGCGTGCCCTTGCCCGAACCGGGCGGTCCCAACAGAACCAATCGCATTCCTGACTCCCTTGTATGTAGAGGACGTTTCTTTCAGGGACGGACAGCGGCGTTAGACTCATGGGCCGATTCACGCTGCACCGCAATAACGCAGCTTACCGCATCCGGCCAATGTCCCGGAAATGTCCCCCGCCCGGAGAACCCCGCCCATGTCC
The DNA here is from genome assembly GCA_002951995.1 of Stenotrophomonas acidaminiphila. Taxonomy (NCBI): domain Bacteria; kingdom Pseudomonadati; phylum Pseudomonadota; class Gammaproteobacteria; order Lysobacterales; family Lysobacteraceae; genus Stenotrophomonas; species Stenotrophomonas acidaminiphila. The sequence goes on from CP019797.1 coordinate 2,818,306, forward strand.
AAAGGTACCCTTCTCTACGCCCAGTCCGGTGGCGTGACCGCCGTCATCAACGCCACCGCCTCGGCGGTCATCGCCGAAGCCAGGGCAAAGAAAATCAAGGTGTTGGCGGCACGCAACGGCATCCTGGGCGCGCTGCGCGAGGACCTGGTCGACACCTCCCGCGAGTCAGCCGCGAGCATCGCCGCGCTGGCCCACACCCCGGGCGGCGCGTTCGGCTCGTGCCGCTACAAGCTCAAGTCGCTGGAAGCGGACCGGGCCCGCTACGAGCGCCTGCTGGACGTGTTGCGGGCGCACGACGTGCGCTGGTTCCTCTACAACGGCGGCAACGATTCGGCCGACACCGCGCTCAAGGTCTCGCAGCTGGCCCGCGAGTTCGGCTACCCGCTGACCTGCGTGGGCGTGCCCAAGACCATCGACAACGACCTGGCGGTCACCGATACCTGCCCCGGCTTCGGCTCGGCGGCCAAGTACACCGCGGTGTCGGTGCGCGAGGCGGCGCTGGACGTGGCGGCGATGGCCGAGACCTCCACCCGGGTCTTCATCTACGAGGCGATGGGCCGCCATGCCGGCTGGCTGGCCGCCGCGGCCGGGCTGGCCGGGGAGAATCCCGACGAGGCACCGCAGATCATCCTGCTGCCGGAACGCGCTTACGACGAAGCCGCCTTCCTGGCGAAAGTGAAGCAGGTGGTGGCGAAGGTGGGCTGGTGCGTGGTGGTCGCCAGCGAGGGCATCCAGGACGCCGACGGCCGCTTCGTCGCCGACGCCGGCGGCGCCACCGACTCCTTCGGCCATACCCAGCTCGGCGGCGTGGCCTCCTACCTGGCCGGCCGGGTCAAGGCCGAACTGGGCTACAAGGTGCACTGGACCCTGCCGGACTATCTGCAGCGCTCGGCCCGCCACGTCGCCTCGAAGACCGACTGGGAGCAGGCGCAGGCGGTGGGCAGGGCGGCGGTGCGGTTCGCGCTGGAAGGCCGCAATTCGGTGATGCCGGTGATCGTGCGTACCGGCGACACGCCGTACCGCTGGAAGATCGAGGCCGCGCCGCTGTCCAGGGTGGCCAACCACGAGAAGAAGATGCCGGCCGGGTTCATCCGCCGCGACGGCTTCGGCATCACCGACAAGGCGCGGCGCTACCTGCAGCCGCTGATCCGCGGCGAAGCACCGCTGCCATGGGGCCGCGACGGTCTGCCGAAGTACGTGACCCTGAAGAACGTGGCGGTCGCCAGGAAACTGCCGGTCTGGGAGGGCTGAGCCGGCAGCGCCCTGGCGTGCGTCGCGGTGACTTCAGGCAGGTGCGCGGCGGCACGCGCGGCATCATCGTGGCGCCGTGTTTCCCGCACAGGCACGACGCCATGGCCCGCAGGATATTGATCGGCATGCTCGGCTTCCTTCTGGCCTGCCTGATCGGCGCCGCAGGCTATCGCCTGGGCCAGCACCTGGCCGGGCATGACGCGGGCCCCGCGCAAGCGGCGGCCTGAGCGGGGCAACCGCGGGCGCGGCGGCGCGCCACCGTCCGCCTCAGCGACAGGGCGTGCCCTGCAGGGTCATCCGCACCGCGAACGCGGGCAGTGACGCGAGTTTGCCGGCATCGGCCTGCTGCCGCGCTTCGCCCAGGTACACGCGCACCTGGCCCTGCCCGTCGCGGACCAGCGGTTGCTCGACCGGGCGCCGCCAGACTTCGACCACCGCCTGCTGGCCGGGACAGGCCGCGGCCGGTATGCGGATGCGGTCGTTGAGCCGCCACCCGTCCTCGCCGGGCCGCACCCGGGCGAAGTCCAGCAGCGCCGCGCGCGGCTGGCAGCGCGGGTCGGTGCGTACCGGCTGCATGGCGTAGGGTGCGTCGGCCTGGCCGGTGAAGCGGCCTTCGATGCGCACGCAGGCCTCGGGGATCTGGCGCACGGTATGCACCGCGCCCACCGCCTGCGGCGTGCCCGGCGGGCGCTGGATTTCCGGTTGCGTGGCCGCCGGCGCCTGCGCGCCGGCAGCCAGCGGCAACAGCGCCAGCAACGGTATCGACCACTTTCCACGCCGCACTTTCATCGGCCCGCCTCGCGTCAGGGAAAGCCGCACGGTGCCAGCGCGGCGCTGAACGGCAGGGCAAGCGCGCCGGCCCGTGACAGTGAACGGCAGCTGACCCATACTCGCCGCAGCTCCAGGAAACGTTGAACACCGCGACACGTACCACGGCCGCTGCATGGCTCCGGGTCTGTTCCAGTGCTTCATCCCCGGCGTGTCCCGCGTTCAGCGCTGCTGGACGACATCCACCTGTGCTGGAGGGGTTCATGCTGGAACACTACGGTCTCGTCTTCGCGCTGGCCTGCGCGGTCATCGCCATCGCCTATGGTCTGTTCGCCGCCCGCTGGATATTGCGCCAGCCGGCCGGCAACGCACGCATGCAGGAAATCGCCTCGGCGATCCAGGAAGGCGCGCGCGCCTACCTCAACCGCCAGTACCTGACCATCGCCATCGCCGGCGTGGTGCTGTTCGTGCTGGTGGGCGTGTTCCTGAGCTGGTACACCGCGGTCGGCTTCGCGGTCGGCGCGGTGCTGTCCGGCGTGGCCGGCTACATCGGCATGAATGTCTCGGTGCGCGCCAACGTGCGCACCGCCGAGGCCGCGCGCAACGGCATGGGCGCGGCGATGGACGTGGCCTTCAAGGGCGGCGCGATCACCGGCATGCTGGTGGTGGGGCTGGGCCTGCTGGGCGTGGCCGGCTACTACTTCGTGCTGCAGCAGCTGGGCCTGGCGCAGGCCGACAACCTGCACGCGCTGGTCGGGCTGGCGTTCGGCTCGTCGCTGATCTCGATCTTCGCGCGACTGGGCGGCGGCATCTTCACCAAGGGCGCGGACGTGGGCGCCGACCTGGTGGGCAAGGTCGAAGCCGGCATTCCCGAGGACGACCCGCGCAACCCGGCGGTGATCGCCGACAACGTCGGCGACAACGTCGGCGACTGCGCCGGCATGGCCGCCGACCTGTTCGAGACCTACGCGGTGACGGTGATCGCCACCATGCTGCTGGGCGGCATGATGATGGTGCCGGGCTCGGCCGACTTCGCCGGCAGGAACGCGGTGCTGTATCCGCTGGTACTGGGCGGCGTATCGATCCTCGCCTCGATCATCGGCGCGATGTTCGTCAAGGTCTCCGGCAGCAAGCCCAACATCATGGGCGCGCTGTACAAGGGCGTGATCGTCTCCGGCGTGCTGGCGGCGATCGCGTTCTACCCGATCACCACCGCGCTGATGGGCGACAACGCCCACGGCGCGATGAACCTCTACATCTGTGCCCTGATCGGCCTGCTGCTGACCGGGCTGATCGTGTGGATCACCGAGTACTACACCGGCACCCAGTACAAGCCGGTGCAGCACGTGGCCAAGGCCTCCACCACCGGCCATGGCACCAACATCATCGCCGGGCTGGGCGTGTCGATGAAGTCCACCGCGCTGCCGGTGGTGGCGGTGTGCGCGGCGATCTGGTTCGCATACCTGCACGGCGGCCTGTACGGCATCGCCATCGCCGCCACCGCGATGCTGTCGATGGCCGGCATGATCGTCGCGCTCGACGCCTACGGGCCGATCACCGACAACGCCGGCGGCATCGCCGAGATGGCCGAGCTGCCGCCGGAGATCCGCGACATCACCGACCCGCTCGATGCCGTGGGCAACACCACCAAGGCGGTGACCAAGGGCTATGCGATCGGCTCGGCGGCGCTGGCCGCGCTGGTGCTGTTCGCCGACTACACCCACAACCTGCAGGCGGCACACCCGGGCAGGTCGTTCCTGTTCGACCTGTCCGACCACCGGGTGATCATCGGCCTGCTGGTCGGCGGCCTGATCCCCTACCTGTTCGGCGCGATGGCGATGGAGGCGGTGGGCCGCGCCGCCGGCGCGGTGGTCGAGGAAGTGCGCCGCCAGTTCCGCGAGATCGCCGGGATCATGGACGGCAGCGGCAAGCCGCAGTACGACAGGGCGGTGGACATGCTGACCCGCTCGGCCATCCGGGAAATGATCGTGCCGTCGCTGCTGCCGGTGGCGGTGCCGATCGTGGTCGGCCTGCTGCTCGGGCCCGAAGCGCTGGGCGGGCTGCTGATCGGCACGATCGTCACCGGCATCTTCGTGGCGATCTCGATGACCACCGGCGGCGGTGCCTGGGACAACGCCAAGAAATACATCGAGGACGGCCACTTCGGCGGCAAGGGCAGCGAGGCGCACAAGGCCGCGGTGACCGGCGACACCGTCGGCGACCCCTACAAGGACACGGCCGGCCCGGCGATCAACCCGCTGATCAAGATCATCAACATCGTGGCGCTGCTGCTGGTGCCGCTGCTGTAACCGGCGCCCGCTTCCCGCGCTGCGCTGGCCTTCCCCGATCCGCGGCGGAAGGGCAGCGCAGCCGGGCGCTGGCCCCGCAGCCGCGGCCAGGACATCGCCGCCTGCTGCCGGTGCCACGCCGGGGCACGCCCCGGATCAGGCCGCGGCCCGCGGCACGGGAGGCGCCGCAGCGGCCCGACGCACGCGGTTCAGCGCGTGCGTGGCCGCTTCACCGCATGCACCCGCCCGGCGCGGCCGCCGCCGCAATAGAACAGGTCGCCGCCATCGGCTTCCAGGCCGCTGACGCTGATGCCCGGCGGCATGCGCAGGCGTTCCAGTACGGTGCCGTCCTGCGGATCGACACGGCGGATGTCGCTCTCCTCGCCCTCGCCGGTGCCGTGCCACAGCTGGCCGTCCACCCAGGTGACGCCGGTGACGAAGCGATCCGATTCGATGGTGCGCAGGACCGTGCCGTCGGCCGGATCGATCTGGTGGATCCGGCGCTGGCGGTACTGCCCCACCCACAGGCTGCCCTCGGCCCAGGCCATGCCGGAATCGGCGCCGGCGCCGGGCGCGGGATCGAGGACAGCACCCGCCCGCTGCGCGGGTCGATCTTGTCGATGCGCGCTTCGGCGATCTGGTACAGGTGGGTGCCATCGAAGGCGGTGCCGGCATCGCATGGCAGGGCCAGGGTGCGGACCAGCGCGCCATCGCGCGGGTCGAAGGCCACCAGCGCCGCGCCGGTGGCGGCCCACACGTTGTGGCCGTCGAAGCTCACGCCGTGGATGCAATCGGCGTCGGCGAACGGGCCATAGTCGCGTACCACTTCGGCCGGGCGGACCGGGGTGGCGGCCACGCCGGGGACAGGGTTTCCTGTGTTCATTGCTGCGCTCTCCTGGCACATCGGGGATTCGGTGCCTGCCGGTGACCCTAGTCAACCGGCAGCGCGGCGGGGAGTAACAAGATCGTCGTGAATCCACCGGGCGGCAGCGACCACCAGCGCTGCGCGCGGCCGCGTCCGCGCGAGCGCACGCGCCCAGCCGCCTCCAGCTCAACCAGCGCCCTCTGCACGTTGCGCTGGCTGCCGCCCAGTGCCAGGGCCAGCGCCGAGGTGGACCAGCCGGCGCCATCGGCGAGCAGCGCCACGAGCGCGGCCTGGGCGCCCTCGAACGGCGGCGCCAGCACCCTCACCGTATCCGTGGCATGCGGCACCAGCCGGAATCCGCCGGGCGTGGCTTCGATGCCGGCCACCGCCGCGACCAGCGCGCGCAGGCGGCCGATTTCCACCCGCAGCCGCGCGCGCAGGCTGTCGTCGCGGTGGCGCATGCCGAATACGCGGGCGACCAGCGCGTCGCGCTCGACGTCGCCCGGCCAGGCTTCGGCCAGCGCACGGGCCAGGGCGAGCAGTACCGGGCGCCGCACCAGCGAGTGCCAGCGGCCGCCCTGCCGCACGCCCCGGCGGCAGCCATCCACGACCAGCGCGCCGGACGCCAGCAGGGCCTGCACCTGCCCGATCCGCAGCGGCACGTCCACGCCGCCACCGAGGCAACGCGCGGCGGGCTGCTCCAGTTCCGCGCGGGCGGCGGCGACTTCCGCCTGCAGCGCGGCAATGCTGGCCGCACCCGCGGCCACGTCCGCGGCCTCGAGCGCCGCGCACGCCTCGGCCACCCGCAGCGCACGCAGCGCCAGCGCCGCGGCGGTCAGCCCGGCCATCGCCGCCAGCGCCGGCGGCATCCGCTGGCCGTCCAGGCGCGACAGCGCCTCGGCGGCCTGCGGCAGCCTGCCGAGCAGCAGCCAGCGGCGCGCCAGGATCAACCAGGCCTGCAGTGCATTGCCCTGGTCGCCATGCGCCTGCAGCTGCGCCGCCAGTGCACGCAGCGGCGCCGGCGAACCGCCGAGCTCGCGCATCGCCAGTGCCACCTCCGCGTCGGCCAGCGCGCAGCGCGCCCGCGACAGCCCCTCGTGCGTGCCGAAGCCGCGCCGCGCCCGGCGCAGCAGCCCGCGCGCGCGCGCCAGCTCACCGAGCCGGGCCATGGCGATCCCGCGCAGGGCCAGCGCCGCCGGGTCCTCGCGCAGCGCCACGTGGTTGAGCGCGGCCAGGACATCGCCGCTGGCCAGGGCGCGCGCGGAGGCGGCGATCAGCGAATCCATGCCGGCAGGCTACCCGTCCGTGCCCCGGCCTGCACCCGGCCGGCCCCGGCGGACCGGCGCCGGTGGCCGCGCCGCCCGGCGGGCTTTGGTGCGCCGCACCAGCGGCAGGCGTAGAATGCCGCCCTTCTGTCAAACGCACGATTCGGAGCAGCGCATGGGTCTGGAACTCGTTTCCGCGGGCAAGAACCCCCGGAAGAAATCAACGTCATCATCGAGATCCCGAAGGATTCGGAGCCGGTGAAGTACGAAGTGGACAAGGAGTCGGGCGCGATCTTCGTCGACCGCATCCTCTCCACGCCGATGCGCTACCCCTGCAACTACGGCTATGTCCCCAGCACCCTGTGCGGCGACGGCGACCCGGCCGACGTGCTGGTGGTGCTGCCGCTGCCGCTGGTGCCTGGTTCGGTGGTGCGCTGCCGCCCGGTGGGCGTGCTGAAGATGAGCGACGAAGCCGGCAGCGACGAGAAGATCCTGGCCGTGCCGGTGGCGAAGATCTTCAGCGGCTATGGCCACGTCGAGGACATCGCCCAGGTGTCCAGCCACTGGCTGGAGCGCATCGGCCACTTCTTCGAGCACTACAAGGACCTGGAAAAGGGCAAGTGGGTCAAGATCGAAGGCTGGGGCGACGCCGCCGAGGCCAAGCGCATCCTGGTCCAGGCGCACGAGACCTTCGTGGCCAAGCAGGGCTGAGCCACGCCGGCGGCGGCGCCATGCCGCCGCCAGCGACGAGCATCACGTTTCATCCGCCCGGTGCATGACCGCGGCCGGGTGTTCCGCTACATTGACAGGCCGGGTTACCGGCCTGTTCCAGTTCGGCCGGACGGTTCCATTGGGGGAAATGTCTTGCGTATCCTGCTAGTCGGCGACGAAGCCAGCCTGTCGGCCGATCTCCTCGAGTACATCACCGACCTGGGCGAGGACTGGCAGGTCCAGAGCGCCCCGGACGGCAATGCCGCCATCGCCACGGTGGCGTCGAGCACGGTCGACGCGGTGATCGTCGCCCCGGCGCTGCCTGACCTCACGCCTGCCACCCTGCTCGGCCAGATCCGCACCCTGCGCCCGGAAACGATCCGCATCGCGCTGATCGAAGCCGCGCAGAGCCAGCGCGCGCCCTCGGCGCGCATCATCGGCGTGGCGCATCGGTTCCTGCCGCTGCCGCTGTCGCCGGAAGTGCTGCTGGAAGCGCTGACCAGCCTGGAGGAACTGCGCGACCTGCTGGACAGCCCGCGGCTGCGCGCCGCCATCGGCCGCATCGAGAAGCTGCCGTCGCCGCCGCACCTGTACCTGAGCCTGATGCAAGCGCTGGAAGAGGACGAGAACAGCGACGCCAGCGACATCGCCAAGCTGGTCTCGGCCGACCCGGCGATCGCCGCCAAGGTGCTGCAGCTGTCCAATTCCGCGTTCTTCAACAGCGGCCGGGCGATTTCCGACCTGCGCGGCGCGGTGACCCGGCTGGGCCTGTCCACGCTGCGCGACCTGGTGCTGGCCAGCGAGGTGTTCTCGGTGCCGTCGGTGTCCCCGGCCGAGCGCAACGCGCTGCAGGCCCGCGCCCTGGCCGCCTCGCGGCTGGCGGCGAAAATGCTGCCGTCCTCCAGCGCCGAGCTGGGTTCGACCGCGGCGTTGCTGGCCGACATCGGCCTGCTGCTGCCGGGCGTGCGCGACGCGCGCGAACCGGCGGCCGAGGGCGACGACCGGCCCGGCCACGACGAGGCCGGTGCCTACCTGCTGGGGCTGTGGGGGCTGCCGATGCCGATCATCGAGGCGGTGGCGTTTCACCTGCAGCCGCAGCGCTCGAACGTGCGCAGTTTCTGGGTCACCGGCGCGGTGCACGTGGCCACGGCCCTGGCCAGCGGCAACCCGGTGGACGAAGACTACCTGCAGCGTACCGCGGTGTTGCCGCGGCTGGAGGGCTGGCGCGAGATGGCCAGCGACCTCGCCGGGCTGCCCGCCATCGCCTGAGGCGGCCCCCGCCCTGCATACCCCGGAACGGCCGCATCCCCTGCGGCCGTTTTCGTTTCCGCGTCCGGCTTCCCGCTTCCTGCCTCCGCACCTGTACCTGCGGACGCTGCGGCGAAGGCGGCACCGGTAGCGCGCGACAGCGCAACGGGCGCACGCGCGCATTCGCGCCAGCGCGGGCGGGCCGCGGGCGCGGCCTGCTGCCCGCGGACTCCCCCGGCGTGCGCAGGCGGCGCGCGCAAAGAAGAAGGGCGGGCCTTGCGGCCCGCCCTTCGTCGTGTTGCACAGGACTTCGATGGATCAGAAGCGCTGGGTGTACTTCATGTAGATGTAGCGACCGATGTCGAAGCCGCCGTAGTAGGCGAAATCGCTGTTCGGCGCCGAGTACTGCAGCGAACCACGGTGGTTGAACACGTTGTTCGCACCCAGGGCGATGGTGGCATCCCACGGCGCCTTGTAGCTGACCTGCAGGTCGTGGAAGGTGTTGGAACCGGTGCTGCGCAGCGGCTCCCACTCGCCATTGGCGTAACGGTCGGCCAGGTCGCACCAGCCGTCGGCCAGGCTGACGCAGCCTTCCTTCATGCCCGAGTAGTAGCGCGCGGTGTAGTTGGCACCGAAGTTGCCGTACTCCCAGTTCACGCCCAGGTTCGAACGCACGCGGAAGATGCCCGGGCTGCCGACGTTGCCGATGATGATGGTGTCGCCGGCCTTGTTCTGGCCGACTTCATCGTACTTGGCGGTGTAGGTGGTCTGCCAATCCAGCGAGATCTGGCCGATGGCCAGTTCCGGCAGGCGATACTTGACACCCAGGTCGTAGCCTTCGGTCTCCATCTGGCCCAGGTTGGCCAGGCCGTAGAACATCTCGCTGATGTGACCATCGGCGGCGCGCACGATGCCGGCGCAACGGCTGCTGTTGCCCAGCACGTAGCAGTCGCGCAGGATGCGGTCGACGCTGTCGGAGATGATCATGTCCTTGATCTGGTAGTTGTACCAGTCAAGCGAGATGTCCAGACCCTGCACCCAGCGCGGGCTCCACACCAGACCCACGGTCTTGCTGGTGGAGGTTTCCGGCTTCAGGTTCGGGTTGGAACCGGAGATGAACTGATCCGGGGTGGCGCACGGCCAGGTGGTGCACGGAATCAGGCCCTGACCCAGCTGCTTGTAGTCCGGTGCGACGCCCGCGGCGGTGCAGGCGGCATTGCCGGCGACGCTGCCGGCCACGCCGACCGAGCACGGATCGGTGTACTTCTCGAAGCTCGAACCCAGGCCGCCGTACATGTTGTCGACCGACGGTGCGCGGAAGCCTTCGGCGTAGGTGCCGCGGACCAGCAGCTCATCCATCGGCCGCCAGGTCACGCCGAACTTGCCGTTCACGGTGCCACCGAAGTTGCTGTAGTCCGAGTAACGGCCGGCAACGTTGACGGTCAGTTCCTTGGCGAAGGCCATGTCGGCCAGCACCGGCACGTTGAGCTCGAGGTAGACCTCGTCCAGCTCGTACTTGCCGTTGGTGGTGGTCTGGCCCAGGCCGGTGTATTCGCCCGACTGCATGAAGGCGTCCGGCACGAAGCGGCCTTCTTCCTCGCGGTGCTCGACGCCGATGGCGAAGCCCAGGTCGCCTGCCGGCAGGGTCATGATCGAACCGGCCAGGTCAGCGGTGAACGACGTGGTCTTGGTCACGCCGGTGGTGGTGAAGGACGGGAACAGGAAGTTCTGCAGGTCCTTGTCGGCCAGCGAGCCCGGGCCGGCCACGCCGGCCGGCAGCAGCGGGTTCCACGCATAGCAGCCTTCGATCGGCTTGGCCGCGGTGCCGCAGCGGGCAACGCCGTTGGCATCGATGAACGACGGGCCCAGGGCCTGGCGCGCGGCGATCAGGCTCATGTCGCCGTGGTTGGTCTTGGTCGACTCGTTGCGGTTGAACAGCGCACCGACGTTCCAGTCGAACGACTTGTCGGCGAACTCGAAGAAGCCACTGATGGTCGGCGCGAAGCGCAGGGTCTTCAGCTTGCTTTCGGTGGTGCGCGGCATTTCCCACAGGCGGCGGCGGAACTCGACGTCCTGGCCGATCGGGTTGAACGCGCTGTCAGCCGACAGCGGGGTGCCGAACGACTGCGACTGGTACGGGTAACCGGCGATCTGCTGATCGGTGGTGCGCTCGTTGTACAGGATGTCGGCGTTGAACGACACGCTGTCGGTGAAATCGTAGTTGCCGTTCACGTAGACCGACTTACGCTCGATGCCGGTCTGCAGCATCATCTGCTGGTTGGCGTTGGCGTATTCGGCCGGGGTGATCGGGTGGTAGTCGTTCGGGTTGGTCGGATCGCCGCCCGGATTCAGCGTCTGCCAGATCGGGCTCTTGTCCTTGGTCGGCTTGCAGTCGCCGAACACGCGCGGATCGCACCACACGCCGTTCGGGCCGATCGGGCTCAGGTCACCGGCGGTGGTGTTGGGGCCCTTGCCGCCGTCACGGGAGAACCAGCGGTCCTTGGCCATCACCGGGTCCTGCTTGGAGTACTCGGCGGACAGGGTGATGCCACCGCGCTCGCCTTCCGAGCCCATGGTGAAGGAGTACTGGTTGGTTTCGCCGTCGCCCTCGCCGTACTGGCCCAGGTAGACCTGCGCTTCGGCGCCGTCGAAGCGCTTGCGGGTGATCACGTTGACCACGCCGGCGATGGCGTCCGAACCGTAGATGGCCGAGGCGCCGTCCTTCAGGACTTCGATGCGCTCGATGGCCGACATCGGGATCTGGCTCAGGTCCTGGTAGCCGCCCGTGGTGGCGCCCAGGCGCTTGCCGTTCATCAGCACCAGGGTGCGGTTGGCGCCCAGGTTGCGGATGTCGATGTAGTAGCCGCCCACGTTCTCACCGGAGGCCAGGGCCTCGGAACGGGAGATGGCCGGCGAGCCGGCCGAGGTCATGTTCTGCAGTACGTCGGCGACCGAGGTGAAGCCCTGCTTTTCCAGGTTCTCGCGGCTCAGGGTCAGGATCGGCTGCTGCGTCTCCATGTTTGCGCCGCGGATGCGCGAGCCGGTGACTTCCAGGCGGTCCAGCGTGGTGGCGCCGGCAGCGGCGTCCTGCGCGGAGGCGAAAGCGGGGGTCAGCGCAATGGCGATGCCGGCCGGGAGCAGGCCCAGCCGCACTGCGGGAGTACGAAACTTCATGAATCTCTCCGGTTACGTTAGTGGTGTGTTAAACACCCCTGAACGTTACGTTCGTACCGAAGCCATGGGTTTGCGCGAAGCAGTCGCAAACTTTGCCGAATGTGGCGGGAGGCTGGCGCACGCCGCTTCGCGGTAGCGGCTGGCAGGAACGCCGAAACGCGCGCGGAAGGCGCGGGCGAAACTGCAGCAGTTGTCGAAGCCACTGGCCGCGGCGACCTCGCTGATCATCATGTCGGTATCGCGCAGCAGCTGGGCCGCGCGCTCCAGGCGCAGGCGCGCGGACAGCGACTGCGGGCTTTCCTCGTACAGGCTCTGGAAGGTCTTGGACAGGTACCAGCTGGAGAAGTTGGTCAGCTCGGCCAGCTCGCCGATGCGCACCACGCGGTGGCTGTTGCCCTCCAGGTACATGCGCGCGCGCTGCATGCGGCCGAACACCTGGCGCTTGCGCAGGCGCGAGCGCCCCGGGCAGCGCTGCACGCCCTCGGAAAAGTCGCGCTGCAGCGAGGCCACGTGCAGCAGCAACGGGCGCAGCACGTGGGAACCGGGCTCGCGTGCCTGGGCCTCGCGCCACAGGCCCAGCGCGGTGCGCGCCTCGGCCCGGCTCATGACGCCGTGGCCGGCATACAGGCCGCTGTCGGCCAGATCACCCAGGGTGCGCAGCGCAGCGGCGTCCAGCGCCACGCCGATGCACAGCCCGTCGCGGCTGGCCTGGATCAGCGGGCGCGAGTCCTTCTCGAACGCGATCCACTCGCGCTGGCGCAGGCGGAAGCGGCCTTCCCTGGATTCCACCCAGGCACTGCCGCGCAGCTGCATCCACACCGTGAACACCGTGCCCGATGTCTGCAGGCTGCCCAGGCGGGCGACGCCCACGCAGTTCGGGCGCGGACCGTCCTCCGGCTGCTTCTCGAACGAAACCGACTGGCCGCGATCGACCCAGGCCACCTGTCGCATGACTCACCATCATTTGCCTTCAATGGCCGATGGTTTTGCCAACTCTGGCGGCAGTCGTCAGGAAGTTGCGACGAGAACCTTCCGAATTCTTCCGGAACCGCGAACGAAGAAATCACGAATCCGGTTTTCCCAACAGGGGCAACCACTTGAGCACGCCCAGCGAGGGTCGCGAGGGTGCTTCGGGGACCGGCATGATGCCGATGTCGGTGCCATCGGACACCGCCAGCGGCACGTATACCGCGGCGCCATCGGGCGCCACGCTGAACCCGTTGGTGGCGGCCGCGGCGCGTGCCTCGAGGCAGCGCGGCGGTTGTGTCTGGTCGAGCCGGCTCAGCTGCACCGAGCATCCGTCATCCTGGCGCAGGTACGCGACCGCGCCATCGCCGCCCAGGGCCCAGGTGCGGAAGCGCCAGCGGGTCGGCACCTCCCCGCTGAGCTCATGGAAACTGCCCGGCGCCAGCGCGGCATCGGCCGACCACAGCCCGCCTTCGGCCAGCCGGGTGAACAACACCCGCTGCGTCGCGCGGTCGTAGCGCACCTGCGACACGCCGGCCACCTGCGCGACCCGCCGCCACTGGCCGCCGCCGCGGTCGAACAGGGACAACGTGGCCGGGCCGTCGCCCTCGCTGCCGATCACGAACACCAGATGCGGGGCGGGGCCATAGACGGCCTGCAGCGGTTCGGCAACCGGCACCGGCAGCCGCTTCCATTGCCCCTGCTCGGGCACGACTTCGTAGATGCCGGGCCGGCCGTCGTCGTCACGGCCGCTGACCAGCACCTGGCGGCTGTCGGGCGACCAGTCCGGTGACTGCCGCGCCTCGGGGCGGAAGCCGTCCACCGGGCGCAGGGAATCGGACTGCCCCAGCCGCGCCCACCACAGCGCGAACGCACCGGAGCGGTTGGAAGTGAACACCAGTTGCTGGCCGTCGGGCGCGATCATCGGCTGGGCATCGCGCCCGGACGACGCGAACAGCCGTTCCTTGCGTCCGGGATCGTCCAGCGGGACCCGGAACAGGCCGAACTGCGGCGCGCGGTGCATGAAGGCGAGCAGCGTGCCCATGCCGGCCACGCTGGGACTCTGCGCGTCATCCACGCCCAGGTCCTTGAGCAGGCCCGAACGCAGGTCCACCTGGTACAACCGCGATTCGCTGTCTATGCGCCGCCCGAACACGATGGCGTGCTCGCCCAGCCAGGCCCAGCCGCGCATCTCCGCGCTGCCGCTGGTGACGCGGCGGGCGTCGCCGCCATTGGCGTCCATCACCCACACCGCGCCCAGCTGCGGGTTGCGGGTGAATCCAAGCTGGCGGCCGTCGGGCGAGTAGCGCGGCGCGTAATCGAAGTCGCCTTCGCCCCGCGCGTAATCCAGCACCGTCCAGCGTCCCGTTGCCAGGTCCAGGGTGCGGATGCCGGGCGCACCGTGGGGGCCGGTCATCGAGCCGAACACCAGCCCGCGCCCATCCGGCGTCCAGCTGAAGCTGAGCATCTCGGCGCCATCGCAGGCCGTGGCGCGGCGCGCACTGCCGCCGGTGGCGCCGACCACCAGCACCTCGCAGCTGCCGCCGGCGGCGAACCGTGCGAACGCGATCTCGCGCCCATCCGGCGACCACGCCGGGAACCGGTCCATGGCACCCGCGGGCGCCTTCACCAGCGTCGCAGACGTGGTGCTGCCGGTGCTCTGCACCTTGAGCGTCGAACCGCCATCGCTTTCGTCGGCAAAGGCGACCAGCGCGCCATCGGGCGACAACGCCGGGAACGTGCCGAATCCCTGGCTGGCGGTGATCAGGCGGTACGGACGCTGCGGACTGCCGATCACGCCGGTACCGTCGGCCGTGACCGCGTCCGGCGCGCGCGCGGCGACCGGGCGCTGCCACAGCAGCCAGGCCATCGTCAGCGAGCTGCACAACAGCAGCAGGCCCACCACCAGCAGCAGGCGACGCCGTGCGCGGCGCCAGAATCCGGCGGCCCTGGCTGCATCCGGCAGCGCCGCGGTGCCCGTCGCATCTGCCGCATCTGCCGCATCCACCGGCTGCGCCACCGCGTCGGCGGCCGGCGAAGGTGCTTCTTCCTGCTCCTTCGCCCACGCCACCGGCGCGCGCAGCCGATAGCCGGTCTTGGCGATCGTTTCGATGTACTCCTGTCCCTGCGGGAACGCGCCACCGGCGGACAACGCCTTGCGCAGCTGGGTGACCGCCTGGGTCAATACGTCGTTGGTCGGCAGGGTGTCGGGCCACACCTGCGCGAACAGTTCATCGCGGGTCACCACATTGCCGGCGCCACGCGCCAGCACCAGCAGCACGCCGATCGCCTTGGGCGTGAGCCGCACGCTGCGACGGGCGCCAGGGGCATGCACCTCGCGCGATGGCAGGACGACCAGGCAGTCGCCGATATGCAGGCGTTCAGGGGGAGAAAGAGCGCTGTTGATGGGTTCCATGCCGGTCAGGGATTGAATCGCTGGAGGGCATCGTCCTGTGCCCGCCCCCTGGTGGTGTTGCCGCCAGTGAACCGCCAAATTCCGCAAATGGCGTCAACGCAAAGAGCAAATGTTTCAAGGCGCGCGGATATTAGCCTATGGCAGTTACCCGTGTACCCATGCGGGACGACACCAGGCTCTCTCTCGCCGACGCAATCCACATAATCCGTTTCAGAATTCGCGCCCCAGGGCGCGATTTTTTTATCTGCCGTTCATTCTTCGGCAAACGCCCCGGCACGCAGCAATCACGCAAACCCGCGTGATTGCTGCGTGCGCGGCCAATACGCGCCGCCGCACCGTTGTCACCGGTGCGGGCAATTCAACAAGCTGAAGAAAACATAAAGACAGATTCACGCCACTGCGCCCGTCCGCCGCGTGCCGCGGGCGCGGCGGCAATCACCGCCGTGCCCGCGCGGCAACGCGGCACCGCGCGGGCACCGGCGCATCACTCGGCGCGGTACACCTGCGCACCCTGCGCGCGGAATGCCCTGGACTTCTCCTCCATTCCGGCCGCCAGCGCGCCGGCGGCGTCCAACCCGCGCTCGGCCGCGTAATCGCGCACGTCCTGGGTGATCTTCATCGAGCAGAAGTGCGGGCCGCACATCGAGCAGAAGTGGGCCAGCTTGTGCGCCTCCTTCGGCAGCGTCTCGTCGTGGAATTCCCTGGCCTTCTCCGGATCCAGGCCGAGGTGGAACTGGTCCTCCCACCGGAACTCGAAGCGCGCCTTGCTCAGCGCGTTGTCGCGCACCTGCGCACCGGGATGGCCCTTGGCCAGGTCCGCCGCGTGCGCGGCGATCTTGTAGGCCATGATGCCGTCGCGCACGTCCTGGCGGTTGGGCAGGCCGAGGTGTTCCTTCGGCGTGACGTAACAGAGCATCGCGGTGCCGTACCAGCCGATCATCGCCGCGCCGATCGCGCTGGTGATGTGGTCGTAGCCCGGCGCGATGTCGGTGGTCAGCGGCCCGAGCGTGTAGAACGGCGCCTCGCCGCACTCGCGCAGCTGCTTGTCCATGTTCTCCCTGATCAACTGCATCGGCACGTGGCCGGGGCCTTCGATCATGGTCTGCACGTCGTGCTTCCACGCGATCTTCGTCAACTCGCCCAGCGTCTCCAGCTCGCCGAACTGGGCCGCGTCGTTGGCGTCGGCGATGCAGCCCGGGCGCAGGCCGTCGCCGAGCGAGAAGGCCACGTCATAGGCCTTCATGATTTCGCAGATCTCCTCGAAGTGGGTGTAGAGGAAGTTCTCCCGGTGGTGCGCCAGGCACCATTTGGCCATGATCGAGCCACCGCGCGACACGATGCCGGTGGTGCGCGCGGCGGTGAGCGGTACGTAGCGCAGCAGCACGCCGGCGTGGATGGTGAAGTAGTCCACGCCCTGCTCCGCCTGCTCGACCAGGGTGTCGCGGAACATTTCCCAGGTCAGTTCCTCGGCGCGGCCATCGACTTTCTCCAGCGCCTGGTAGATCGGCACGGTGCCGATCGGCACCGGCGAATTGCGGATGATCCATTCGCGGGTTTCGTGGATGTGCTTGCCGGTGGACAGGTCCATCACCGTGTCGGCGCCCCAGCGGATCGCCCAGACCAGCTTCTCCACTTCCTCGGCGATGCCCGAGGACACCGCGCTGTTGCCGATGTTGGCGTTGATCTTGGTGAGGAAGTTGCGGCCGATGATCATCGGCTCGCATTCCGGATGATTGATGTTGCACGGCAGGATCGCGCGGCCGCGGGCGATTTCGTCGCGTACGAATTCGGCGGTGATGCGGGGCGGCAAGGCGGCGCCGAAGTGCTCGCCCGGGTGTTGCTTCAGCAGCTGCGCGTCGCGCACCTCGTCCAGCCGCTGGTTCTCGCGGATCGCGACGAACTCCATTTCCGGGGTGACGATGCCACGCCGCGCGTAGTGCATCTGGGTGACGTTGGCACCGGCGCGCGCACGCCGCGGCAGGCTGCGCGCGGGGAAGCGCACCGCCTCCAGCGCCGGGTCGCGCGCGCGGCCACGGCCGAACGCCGAACCCAGCTGGGCCAGGCATTCGCTGTCGCCGCGTTCCTCGATCCATGCACGGCGCAATGCCGGCAACCCGGCGCACAGGTCGATGCGCGCGTCCGGGTCGGTGTAGGGGCCGGACGTGTCGTAGACCGTGACCGGCGGGTTGTGCTCGCCCCCGAACAGGGTCGGCGTGCGGGTCAGCGCGATCTCGCGCATCGGCACCCGCAGGTCCGGGCGCGAGCCGGGCACGTGGATCCTGCGCGAGCCGGGGATCGGCTGCGTGAGCGATCCGGAGAGTTGCTGTGCCTGCTGCTGCAGGGCGGAAAGCGGTGCATTCATCGGGCGTCGTCCTCTTGGAGGCCCACGCGGATGCACGGGCCGGACGAAGCGAAGGCGCGCCGCCACCGGCGCATGGACGCAGCCTGGGCAGGCGTCCACGCACGGCAACATTGCGAAGCTTCCCTACGCCGGTATCAACCGGATCAGGTTCCAAGGGACTGTCTCAACCGTGGCGCCAACGCCGCGGTACCCCGCTTCGGGCGGCATTAGAACACGAAGCGGCCGGCCGGGTGGAACGCGCGGCCGGCACGCCACCGGCGCGGGCCGCGTGGCGGCGACGCGGCGGGCACTAACGAATTCGTGACGTCGGGTTCAGTAGGATGCGCCGCTGCCGCCGCCAGGCGGCCCCGTGCCGCCATGCCGGCCTCCCTCCTTCCGTGTCCGCGGGCAACCGGTTACGCCATGACCGGCGCCGCGGCGACCGGTTCCGCTGCAAGCCCTGGCTCGCTCCCCATCCCCAGATCGGAGAAGCTCCTCCATGGTGTTTCGTGTTTCCATCGCGCTGGTCGCCGCCCTGGTGCTGCTGGCCGGCATCGCCCCCGGCCCCTTCAACGACGTGGTGCAGGCCGTGCTGGTCGACGTCGTGCGCAGCGTCGGCTGGCTGTACCTGCTGATCGTGTTCCTGACGCTGACCTTCCTGCTGTACCTGGCGTTCGGCCGTTTCGGCAACCTGCGCATCGGCGGCGAGGACGCCGAGCCGGACTTCTCGCGCGCCAGCTGGCTGGCGATGCTGTTCGCCACCGGCATGGGCATCGGCCTGGTGTTCTGGGGCGCGGCCGAGCCGATCTCGCATTTCTCCAAGCCGCCCGAAGGGCTGCCGCCGCAAAGCGTGGACGCGGCGCGCGCGGCGATGCGCTACGCCTTCTTCCACTGGGGCCTGCACCCGTGGGCGATCTACGCCCTGATCGGGCTGGCGATGGCGTGGTTCCAGTACAACCGCAACGGCCGCGGCCTGATCAGCGACATGCTGCAACCGCTGATCGGGCGCCACCACCGCGGCGCCATCGGCCACGCGGTCAACATCGCCGCGGTGGTGGCCACCGCGATCGGCGTGGCCACCACGCTGGGCTTCGGCACCATCCAGATCGCCGCCGGACTGCAGCGCGTGTTCGGCATCCACGCCACCGTCGCGGCGCAGCTGGGCATCATCGCCATCGCCTTCGTGCTGTACATGGCCTCGACCCTGAGCGGCGTGGACCGTGGCATCAAGTGGCTGTCCAACTGCAACCTGCTGCTGGCCGCGCTGCTGCTGGCCGCGGTGCTGGTGCTGGGGCCGACCGGCTTCATCTTCGACACCTTCACCACCACCCTCGGCGCCTACCTCAACCAGCTGGTGACCATGAGCCTGCGCATGTCGCCGTTCTCGGGCAGCACGTGGGTGGCGGACTGGACGATCTTCTACTGGGCCTGGTGGATCGCCTGGGCGCCGTTCGTGGGCGCGTTCATCGCCCGTGTGTCGCGCGGGCGCAGCGTGCGCGAGTTCGTGGTCGGCGTGGTGCTGGCGCCGACGCTGCTTGGTTTCGTGTGGTTCTCAGTATTCGGCGGCAGTGCGCTGTGGGCGCAGATCAGCGGCCACGCCGACCTGCTGCAGGCACTGGGCAACGGCTATGAGACGGTGCTGTTCGCGCTGTTCGACAGCCTGCCCGGCGGCTTGCTGCTGTCGGGCATCGCGCTGGTGCTGCTGGTGATCTTCTTCGTCACCTCGGCCGATTCGGCGGTGCTGGTGCTGGCCAGCATGTCCACCGACGAAGCCGGCGATCCGCCGCCGGCGCGCAAGGCGGTATGGGGCGTGGCGGTGGCGCTGATCGCCGCGGCCCTGCTGCTGGCCGGCGGGCTGGACGCGCTGCAGGGCATGATCACCATCGCCGCGTTGCCGTTCGCGCTGCTGATGGTGATGGTGATGGTGTGCCTGTACCGCGTGCTGGACCTGGAGTACCAGCTGGAACGGCGCCGCGCGCAGCGCGCGCGGCATGCCGTGCAGGCGTGGATCGAACGCGAGATGGCCGCGCAGGAAGAGGCTGGAGAGCAGAAGTGAGCGGGGCGGCGGAGTGAGTTAACGCCAAGGAATGAGTGAACAGGAGTGAGAAAAGGCAACAGCGGCTCCGCGGTTGCCTGCCATCTCCGCATCATTCCGTCATTGGCGCGCAGGCGGGAAGCGCCTTCCAACGCACGCATGCCTGGTAATGACGGCATCCAGGCCTTTTCTCACTCCTCACTCCTCTTCACTCACTCCTGGCCTCATCAGTAGCCCGCGGCCTGGCCGTCCTTGCGGCTCTCCGACGCACCGTAGTACACGCCGGTGGCGGGATCGCGCATGATCGCCTGGTAGCCACCGTAGGGGCCGTCGGCGAACACCACGCGATGGCCCTTGCGCATCAACGCGCGGATGGTCTCGTAGGGGAAGCCGGTTTCCAGGTTGACCTCGCCGCCGTCGCGCATCGCCGTGCCCTGCCCGGTCGGTTCGGTCGAGCCCTCGTGCTGGATGCGCGGCGCGTCGCCGGCTTCCTGCAGGTTCATGCCGAAGTCCACCAGGTTCATCACGATCTGCGCGTGGCCCTGCGGCTGCATCGCCCCGCCCATCACCCCGAAACTGGCGAACGGCTTGCCGTCCCTGGTGATGAACGCCGGGATGATGGTCTGGAACGGGCGCTTGCCCGGCGCGTAGCCGTTGGGATGGCCATCCTGCAGCACGAACATCTCACCCCGGTCCTGCAGGATGAAGCCCAGCCCCGGCGGCGCCATGCCGCTGCCCATGCCGCGGTAATTGGACTGGATCAGCGAGACCATCATGCCGTCGGCATCGGCCACGGTCATGTAGATGGTGTCGCCCTCCTCCAGTTGCCTGGGCGTGCCCGGCTGGGCCTCCTTCAGCGCCGTATCCATGGAGATCAGCGCGCGCCGCTGCGCCGCGTAGTCCTTGGACACCAGCCGCTGCACCGGCGCCGGCGAGAACGCCGGGTCGGCATAGAAACGCGCACGGTCGGCGAAGGCCAGCTTCTTGGCCTCGACGAACAGGTGCACGTGCTCGGGCGAGCCGAACGCGATCTTCGTAAAGTCGTAGCCTTCCAGGATGTTGAGGATCTGCAGCGCGGCGATACCCTGGCTGTTGGGCGGCAGTTCCCACACGTCGTAGCCACGGTAATTGCTGCTTACCGGTTCGACCCATTCGCCCTGGTGGCTGGCCAGGTCCGCATACGACAGGAAACCGCCGTTGGCCCTGAAATAGGCGTCGATGGTGCGCGCGATGTCGCCCTTGTAGAACGCGTCGCGGCCGCCATCGGCGATTTTCTGCAGGGTGTCGGCCAGGTTCGGGTTGCGCCACAGCTCGCCCTTGCGCGGGGCGCGACCATCGACGGTGAACTGTTCCTTGAAGCCGGGGTACGGCGACAGCCGCGGCACCGAACGGTCCCAGTAGTAGGCGATCACCTCGGCCACCGGGTGGCCGTCGCGCGCGTAGCGGATCGCCGGGGCCAGGTTGTCGGCCATGGGCTTGCGCCCGAAGCGCGCGTGCAGCGCGAACCAGCCATCGACCGCGCCGGGCACCGACACCGGCAGCGGCCCGGTGGCGGGAATCTCCTTCAGCCCGCGGCGCTGCAACTCGGCCAGGGTGAGCGACTTCGGCGAGCGGCCCGAGCCGTTGTAGCCATACAGCTTCTGCGTCTTCGGGTCCCAGACGATGGCGAACAGGTCGCCTCCGATGCCGTTGCCGGTCGGCTCCATCAGCCCGAGCGCGGCGTTGGCGGCGATCGCCGCATCCACCGCCGAACCGCCGGACTTCATCACGTCCAGCGCGATCTGCGTGGCCAGCGGCTGCGAGGTCGCGGCCATCGCGTGCGGCGCGATCACCTCCGAGCGGGTGGCGAAGCCCGGCCCGGTGATGCGGTCGGCGGCATGCAGGGCGGGAACGGCGAGGCAGGACAACAGCAGCAGCGGCAGGCGTTTCATCGGCGGGACCGGCAACCAGAACGGATGCCGACGATAACCGGGCCGCCGCCGCCCGCGCATGTGCCACCCCGTACGCTGCCGTGTCCATCGCCCCGTATCCCGCAATGCGCGGCGCGGGTGTGGCGTCCGGCCGCTGCATGCATGGCGGCCGGCGCGATGCTCTTACGTTCCTCTTACGTCCGTGCTCTATCACGTTGCCCCGAAACAACACACGCCTGCCGGTGCCCGCTGCACCGGTGGGCAGCGCAGGTTTCCATCAAAGGGGCAATCCAATGCAAATGTCTTCCCAGCGCCGCCAGGGCGGCTTCACCCTTGTCGAGATGGCCGTGGTGCTGGTCATCATCGGCGTGATCATCGGTGCGGTGATGATCGGCCGCGACGTGCAGCGCAACGCCGAGTACACCCGCATCAAGCAGAAGTTCGTCGACCAGTGGGTGGTCACCTACAACAGCTACCACCAGCGCTACGGCGCGCCGATCGGCGACAACCAGTCCGCCCCGCAGCTGATGGTCAACGGCACCCACTTCACCGGCTTCTCCGGCGGCGACATGAGCCAGAACGCCACCGAGCCGGCGCTGATCTGCTCCGGCACCGATGCGCTGCCGACCAGCAACGGCCTGACCCGCACCCGCGAGGGCGACACCGGCTTCGACCTGCGCGACCTGGTGCGCAAGGCCGGCATCACCCTGCCGCCGGGCCGCGGCGAGGGCAAGGAAGACCGCTACGCCTACCTGGACACCAACGGCAACCCGCAGGAAATCCGCGTGTGCTTCGGCTGGAACCGGCCCGGCACGCTGTGGGGCTCGGGCAACGCGATGATCATCACCGGGCTGACCCCGGACCTGGCGCGCGCGCTGGACCAGATGATCGACGGCAAGCCCGACGCCAGCAACGGCGCCTTCCGCCAGGTCGGCATCCAGGCCCGTACCGCCACCGCCTCCGGCGGCGCGACCTCGGCCAACGCCATCGGCACCGAATGGGGCGGCAACAACACCGGTTCGATGTCCGCGGCCGTCACCGACGGCCAGACCTTCGGCACCGGCACCGACGACGACCAGGTCATGACCGTCGTCGCCAGCTACAAGATGAACCAGTAAGCCGATGCGCCGGCCCTCCCTGCTCGCACGCCTGCGCCAATCGCGCCGCACCTCGCTGTTGCTGTTCGCCGCCACCCTGGCTTCGCTGGTGGTGGCGGCGGTGTGGTTCATCAAGGAACGCTCGGCCCTGGCCGACGCCTACCAGCGCCTGGGCGACCGCAACCAGTTGCTGTCCGAGGCCAAGGTGCGCGAGCAGGAGACGCGGCTGCGCGTGGAGCACGCCAATTCCGCGCGCCAGCTGCTGGCCAGCGCCCAGGCCAACGGGCTGCTGCCCGGCGCCTGGGGCGAACGCCTGATCAACCTGCGCCAGAGCCAGATGCACCGCGAGGAAGCGCTGCCGCTGCTGGCCACCGTGCAGCGTTCGCCGGACCACCTGTTCGGCGCCGAATCCTTCGAGATCGCCGTCACCCATCCGGACGAGGGGCTGTTCGACCCGCCCGGCAGCGTCGACCGCCGGCCCGCGCCGCTGTCGGTGACCCTGCGCGGCAGCCTGCTGTTCCAGACCGCCGACGACACCGGCACCCACGGGAATCCCCTGCCATGAGCCTGCTCCACGTCATCCAGCAACAGGGCCACTGGCTGCTGTTCGACGGTGCCACCGTGACCCGCAGCGACAGCCGCCCGCGGTTGGCCGGTGCGGCCGTGGTGGTCAGCGATTTCGAGAATGCGGTCAGCAACGTCATCTCGCTCGAAGGCAGCCCCGCGCACGCGGTCGCGCTGATCGAACGGCGCCTGCGTTCGGACGGCATGATCGACGGCGAAAGCAAGATCCTGATCCACCGCACGCGCAGCATCGGCGCCGGCTACCAGACCCTGTTCACCGCGGTTCCGCTGGACCTGTGGCAGCAGACCTACGCCTGGGCGGAGGCGCAGCCGGACCATTGCCTGCTGATCCCGTTCACCTCGCTGCTGTTCAAGTCGCTGCGGCCGGGCCTCGGCCTGGTGCTGCAGTCCGGCCGCCAGGTCAGCGTGCTGGCGGTGCTCAAGCACGACATGATCTACCGCACCGCGCTGGCCTACAGCGAGGATCCGTCGGACATGGCGATGACCGTCGGCGCGCTCGCCGAACAATTCGCCGAGGACCTGGGCAGCGGCGAGGACAGCCTCGAGCCATTGGCCCTGCACTGGTGCCCGGTGCTGGTGCCGCGCCCGGATGCGGGGCAGCCGTGGAGCGACGATGCGCTGCGCGAGGTGTTTGCCGTGCGCAGCGGCCTGCGGGTGGACAGCGTGCCGCTGCGGGTGGTGCGTGACGAGCAGGGCAACGAGTACCGCAGCGGCATCGGCTGGATCCAGTCCCAGGCCCGGCCCGGGATCGCCATCAATCCGCTGGCCAGCCGCCTGGCGTGGAGCGCCGAGTCGCTGTTGCCGGTGGCCAGTGCCGCGTCGCTGGTGTTCGCGCTGATCCTTGCCGCCCTGGGCGCCCGCTGGGCGCTGACCGGCAGCGAGGCCAGCGCACGCGCCGACGAAGTGGGCAGCGAGATCGAAGCGATCGAGCAGCGGATCGCGGCGATGCAGGCGCAGCAGGCCATGCCCGAAGGCTTCGCCGGCGTGCAGGCCTTCATCGAACGCGCCACGCGCCTGCAGGACGGCGCCGACCCCAGCGCCAGCCTGGCCCAGGTGCGGGATGCCGCCGCCGGGCAGGTACGCATCCTGCGGGTGAAGCTGGAAGAGCCGCCAGTCGCACCGCGTAATCCCGGCATGCCCGCCGCACCCACCCCGCTGCCGGGCGACTACACGCTGCGCGTGGACGGCGTGGCCGACCCGTGGCGCGGTACCCCGGGCATGCAGGTACCGGCCTTCGTCGAGGGCCTGCGCCGGGCCGGCTTCGATCCACAGCCGGTCGATCCGCAGGGCGGTGGCATGAACACCCGTTCGGCCGGCGGCTTCTTCTCCTATCTGCTCAAGCGCCCGCCGGCTGCGGCGGCAGAGGTCCGTCCATGAAGATCAAGTTCATCGCCGCCATCGCGCTCGTGGTGTGGCTGGCGGTCACCGGCTGGCTGGCGACGATGGTCGTGGTCAAGCCCGCGGTGCTGCAACTGGGCAACGACGCCGACGAAACCGCCGCCATGGTGGAGCTGCGCAGCGCCATCGCCCACAACCAGAAGATGCAGGCGCAGGTCGAACGGCTGCGCCGCAGCGTACCCATCGGAGATGGCCAGCCGCTGCTGGCGTTGCCGCTGGCCACCCCGCCCGCCAGCGAAGGCAGCCCGTCGTCCGCCCTCGCTGGCGGCGCGGAAACCCAGGCCGCGCACAGCGTCTCGCTGGTGCTGGTGGCCAATGGCCGGCACAGCGCGGTGGTCGACGGGCAGCGCGTACAGCGCGGCTCGCGCCTGGCCAGCGGTGCGCGCGTGGATGCCATTGGCCCGGACTGGGTACGCATCCGCAACGCGGCCGGCGAACTGGCCACGCTGCCGGTGCCCTCGCCGTACACCCACGCCGCGGGGAACAGCGATGAACCCGCGCTACAGGAAGCCCCTGCTGTGGGGCACCGGCCTGATCGCCGGCGGTGCCCTGGCGATCCTGGCGGTGCGGCATTCCGGCGATGCGGCCGCGCCCGCCGCCCCGCCGGCGGCCGCGGCGCAGGCCCAAGCCGCCGCCGAACCGCAGGCCACGCCCGCGGGTGCGGACACGCCACCATGGCTGCAGGCCGACGCCTCGGCCGGCGGCAGCGCCATGCAGCGCGCGGCGGCCGCGACGTCGCCCCCGGTAGCGGCCACGGCAACGGACATCGGCCGCTCGCTGGCCGACATCCGCCTGAAGTCCGGCAACAACATGCGCATGGCCGACGACCTGCTGGCCCAGCTCGACCAGCTCGAGAAATCCGGCAAGGCGCCTGCCGACGTACGCCTGGACGCACTGCGCAACAACCTGCTGATCGCCAAGCGCGCGCAGGCGCTGGCGGTGGAACTGGCCGAGTCCACGCAGAAGCCGGACAGCCCGGCACAGCGCCAGCGCAACGCCGCCATCCTGGCCGAACTGCAGCAGTTGCAGGGCCAGCTGCGCTACGACGTGGCACCGGCCAACCTGCCCGCGGCACCGGGCCGGGCGCAGTGACATGCGGCCACGCCACCGCCCGGCACGGCTCGGCCCCGGCACCCGCAGCGGCTTTTCGCTGGTGGAGCTGGCCGTGGTCATCGGCGTGCTCGGGCTGCTGACCATGACCGCGCTGTCCGCCTTCGACAACCTCGGCCAGGCACGCCGCCACAATGCCGCCCGCGCCCATGCCGAGAATGCACGGCAGGCGCTGCATGCGTTCGCGCTGCGCAACAAGCGCCTGCCGTGCCCCGACCTGTCGGGCACCGGCGACAGTGGCTTCGAGGGCAGCAACGGCGCCTGCAGCACCACCGGCAACGTCGGCTGGCTGCCCTATGCCAGCCTCGGCCTGGAGCTGCCGGTACGCGGCGAGCGCCTGCGCTACGGCGTGTACCGCGGCACCGCCAACACCGACCTGGTCGCCCCGGCGCGCGAATCGGCCGACCAGCCGGACCTGGAGTACATCGGCGGCTTCGGTTCGGCGCTGTCGCGCATCGTCGCCACCACCACCACCGCGCCGCAGGCCAGCCAGCCGCACTACATCAGTGGCGGCACCCCCACGCAGTGCGGCGGCGGTGGCACCGGCACGCGCATGGTCAACCCCGCGTTCGTGCTGGTGGCCCCGGTCGGCTCGCGCGACGGCGGCGGCGGCGACGGCGGCTTCGATGGCGCCAACAACCGCGCCTTCGCCCAGGGCAACGGTACCTGCGTCACCCCGCCCGATTACCCCGGCGACGAGCGCTACGACGATCTCGTCGTCGCCGAAAGCGCCACCGCCCTGCTCGGCTGGCTGATGGCCACCACGCGCTGACCGCCGATGCCCTTCCTTCTGCCTTCCACCGCATCCTTCCAAGGTACAGAACCGATGAATCCCAACGCCCGCACCGCCCGCGTCCCACACCGCCCCACGGTCAGAACGCTCGTCAGCGCGATCGGCGCGTTGACCCTGGCCGCCTGCAGCAACATGCCGCCGCGCAGCGTGCAGGAACTTCCGCCGACCGAGTACAAGGCGCTGGAGCGCAGCGGCACGGCCATCGTCGAGGAATCGAAGAAGCTGGCCGCCCAGCAGGACCGCATGCGCGAACAGGTCGAGCAGCGCATGCAGCAGCAGGCCGAGGCCGCCGCGCCGGTGGCGCCGGCCTACGACCCGCTGGAGAACACCGTGGTCAGCATCAGCATGTTCAACGCCGACGTCGGCCAGCTGCTGTGGGCGCTGGCCGACGAGCTGAAGATGAACCTGATCGTCGACCCGCAGGTGCTGGAACAGCGCCAGCGCACCAGCCTGCACCTGCGCAACGTCAGCGCGCGCGAGGTCTACAACCACATCCTGGGCGCGTTCGACCTGCACGGCGAGATCCGCGGCGGCGCGCTGGTGGTCGGGCAGGTGCGCGAACGCATCTTCAACGTGGACCTGCTGAACGCCAGCACGTCCTTCGACCTGTCCACCGGCGGCGACGTGTTCGGCGCCGGCATCCAGAGCGCCGGCGGCGGCGGCCAGTCGCTGCGTGGCACGCTCACCATGAGCGGCAGCGTCGGCAAGGACAGCGACCCCTACAAGCAGCTGGATTCCGCGCTCAAGGTGATCCTGGGCAGTGACGAGCAGGCCGCCACCGCGCGTGGCCCGGACGCGCCGCCGGCGCCGGAGAAGAGCCGTTACAGCCTGGACCCCAGCTCCGGCACCCTGTACGTGCGCGCCCGTCCGTCGCAGATCCGCGCGGTGGAGGAACTGGTCGGCCACACCACGGCCAAGATGCGCCGCCAGGTGCTGGTGGAAGCGCAGATCCTGGACGTCTCGCTCAACGACAACTTCCAGTACGGCGTGGACTGGAACCTGCTGCGCAACCGCGTGGCCGGCATCTACGGCGACAGCCCGGCCACCATCGCGCCGCTGCCCGGCACCCCCGCCAACCCCGACCTCGGCATCCCCGAAAATCCCAACCTGCTGCCCTACCAGCGCTATGGCCGCTATGGCGACCAGGCGCGCAACATCATCTTCCCCAACCAGACGCTGGGCTCGGTGGCCGGGCGCGGGCTGGGCATCAGCTACCTGACCGACACGTTCTCGGCCGCACTCAACGCGCTGCGCACCTTCGGCAACGTCAAGGTGCTGTCCAACCCCAGCGTACGCGTGCGCAACGGCAGCCCGGCCTACCTGAGCGTGGGCTCCAACATCCGCTACGTCACCAAGTCCACCAGCAACTTCTCCAATACCGGCGGTGGCACCGCGTACAACCAGTCCACCGACATCCAGACCGATTCGCTGTTCTCCGGGGTGGTGATCGGCGTGGCGCCGATCGTGCACGACAACGGCGGCGTCGAACTGCTGGTGCACCCGATGCAGACCGAGGTGGTGCCCGGCAGCCTGGAGCTGCAGAAGTTCCCCAACGGCAATGCGGTCACCCTGCCGGTGGTCAACGTCAAGGGCATCACCACCACGCTCAACCTGCGCGATGGCGACACCGTGCTGCTCGGCGGGCTGATCGACCAGAAGGCCAACCTCAACGACAGCGGCATCCCCGGCCTGTCCGACGTACCGGCGTTCGGCAAGCTGTTCGGGTCGCGCGCCAAGCAACAGAGCACCCGCGAACTGGTGCTGGTGCTGCGGGTGAAGGTGATATGAGCCTGATCCACGACGCGCTGCGGGAACACGACGCGCCGGCGCTGCCGGTGCGGCCGGCGCCGCGCGCGTCCTGGTGGGCACGGCGGGCGCCGTCCACCCGCGGCCCCCTGCTGTTCGCGGCAGCCGGCCTGGGCGGCTTCGTGCTGGCCGGCGCGGTGCTGTTGGGCCTGGGCGCGCGCGGCACCGCCGCGCCGTCGGCGGTCGCCGGCAGCGGCGCCGCCCCGCCCACCACGGCGACGACCCTCGCCACAGTGCCCGCGGCGCCGGCCGTGGCCCCCGCGCCCGCCCCGGCGCCGACGGCCAGCGCCGCGAGCGTGGCGGTACAACCACCGGAATCCACGCCGGCGGTCGTTCCCGCGCCGCAGCCGGCGTCCGACACGCCCGCAAGCAACACGCCGGGCGTCGCCACGCCGGCCCCGGCCCGGTCGGCGCCGCTGCCGGCGACCGCCGCCAACGACAGCGCCGCGCCTGCGATCCACATCGAGGTCGAACGCCGCAGCGGCGCCGCCCCGGCCGATGCCGGCGGTGACGGCCGCGCGGTGGAACAGGCCGTGGCCGATGTCGAGCGCGCGATGGCCGGCGGCGACCTGGACAACGCCCGCCAGGCACTGGCGCGGCTGGATGGCCTGCTCTCGCCGGAGAGCCTGACCCTGCTGCGCATGCAGGCCTGGGTCGCGCATGCCGGCAACGACACCGACCAGGCCGAAGCGTTGTACCGCCGGATCGCCGAGCGCGTTCCCGAAGACGTGAACGCCGGGGTCAACATCGCCCTGCTCGACGCCCGCCGCGGCGACGCCGACGCCGCCCGCGCGCGGCTGGCACGGCTGTCCGGCCGCCATCCGCGCTCGCCGCAGGTGGCCCGCGCGCTGGCCGAACTGGACCGCGGCGCGCCATGAACCCGGCCCTGGCCCGCCACCTGCAGACGCTGGGGCTGGAACGCGCGCCGTTCCCGCCCACGCCCGATGCCGCGGCGTGGTTCCAGACCGCGCGGCTGGAGGCCGAGCGGGTCGAGGCCGCGCACTGCCTGCGTACCCGCGCCGGCTTCGTGCTGCTGACCGGCGAGATCGGCACCGGCAAGAGCACCTTCCTGCGCCGGCTGCTGGTCGCGCTCGGTGGCGAAGGCATGGTCACCTCGCTGGTGTTCAACACCTTCCTGCAGGGCCCGGACCTGCTGGCCGCGGTACTGCGGGACTTCGGCCTGGAAGCGCGCGGCACGCCGGCGGCGGACATCGACACCCTCAACCGCTTCCTGGTCCAGCAATGGCGCGCGCAGGTGACCTGCGTGCTGATGATCGACGACGCGCAGAACCTGACCCTGGAAAGCCTGGAACTGCTGCGCCTGCTCACCAACCTGGAAACCGGCCAGGAAAAGCTGCTGCAGATCGTCCTGGCCGGGCAACCGGAACTGCGCGCCAACCTGGAACAGCCCTGCATCCGCCAACTGACCAGCCGCATCTGCAAGCACGTGCAGCTCGACGTCCTGGCCGCTGACGAAGTGCAGCGCTACGTGCATTTCCGCCTGGATGCCGCCGGCAATCCCAGCCCCGGCATCCGCCTGCGCGCCGATGCCGCGCTGGCGCTGCACCGCGCCAGCGGCGGCAACCCGCGCCGCATCCACCAGATCATGGACCGCTGCCTGTATGGCCTGTACGCGATGCCGGCGCAGGCGCGGGTGATCGACCCGGCGCTGGTGCGTACCGCCGCCGCCGAAGCCGGCGCGCGCCCGCTGGCACGCCGCCTGCGGCGCACGCGGCCGGCGCTGGCCACCGCCGCCTCGCTGGCCGGGGTGCTGGCCGCGACACTGCTGGCGCTGGCGCTGCGCGGCGCCGATTCACGCGCCGGCGATGCCCCGCCGGCAGCCGCGGCGATGCCGCTGCAGGCCACCGCCGCGCCCGCCGGCGACGACCACGCGGACTGGAACGACTGTCTGCGCCGCCTGGGCCAGGCCGGAGTGCAGGTGCAGGCGGTCACCGATGCCTGGCTGGCACGGCTGCCCACGCGCGAAGGCCTGTGCCTGCAGCGGCTGGCCGACGGCTGGCAGGCGGGATGGCGTGCGCGGCTGCGCGCGGAGGATTTCCTGGCCGCGCAGGACCAGCGCGCGCGCGTGCTGGCGGTGCAGGTGCTGCTGCAGGCCGATGGCCTGTATGGCGGCCCCCTCGATGGCCTCTACGGGCCGCGGATGCGCGCGGCCATCGCGCGCTTCCAGCAATACAGCGGGCTCCCCTCCAGCGGCGCCCCCGACCCGGCGACCCTGTTCCTGTTCGACACCCTGCTGGCGGCCCGCGCCGCCACTTCGTCCACTTCCCCGGAAACGCAACACCATGGCAACGGTTGATCCCACCCCCGCCCGCCCGCGATCCCGTCCGCCGTGCAGCGCGACGGCACGCGCCTGGGCGAACGCCTGCTCGAACGCGGCCTGATCGACGCCACCCAGCTGCAGTACGCACTGCAGAAGAACGAGGTCGAGAAACAGCGCCTGGGCCGCGTCCTGATCCGCCACGGCCTGGCCAACGAATCGGACATCGTGCGCGTGCTGGCCGAGATGAACGGCATCGAGTACGTGCAGGTGGACACGCTGGCGCATGCCGAACCGCAGGTGCTGGCGATGTTCAACCGCGAACTGTGCCAGCTGCGCCAGTTCCTGCCGCTGCGGCGCAGCGGCGATGCGCTGGAAGTGCTGCTCGGCGATGCCGACACCCAGGCCGTGGGGCAGCTGGTGCTGCAGCGCTGCGGCCTGCGCTGTCGCTTCCTGCAGGGCGAATACGGCAAGGTCGCGCGGCTGATCCGCCACACCTACTACTTCGCGCAGAACCCGGTCGAAAGCCTGCTCGAACGCGAGATAAAGCGGCTGTCGACCGACAACGACCATGCCTACAGCCCGGAAAAGCTGCTGGACTACCTGCTGCACTATGCGGTGCGCGAGCGCACAACGGACATCCACCTGGCGCCTTCCGACGACAGCCTGCACGTGCTGTTCCGCGTGGACGGCGTGCTGCGGCCGATGTTCGCCATGCCGCTCACCCTCAACCGCCTGCTCGGCTACATCAAGCTGACCGCGGAAATGGACATCTCCGAACAGCGCCGCCCGCAGGACGGCAGCTTCCGCGCCACGGTGCTGGATTCGGCGGTGACGGTGCGCGTGTCGACCCTGATCACCGATGCCGGCGAGCGCACCGTCATGCGCCTGCTGCCCGAGCACAGCGACCTGGCCGGGCTGGAGGAACTGGGCTTCTTCGCCGAGGACGTGGCGGTGCTGGAACGCCTGTTCGCGCGCCCGGCCGGGCTGGTGCTGATCACCGGCCCCACCGGCTCGGGCAAGAGCTCCTCGCTGCATGCCGCGCTGCGGATGCAGTCGCTGATCGAGCGCAACGTACTTACCGTCGAGGACCCCATCGAATACCGCGTGCCCGGCGCCGGCCAGACCGAGGTCAACCGTCGCGCCGGCTACGAGTTCAGCTCCGCGCTGCGGCATTTCCTGCGCCACGACCCGGACGTGATCCTGCTGGGCGAAATGCGCGACGCCGAGACCGCGCAGGCGGCGCTGGAAGCGGCGGCCACCGGCCACCTGGTGCTCTCGACCCTGCACGTGACCACCGTGTTCGGCGTGGTCCCGCGGCTGCGCCCGCTGGGGCTGGAGGCGCAGGTCATCGCCGACAACCTGCTGGCCGTGGTCAACCAGCGCCTGGTGCGCCAGAACTGCCCGTTCTGCGCCCACGAAGTGCCCTTCAGCGAGCGCGAACTGGAATGGCTGGACCTGCCGGCCGGCAGCTGCGGCAAGCGCGGCGCCGGCTGCGAGCGCTGCCGCGGCAGCGGCTTCCATGGCCGCCTGCCGGTGTACGACATCATGGTGGTGGACGAAGCGCTGGCCAACGGCATCGCCGACGACGTCAGCCGCGAGACGCTGCGCAGCCTGGCCATGAACGCCGGCTTCCGCAGCATCGAGGACGTCGCCAGGGCGCGCGTCATCGCCGGCCAGACCACCAGCGAGGAAGTGATGCGCGTGGCCGGCGTGGGGCCGGCGCCATGAACGTCTACTACTACCGCCTGCTGCTCTCCAGCGGCCGCGTGCGCGCCGGCGTCACCCAGTTGTCGGTCGAACACGATTCGTCGGCGCGGATGTGGCTGGAAAAGAACTTCGACGCGGTCGTGCTCACCCTGTACCGCTTCCCCGGTTGGCTGGCCGAAGCGCAGCGCACCATCACCCAGCTGGTCAAGCCGAGCATCCGCTCGGTGGAGCTGGCCGGGATGCTGCGCGACCTGGCGGTGATGACCTCCAGCGGCATCCCGATCATGGAATCGCTGCGTGCGGTGGCCAACGAGGTCGGCGGTGGCCGCACCTCCAACGCCGCCCGGCTGGCGCGCCGGCTGCTGGACGAACTGGATGCCGGCGCCTCGCTCAGCGACGCGGTGTCGCGTTACCCGGACGCGTTCCCGGAGACCGTGCGCAACCTGCTGATGATCGGCGACGAAACCGGCACCATGGACAAGATGCTGATGGAGTCGGCCGACCACATCGAACGCATCTCCAAGATGACCGCCGACACCCGCCAGGCGCTGATCTACCCGGCGTTCGTGTTCTCGGCGATCTTCGCCGCCGGCGGCTTCTGGATCTACTACGTCATCCCCAACCTGGCCGACCTGTTCAAGCAGATGAACGCCAAACTGCCGCCGCTGACCATCGCGGTGATGAAGGGCTCGGAATGGCTGATCGGCCACATCGGCTTCATCGCCGTGGCCATGGTGGTGTCCGCGTTCGTGCTGTGGGTGGCCTGGCGCTACAGCCGCGGCTTCCGCCGCGCCGCGCACTACACCCTGCACAAGCTGCCCATCGCCAGGACCATCATGTACTCCTCGGGGCTGGCGTTCTTCACCGAGTACATGGCGCTGCTGATCCGCGCCGGCGTGGACATGGTCAGCAGCCTGCAGGTGATGGAACGGGCGATGCGCGACGAGTACTACCGCGACCGCATCATCGCCATCCGCCAGGTACTGGAGCGCGGCGACCGGGTGTCCGCGGCGATGCGCCAGGTCGGCGGCTTCCCCTCGATGATGGTGCGCATGATCGGCGTCGGCGAGGAGACCGGCACCCTGGATTCGCAGTTCGCGCGCCTGTCGGCCGAGTACAGCCTGCGCCTGCAGCGGCTGATCACCAATCTGTCCGAAGTCATCAAGCCGGTGGTGGTGCTGCTGGCCGGCGGCATGTTCGTGTTCCTGATCGTCGCCCTGCTGCTGCCCGTCTACGACCTGGTCAAGCAGGCCATCGCTTCCCCGCAGTTCTGAGGATCCCGTCATGCAGCGTGCTTCCCGCCCCCTTCCGTCGGCCGCCGGCTTCACCCTGATGGAGATGTCGGTGGTGCTGGTGATCATCGCGCTAATCATCGGCGCGGTCAGCGTCGGCCGCGACGTCTACCGCAGCGCCGAGGCCGAACGCATCGGCAGCGAGTTCGTGCAGGGCTGGATCGTGGCCTACGACCGCTACGTGCAACAGAGCGGCGTGGTCCCCGGCGATACCCCGGCCAACCCCAGCGGCCGCATCAACGGCCAGCTCGACCGCAACGGCCGCGAGCTGTGCGACGACCCGGGCAACTTCGCCCTGCGCAAGGCCATGCTCGAACGCGGCGTCGCGCTGCCGCAGGGGCGCGCCGAGGGCATGGAGTCGTTCTACGTCTACCGCGACAGCCAGGGCAACCCGCAGCAGCTGCAGGTGTGCTTCGACACCGTCGTCGACTGGGCCGAACCCACACCCACCGGCGGCTACCAGCCGCGGGTGCGCAACATCATGGTGCTCAAGGGCCTGACCCCGGAGCTGGCCAACCAGCTCGACGCGCGCATCGACGGCCGCATCGACGCCTGTTTCGGCCGCCTGCGCGAGCAGGCGCCGATTCCCAAGTACAGCGGCGGCAGCAGCCTGTGCAATGTCGCCGTCGGCAGCAGCAGCGCATCGCAGCCGCGGCCATGGACCGAGGACGACACCCAGACCCGCAACGGCCGCGAGGACGGCCTGGTCAAGGTGATGACCGGCTACCTGCGGATGAACCAGTGACCCCGTTTCCGCTTTCCCCAACGGCCATTCAGGACACCCGTCATGAACCAGCCCACACGTCTTCCACCCGCGGCCGCGACCCCGCGCAATCCGGCTTCGGCCTGCTCCAGGTGATGCTGATCCTGCTGCTGGTCGGCAGCGCGCTGGCCGCCGGCGCGGTGCTGTGGCAATCCAAGCGCGCGCCGGCGCAGGCCGTGGCCCAGGAGCAGGCGCTGCGCTGGGCGGACGAGGCGATCGCCGCCTTCGCCGCCGCGCACGCGCGCCTGCCGTGCCCGGCCGACATCGCCAACGGCGAGGAGAACTGCGCCTCGGGCAACGCCAAGGGCTGGCTGCCCGCGCGCACCCTGCTCGGCGCCTCCGGCGACGGCATGCGTTTCGGTCCGGTGGCCTACATGGTCTATCGCGGCGACGCCGCCACCCACCTGGACCTCACCGCGCCGGGCAATACCTACCAGCCGCCCCTCACCGACGGCAGCGTGCGCGAGATCATCATCCGTGACGAGGACGGCGAAAAGACCGGCCGTCGCGGCTTCGTCGCCGTCAACGGACTGGACCTGTGCCGCACGCTGGAGCTGGCGCAGGTGCAGCCGCACGATCCGCTGCGCGCCGGCAGCGCCGGCCTGCCCTGGAATGTGGCCTACGGCATCGCCGCCGCCGGCCCGCAGTCCGGGGCATCGCGCCTGGATGACGCCAACGCCGCCGGTGGCGCGCAGATGGCCGCCCCCTGGCAGGAATGGAGTGGCGGCTACGACGACCGCGTGCGCGTGCGCACCTTCGACGGCGCCGGGCAGATGCTCGGCTGCCGGCTGCTCGGCGGCGCCACGCCGGCACCGCTGGCGCGCGCCTACGCCACGCCGCTGGGCCTGCCCGGCGCGGCGGCCGCCACCGCCACGCCCTACAACGTGTCGCTGGCCGGCATGGACGTGCTGGCCGCCGCGGTGACCCTGCACGATACGCTGGGCGAGCTGCAGGCCAGCAACATCGACGCGACCGAATCGGCCGTGCAGGGCGCGGTCCAGGCGCAGATCTCGGTGATCTTCAAGCTGGTGGCCACCGCCATCAGCCTGTCCGACAACATCACCACGCTGGTGACCTCCTCGGTATCCCTGGTGCGCGCCATCGTCACCTGCATCGCGTCGCTGGGCACCACCTGCGCCGAAGTGCCGATCAAGACCTCGGCGGTGGTCACCGCGGTGGTCGGCCTGGGTACCAAGGGCGTGACCCTGGCGGCCAAGGCCGCCTCGCTGCCGCTGGTCAGCGCGGCACTGGCGGCCACGATCAAGGCGCGCGACCTGGCGCGCAAATCGGCCATTCCGCCGGTCAGCAACCCCGAAGAAGCCCGCCGGCAACTGGAATGCACGCTGTGGGCGCGCAACTGCGGCGACGACGAGGGCGTGGTCAAGACCGAGCTCAACCCGGACTGGAGCGAGGGCGACGACCCCAAGGACAAGTACCGCATCGTTTACCGGCGCGACGCCAACGGCAACCCGATCCCGCGGCTCGATGCCGACGGCAAGCCGATGTACGACAGCAGCGGCAACCCGCTGTACGAGCCGGAGTACGAGGCCGGCGCGCCGCGCAAGGGGCTGGAGCAGGAGACCGAAGAGGCCAAAACGAACTGGCAGACCCTGCAGGTGCAGGTCGATGCCCTGGAAACCTGGCGGCTGGCGCCGTGGGGCGTCGCCGTGGCCGGCAATGGCGACCTGAGCGAGAACGGCCGCATCGTCGAGCGCATCGACGTGGAGGCCACGCGCCAGCGGATCTGCGACGGCAACTGGAAGGACTGCCGCTACGGCAAGGCCCAGGTCCGGGTGGAGTGCCGTTATGTCGGGGCCAACGCCGGGCAGTACGTGCTCAATGGCGGCACGTGCACCCATGTCGGCACCGAGAACATCACCGAACCGGACCCGAACGACGCCACCCAGACCATCACCGTCACCCGCCCCAAGGGCGACCGCGACCGGGTGGAGATCACCGACTACGTCTACAACCAGGACCAGGCGGTGGCCGACGCCATCGCCCTGCGCACCCTGGCCCAGGACTGGTCCAGCCTGCGCATGCGCAAGGAGGAGCTGGACCGGGAAATCACGCTGCGCGAGGACAACTTCAACAGCTGGTTCAGCGGCGGCGATTCGATCCTGTCGAAGATGAAGGCGCAGCGCGACGACAGCCAGCATTGCGGCGCCAGCCCGCAGACCGCCATGACCCGGCAGAAGTGCGACAACGCCAACCTCACGGTCCTGTACATCGAGACCTGCCAGAAGCCCGAGCCGGTGCGCGAGTGCAAGGCGGTCAGCCCCGGCACCGGCCGTTACCGCGACGCGGCGTGCACCGACCGCAACGGCAGTGATGCCGAAAAGAACTACGGCTGGGTCGAGACCCTGTCGCCGCCGCCCTATCCGCGCGACCCCACGCCGGACGCGGTCTGCAAGCCCAACATGCAGGACCGGATCAACGAGCTCAAGGCCGAACAGGCCGGGCTGCAGCAGGGCATGGACAACGCCCGCAACGCCTACAACGGGCGCATCAACCGCAAGGAAGCACCGTGGCTGACGTACCCCACCGGCGCCGGCTACAACTGGTTCCAGTGGGCCATCGAGATCACCCGCGACAAGGACGACAACCCGGTCAGCTATGCCTGGAAGCAGTCGCCGATCGTGGAGACGTATACGTATTCCTGCAAGAAGTCGGAGAACCAACCCATCTGGGTGCCCGGCGATCCCAACACTACCCCACCAACCGCCGGCTACTGGAAGGACAACTGGGTGGAAGTGGACAGCACCTGCACCGCCAACCGGCGGCTGCCGTTCTACGCGCCCGAACCCTACGGCGGCGGCCGCCCGCCGCTGCTGATCACCAGTCCGGCGAACACGCCGCTGTTCGGGACGCTGCAGCTGTACGAACTGCTCCCGGAGAACGCCTGCGCGTACTTCAACAGCCGCCAGTGGAACGGCAGCCAGTGGTGGTGGCCCGGCGGCATCACCTGGGGCGACACCTACAAGGTGGGCCTGTACTGCCAGCGCTACCCCTACAGCCGCGCGTTCGAGGACTGGAAGCGCGCCAAGCTCGGCGCCAGCAACGCCAAGAAGCACTACGAAGACCTCTACGCCCAATACGAGAAGCTGAAGCAGGAGTACGAGGACATGCGCAGCGGCAGCGTCAGCGGCGGCGACGAGATCCCGATGGCGTTCGGCGCCGAACCGGCGCTGGAATGGGCCGACTCGCGCGGCTCGGCCGGCCCGCAGCCGCTGGTGCAGCCATGAGCCGCGCCCCGCACCGCCTGGCCCGCGCCGGCTTCACCCTGGTTGAACTGGCCGTGGCGCTGGCCATCGCCGCGCTGCTGACGGTCCTGCTGGTCAGCCTGTTGCCGCTCGGCAACAGGGTGCTCGACGCCGAGCGCCAGCGGCAGGAACTGGCGCAGGCCGAACAGGCACTGCTGGGCTACATGCGCAGCACCGGCCACCTGCCCTCGGCCGACGGCGACGGCAACGGCCGCGCCACCGGTGCCGCCGTGGGCTGGCTGCCGGTGGCCGAGCTGGGGCTGCCCGCCCGCATGCGCATCCACTACCAGGTGCAACCGCGGCTGGCGGTGGCGCCGGGCAACGCGTTCGATCCGCTGCTGCCGCCCACCGATCCGCTGGCGGTCACCGGCAACAGCAACGGCCTGGACCTGTGCATGCAGCTGCTGCTGGAACAGCGCAGCGACATACCAATGGCCGGGCTGGGCATGCCGGTGGCCTATTACCTGGGCCATTCCGGACTGGCCGGGCACGGCCGCGCCGATGCCGATGCGCAGTGGAAGCCGGCGGCGCAGGCCATGCCCGGCACCCCCACCGACAGCGACCTGGCCACGGTCGCCGCCGGCCCTGGCGAACTCGCCAGCCGCCTGTCCTGCACCGATCGCCTGGCCCGTGCCCAGGGCAGCGCGCAGGCCGCGCAATCGGCCTGGAGCTCGCTGGAACTGACCCGCTTCAACTTCGAGTTCCGCAAGTTCGACATCCACATCGCCGAAACCACCCGCGACCAGGCCGCCGTCAGCCTGGCGCTGGCGGTCTATGCCATGGCCGAGTCGATCACCAACGAGGCCATCGCCCTCACCCTGCTGGCCTCGGGCTGGCCGCCGGACGGGCTGACCATCGCCGCCGGCGCCAAGCTGCTGGCCAAGTCGGTGGTGTCCATGGGCTTGGCGGCCAAGAGCCTGGCCAGCGCGGCCATCGCCCTGAAGGACGCCCAGGATGCGGTCGAGGACGCCAGGACCCGGCGCGACCAGGTCAGGAACTTCATGGACCGGATCGACACGCTCTACCAGGACGCCCGCGACACCGCCCTCACCCTGGATCGCGCAGGACTGAACCCATGACGCCCACTGCCACCTCCTCCCCCGCCCGCGCGCGCCAGCGCGGCTTCTCGCTGATCGAACTGACCGTGGCCCTGGTCATCCTCGGCATCATCGGCATCCTGCTCACGCGCTGGCTGAGCGACACCGCGCACGAGCGCAGCCAGGTCGCGCAGCGCGACCTGCTGCAGCGCGCCGACGACGCGGTGCTGGGCTATGCCACCATCCACGCGCGCCTGCCCTGCCCGGCCAGCCCGCTCAGCGACGGCCGCGAGGACTGCGCCCAGGGCGAGGTCGGCACCCTCCCCTGGCGCACGCTGAGCCTGCCCGACAGCCGCGCCGGCAACATCCGCTACGGCGTCCTGCGCCGCACCGGCGACAGCGCGCCGTTGGCCGGCTGGAGCACCGCCGCCCAGCGCGTGGCCGACGTGGATACCGCGTTGCCGGCCGACCTGGCGCAGGTGGCGGACCAGGCGGTGCCGCTGCAGGTGACCATCAACGCGCCGCGGTTCGTGCCCTTCAGCAAGATCCAGCCCTGGGACAACTGCAGCGTGGTCGATTGCGCCAACCTGTCGCACAGCGGACTGAACAGCCTGAACAGCATGGATTTCTGCAATGCCCTGCGCAACGCGGCGATGCTGCCGGCCAGCGCGGAGCACGTGCACACCCGGCGCGAGCTGGAGCCGGCGCAGGTCGCCGGCAACGTCGCCTACGCGCTGGCGGTGGTCGATCCGCTCGCGCCCGCGCACGACGCCACCTCACCGGTGTTCCAGTCGCCGCGCCGCCCCGGCGGCGGCCCCGACAACTACCAGGACAAGGTGCTGGCGGTGGGCATCGACCAGCTGTGGAGCCGCCTGCGCTGCGGCGAGCACTACGCCCCGGCGCTGTACGCGCACGCCAACGTGGCCATGGCCGCGCGCCTGACCACACCGGCCATGGCCAACCACGAGGTGCAGCTGGACATCATGGTCGAGCTGGGCGTGGCCGAAGCCCTGAACGCCTCGGTGGCACTCATCGACGCCACCGCCGACCTGATCAACACCACCTCCGAGACCCTGGACACCATCGCCGAGATGTTCGAGACCTATGGCGGCTGGAACTGGCGCGTGGCGGTCGCCGGCGGCAGCATCGGCACCGCCGTCGGCAGCACCATCGCCGCCGGCGCGGCGCTGGCCGCGGCAGGCACCTACGCCGCCACGTCGCGGCAATACCGCGACCAGTTTGCCGCCCGCTTCCCCGACGAGGCACGGCGCCTGGAAATCGAGATCGTCAGCAATGCGCGCCGCGCCGACATGCTCGGCGGCTTCCCCGACGACACCGTGCGCACCGCGGCGAAGAACCTGCAGTACACCGGGCCCTGAGCCGGACGCGCCAAGGCAGCGGACGGGCGGCCCATCCCGCCCCGTCCGCCTGTCCACCTGCCCGCCGCCCCGGCATGCGGGTCCGCGCGCGTGCCCTGGCGGACGCGCCCGCATGCCGCCCTGTCATCGAACAAGAAGGCCACGGAACGAAAAAATGCCGCCATCGACGGACGATGGCGGCGCTGTGTGCAAATGCGGACGGGATGCAGGCGGGGCCCGGGAAAAGCCCGCCGGCGCGGTGATGCGCCGGCGCCTTGCTCAGGCGCGCATCGCCTTGTCCTGTGGTGCCGCATGCGGCGCGCGGGTGCGCCCATAACCACGCAGCGATGGCGCCGCCGCGTAGCGCTGCGCGATCTCCATGGCCAGGGTGTGGGTCGCCGTCTGCGGCTTCACCGCCAGTTCCTGCTCCAGCCCACGGGCCAGCGTCCGGTAGCAGTGCAGGGCCATGTCCGGTTCGCCGCGCTGCGCGTACAGGCGCATCAGGCTGCGCTGCTGCGATTCGTTCCACGGGTCGAGCATGACGTGGCGTCGGCACAGGTTCACCGCGACTTCCAGGTCCTGGCTGGCGGTCGCGTCCTCGCGCGCGCGCTCCAGGGCGTTGAGCAGGCGCTGCAGCGCCCACGCCCGCGCACCCGGCAGCCATTCGCAGAATTCGTCGCAGCGCTCCAGGGCCACGCCTTCGAGCAATTCGCCGGCGTCCTCCAGCCACTCCAGCGCGGCGCTGCCGGCGATCTGCGCCGGTTCCAGCAGGTCGATGTCGAACAGCCCCTGCGATGCCTCCGGGCACAGGTGCACGTGCTCGCGGTCGATCAGCAGCACGCCTTCGCCGGCGACCGCGACGATCGCGCGGTTCAGATCGGCCAGCACCTGGCGCAGGTTGGTCAGCGCCGCCCCCGGGGCCAGGTCGGGCCACAACATCGCCGCGATGCGGCTGCGGCGATGCACGCGCGGGCGCTCGACCGCCAGATAGGCCAGCAGTGCCCAGCCCTTGCGGTAGGCAAGGCGCCCACCCTCGCCGATGCGGCATTGCCCGAGCAGCCGGACCAGCGGCTGCGCGTTACCCGGCCATGCGTTCATGGCCCGGTCCCCCGGTGCGGTTCGATAGACACAGGCTTCCATTCCCCCTATGGCAGGCGAGAAAACGGTTCATGTGGTTCCCCAGCGTTCGGATTGGCGGCCCGCTGTTTTTCGGGGCCTCACTGATAAAACCGTGAAAACCGTCCGCTTCCCATCACGCGCCTTCACACGCTGTCGACGCCGATGCAGGCCGGCA
Source organism: Stenotrophomonas acidaminiphila (assembly GCA_002951995.1). NCBI lineage: Bacteria > Pseudomonadati > Pseudomonadota > Gammaproteobacteria > Lysobacterales > Lysobacteraceae > Stenotrophomonas > Stenotrophomonas acidaminiphila. The sequence continues at coordinate 2,859,328 of CP019797.1, forward strand.
GCCCGATCCGGAGCGACGCGTGCCGCGCCGCTGGCGCGTCTGCATGTGGGCGCATGCGGCGGGCGCGGGCGTCCCCGATGCGTGGCGCGATCCGCGCAACTGGCATGTCGGCGGCACCCCGGCGCAGCCCCGGCAAACCACTTTCATCGGCAACCATGCCGCAGTGACAACCGTTTCCGACGCCCGCGGCCGGACACATGCGGGTAACGGGCCGCCACGCTTGACAATGCCGAAAGTGCCGTGGTTATCTCGAGCCATGCTGCAACGCCACACCAGCGCCAATTCGAACCGCACCCCGGCCACCGCCGCGGCGTCGCTGCTCGTACTCGTGCTTATTACCGAGCCCACAGGTGCGGGACGAGCTGGCGCGTAGCAGAAAAAAGCCAGATTCGATCAAAAACCCCGCGCCGACCCCGGTGCGGGGTTTTTCGTTTCCAGCATCCATTTCAACTGAAACCATGTTCACCACCGATACCGCCACGCACAAACACAGCACCCGCGCCGCCATGCGCGCCGCTGCGGCGTGCATGGCCCTGATCCCTCCCCCGGCGGCCGCCGCGTCCTGACGCGACGGCCGTTTTCTTTTGCGCTCCCTCTCTCACTGCAAGGAACCGAGTCCATGAGCTCCAACGAACTGCCCCAGATCAAGATCGCCGTCATCGGTTACGGCAGCCAAGGCCGCGCGCATGCGCTGAACCTGCGTGAATCGGGCTTCGAGGTAACCGTGGGCCTGCGCCCGGGCGGCCCGACCGAAGCCAAGGCCCAGGCCGACGGCTTCGTGGTCAGGACGCCGGCCGAGGCGGTCAAGGACGCCGACCTGGTCGCGGTGCTGACCCCGGACATGGTGCAGAAGAAGCTCTACGAGGAGGTGCTGGCGCCGAACATGAAGCAGGGCGCCTGCCTGCTGTTCGCCCACGGCCTGAACGTGCACTACGGCATGATCGCCCCACGCGAGGACCTGGACGTGGTGCTGGTGGCGCCCAAGGGCCCGGGCGCGCTGGTGCGCCGCGAGTACGAGATCGGCCGCGGCGTGCCGTGCATCTACGCCGTCTACCAGGACCGCAGCGGCAAGGCCGAGCAGTTCGCGCTGGCCTATGCCGCCGGCCTGGGCGGTGCCCGCGCCAACATCATCAAGACCACCTTCAAGGAAGAGACCGAAACCGACCTGTTCGGCGAGCAGGCGGTGCTGTGCGGCGGCGCCTCGGCGCTGGTGCAGGCCGGCTTCGAGACCCTGGTCGAAGCCGGTTACCAGCCGGAGATCGCCTACTACGAAGTGCTGCACGAGCTGAAGCTGATCGTCGACCTGTTCTACGAAGGCGGCATCACCCGCATGCTCGAGTTCGTCTCCGAGACCGCGCAGTACGGCGACTACGTCAGCGGCCCGCGGGTGATCGACGCCAGCACCAAGGCGCGCATGAAGGACGTGCTCACCGACATCCAGAACGGCACCTTCACCAAGAACTGGGTGGCCGAGTACGAAGCCGGCCTGCCGAACTACAACCGGTTCAAGCAGGCCGACCTGGAGCACCCGATCGAGAAGGTCGGCAAGGAGCTGCGCGCCAAGATGGTCTGGCTGCAGGCGCAGAACGCGTAACCGCGCGGTCCCCCACCCGCACAGAGCAAAGGTCAAGGTCGCTGCATGAACACTCCCGTCCACGGCGCGCCACGCAATGGCGCACGCTGGTTGACGCAGGCCCTGGAGGCCGAAGGCGTGCAGACGCTGTTCGGCTACCCGGGCGGCACCATCATGCCGTTCTACGACGCATTGGTGGATTCCACCCTCAAGCACATCCTGGTGCGCCATGAGCAGGGCGCGGCGCTGGCCGCCAACGGCTACGCCCGCGCCAGCGGCAAGGTCGGCGTGTGCGTGGCCACCTCCGGCCCCGGCGCGTCCAACCTGGTCACCGGCATCGCCGACGCGATGCTCGACTCGGTACCGATGGTGTGCCTGACCGGACAGGTCGGCACGCCGCTGCTGGGCACCGATGCGTTCCAGGAGCTGGACGTGTTCGGCATGACCCTGCCCATCGTCAAGCACAGCTGGCTGGTGCGCCGCGTCGACGACCTGCCGCAGGTGGTGGCCGACGCGTTCCGCGTGGCCCGCGAAGGCCGCCCGGGCCCGGTGCTGATCGACCTGCCCAAGGACGTGCAGCTGGCCGACGCCTCGCACCTGCCCGAGCACGTGCCGGCCACGGCCGCCCCGCTGCCGGCGCCGGACCCGCAGCGCCTGGCCGCGGCGCTGGAGATGATCGCCGCCGCCGAGAAGCCGGTGGTCTACGGCGGCGGCGGCATCGCCCTGGGCGGCGCGGTGGAGGACTTCCGCCGCTTCGTCGAGGCCTCCGGCATTCCCACCGTGCTGACCCTGCGCGGGCTGGGCGCGCTGCCGGCCAACCACCCGCAGTACCTGGGCATGCTGGGCATGCACGGCACCCGCGCCGCCAACATGGCGGTGCAGGAGTCGGACCTGCTGATCGTGGTCGGCGCCCGCTTCGACGACCGCGCCACCGGCAAGCTGGCCGAGTTCGCGCCGTTCGCGCGGGTCATCCACCTGGATGCCGATGCCTACGAGATCGACAAGCTGCGCGGCGCCGACATCGCCCTGCCCGGCGACCTCAAGGCCGGCCTGCGCGCGTTGTCCGGCAACCGCGGCAACTGCAACGGCTGGCGCGCGCGCTGCGCCGCCAACCGCGAGAAGTTCGCCGCGCGCTACGACGCCCCCGGCCAGGACATCTACGCCCCGGCGCTGCTCAAGCGGCTGAGCGAGATCGCGCCGCCGGACACGGTCATCGCCTGCGACGTCGGCCAGCACCAGATGTGGGTGGCCCAGCACTGCCGCTTCAACCACCCGCGCAACCACCTGACCTCCGGCGCGCTGGGCACCATGGGCTTCGGCCTGCCGGCGGCGATGGGCGCGCAATTCGCCTGCCCGGACCGCACCGTGGTGCTGGTCTCCGGCGACGGCAGTTTCATGATGAACGTGCAGGAGCTGGCGACCATCGCCCGCTGCCGCCTGCCGGTGAAGATCGTGCTGCTGGACAACGCCTCGCTGGGCATGGTGCGGCAGTGGCAGGAACTGTTCTTCGCCGAGCGCTACAGCGAGATCGACCTGTCCGACAACCCGGACTTCGCCGCGCTGGCGCAGGTGTTCGGCATCCCGGCCACGCGCATCACCCAGCGCGCCGACGTCGAGGACGCGCTGGCCGCGCTGCTCGACACCCCCGGCCCGGCGCTGCTGCACGTGGCCATCGACGCGCGCGCCAACGTGTGGCCGCTGGTGCCGCCGAACAACGCCAACAGCACCATGCTGGAGGGCAACCCCGCCCATGCCAAGGCAACGCAGGAGAGTTCCAATGCAATACCGGCTTGACCTGGTGCTGACCCCCGCCGAAGGCGCGCTGCTGCGCGTGCTGGGCATGGTCGAGCGCCGGGGCTTCGCGCCCTGCAACATCGCCGGCAGCCGCCAGCCCGCCGACGCCGGCCGCTGGCACGTGCAGATGGAAGTCAGCGGCGAGCGCCCGCCGGAAACCCTGTGCCGGCAGCTGGAAAAGGTCTACGACTGCGAATCGGTGCGGATCGTGGCGCTGGAACCGGCCGGGGTGGCGGCATGAATCCCGACGTAGGCGACGTACGGCGCCTGCCCTGTCCCGCGCGGGCAGGGCCCGCGCGCGGAGGCGTCTTCTTCGACGCCCACCGCACGCCCCGGGCCTTGGCCACGTACATGCCTGACCTTGGCCGCCCCGTCGTCGCCGCCGCGGACACCGGCGCGATCAACGTCAGCGTCGCCGACGTGCTGGCCGCGCAGGCGCGGCTGCGGCGCTTCCTGCCGCCCACCCCGCTGCACTATGCCGAGCGCTTCGGCACCTGGCTCAAGCTGGAGAACCTGCAGCGCACCGGCTCCTACAAGGTGCGCGGCGCGCTGAACGCAATGCTGGCCGCCCTGGAACGCGGCGACGAACGCCCGGTGATCTGCGCCTCGGCCGGCAACCACGCCCAGGGCGTGGCCTGGGCCTCGTTCCGGCTCGGCGTGCAGGCCATCACGGTGATGCCGCACGGCGCACCGGCCACCAAGATCGCCGGCGTGCAGCACTGGGGCGCCACCGTGCGCCAGCACGGCAGCAGCTACGACGAGGCCTACGCGTTCGCCCGCGAGCTGGCCGAGCAGAACGGCTACCGCTTCCTGTCCGCGTTCGACGACCCGGACGTGATCGCCGGCCAGGGCACGCTGGGCATCGAACTCGCCCCGCACGCACCGGACGTGGTGATCGTGCCGATCGGCGGCGGCGGCCTGGCCTCGGGCGTGGCGCTGGCGCTGAAGTCGCAGGGCGTGCGCATCATCGGCGCCCAGGTCGAGGGCGTGGACTCGATGGCGCGTGCGATCAAGGGCGACGTGCGCGAAATCGCCCCGGTCGCCACCCTGGCCGACGGCGTCAAGGTCAAGATCCCCGGTTTCCTCACCCGCCGCCTGTGCGCCAGCCTGCTCGACGACGTGGTCATCGTGCGCGAAGCCGAACTGCGCGAAACCCTGGTGCGGCTGGCGCTGGAGGAACACGTCATCGCCGAGGGCGCCGGCGCGCTGGCGCTGGCCGCCGGCCGCCGCGTCGCCGGCAAGCGCAAGTGCGCGGTGGTGTCCGGCGGCAACATCGACGCCACCGTGCTGTCCACGCTGCTGTCCGAAGTGCGCCCCAGCCCGCCGCGCAAACCGCGCCGGCGCAACGCCGAACGACTTAGAAGCCGCGTCGCCCCCAACGCGCCGCGGCCCTCCCGAAACGAACACCCCAACATCATCGCACCCGCTGTCGAGGAGACCCTCTGGTGACTACTCCAACCATCAACACCCCGCGAATTACCATCTTCGACACGACCCTGCGCGATGGCGAACAGTCACCGGGCTGCAGCATGACCCCACCGCAGAAGCTGGTGATGGCGCGCGCCCTGGCCGAGCTGGGCATGGACGTGATCGAAACCGGGTTCCCGGCAAGTTCCCAATCCGACCGCGAGGCCATGGCGCTGATCGGCCGCGAGATCCGCGACCCGGTGCTGGCGGTGCTGTCGCGCTGCCTGCCCGGCGACATCGAAACCTCGGCCAGGGCGCTGGAGGCGGCGGCGCGGCCGCGCCTGCACGTGTTCCTGTCCACCAGCCCGCTGCACCGCGAACACAAGCTGCGCATGAGCCGGGAGCAGGTGCTCGAATCGGTACACAGGCATGTGAGCATGGCGCGCGGCTACATCGACGACGTCGAGTTCTCGGCCGAGGACGCCACCCGCACCGAGCTGGAGTTCCTGACCGAAGTGGCGCAGGTGGCGATCGCCGCCGGCGCCCGCACCATCAACCTGCCCGACACCGTGGGTTTCACCACCCCGGACGAGATCCGCGCGATGTTCCGGCACGTCATCGGCCATGCCGCCGGCGCCGACAAGGTGGTCTTCAGCGCGCACTGCCACAACGACCTGGGCCTGGCCGTGGCCAACTCGCTGGCCGCCATCGAAGGCGGTGCGCGCCAGGTGGAAGGTTCCATCAACGGCATCGGCGAGCGCGCCGGCAACTGCGCGCTGGAAGAGATCGCCATGGTGCTGAAGGTGCGCAACGCGTTCTACAACTTCGACACCGGCTTCGACACCCGCCGCATCGTGCCGACCTCGCAGCTGCTGCAGCGGCTGGTGGGCATGCCGGTCCAGCGCAACAAGGCCATCGTCGGCGCCAACGCGTTCGCGCACGAGTCGGGCATCCACCAGCACGGCATGCTGCGCAACCGCAACACCTACGAGATCATGCGTCCGGAAGACGTGGGCTGGGAGTCCTCGCAGATGGTGCTGGGCCGCCACAGCGGCCGCGCCGCGGTCGAGGCGCGCCTGCGTGCGCTGGGCTACTGGCTGGAAGAGGAAGAGCTGAAGCTGGTATTCGACCAGTTCAAGGCGCTGTGCGAGCAGCAGCGCGTGGTCACCGACGCCGACCTGCAGACCCTGATGCAGGGCAACTCGGGCGGCGACGGCTACCGCCTGGCGTCGATGACCATCAGCGACGTCGGCAGCCGCGCCAACGCACTGGTCGAACTGTCCGACCCAGAAGGCAACCGCGTGGCCGAAACCGCGCAGGGCGACGGCCCGGTGGATGCCTTGTTCTCGGCGCTGTCGGCCGCCACCGGCGTGCAGCTGACCCTGGACAGCTACCACGTGCACAGCGTCGGCATCGGCGCCGACGCGCGCGGCGAGGCCAACCTGGGCGTGCGCCACGAGGGCAATATCTACGAAGGTACCGGCACCAGCCGTGACATCATCGAGGCCAGCGCGCTGGCCTGGCTGGACGTCACCAACCGCCTGCTGCGCCAGCGCGAAGGTAACAAGACCCAGGAAGCCGTCAGCGCCTGAGCGCGACGGCCCCGCATAGGCAACGGAACCAACACGCAATGAGCTCCGCACCCAAGACCCTGTACGACAAACTGTGGGACGCGCACGTCGTCGTCCCCGAAAGCGACAGCGCGCCGGCCGTGCTGTACATCGACCTGCACCTGATCCACGAAGTCACCTCGCCGCAGGCGTTCACCGAGCTGCGCGAGCGCGGACTGAAGCCGCGCCGCCCGGACCGCACCAAGGCGACCATGGACCACTCCACGCCGACCCTGCCGGCCGGCGCCGACGGCAGGCTGCCGTATGCGAGCAAGGCCTCCGAAGCGCAGGTGCAGATGCTGGCCCGGAACTGCGCCGAGTACGGCATCGAGCTGTTCGACATGGCCTCCAGCAGCCGCGGCATCGTCCACGTGATCGCGCCGGAGCAGGGCTTCACCCAGCCGGGCATGACGATTGTCTGTGGCGACAGCCACACCTCCACCCACGGCGCGTTTGGCGCGCTGGCCTTCGGCATCGGCACCAGCGAAGTGGGCCACGTGCTGGCCACGCAGTGCCTGCTGCAGCGCAAGGCCAAAACCATGGCGATCACCGTTGACGGCGAACTGGCGCCGGGCGTCGGCGCCAAGGACGTGGTGCTGCACATCATCGGCGTGATCGGGGTCAACGGCGGCACCGGCCACGTGCTGGAATTCCGCGGTTCCACCATCGCCGCGATGGACATGGAACAGCGCATGACCCTGTGCAACATGTCCATCGAGGCCGGCGCCCGCGCCGGCATGGTGGCGCCGGACCAGACCACCTTCGACTGGGTCGCCAACACCCCGCGCGGCCCCAAGGGCGCCGAGTTCGACAAGGCGGTTGCCCACTGGAAGACGCTGCGCAGCGACGACGGCGCGCGCTTCGACGTGGAAGTGCGCGTCGACGCTGCCGACATCCGCCCCACCCTGACCTGGGGCACGCACCCGGGCACCGCCATCGCGGTGGACGCGCCGATCCCGGCCGCCAACGACGCCGCCGCGCAGAAGGGCCTGGACTACATGAAGTTCGAAGCCGGCCACGCCCTGGCCGGCACGCCGGTGGACGTGGTGTTCGTCGGCTCCTGCACCAACGGCCGCCTGAGCGACATGCGCGAGGTGGCGCAGGTGCTGCGCGGCCGCCACGTCGCCGCCGGTGTGCGCATGCTGGTGGTGCCGGGCTCGGAAATCGTCAAGCGCGACGCCGAGGCCGAGGGCATCCACGAGATCGTGCGCGCCGCCGGCGCCGAATGGCGCGAGCCCGGCTGCTCGATGTGCATCGCCATGAACGGTGACCTGGTCGCGCCGGGGCAACTGGCGGTGAGCACCAGCAACCGCAATTTCGAGGGCCGCCAGGGCCCGGGCTCGCGCACCCTGCTAGCCTCGCCGATGAGCGCCGCCTGGGCCGCGGTGAACGGCAAGGTCGCCGACGTGCGTGAACTGTTCGACCAGGAGGTGGCGTGATGGCCGGTTTCCGTACCCTGACCTCGCGCAGCGTGGTGCTGCGCCAGACCAACATCGACACCGACCAGATCATCCCGGCGCGGTTCCTGTCCACCACCGAGCGTGCCGGGCTGGGCAAGAACGCGTTCAACGACTGGCGCTGGCAGGCCGACGGCACGCCGAACCCGGAGTTCGCCTTCAACCAGCCGCAGAACGCCGGCCGCTCGATCCTGCTGGCCGGGCGCAACTTCGGCTGCGGCTCCTCGCGCGAGCACGCGCCGTGGGCGCTGACCGACCTGGGCCTGCGCGCCATCGTCAGCAGCGAGATCGCCGACATCTTCCGCGGCAATGCGCTGAAGAACGGCCTGCTGCCGATCGTGCTGGACGAAGCCGACGTGCAGGAACTGATGCAGCGCCCGGACGACGAGCTGACCATCGACGTCGCCGCGCGCGAACTGCGCACCCCCGCCGGCAAGGTGTACGCCTTCCCGCTGGACGGCTTCTCGCAGACCTGCCTGCTGGAAGGCGTGGACCAGCTGGGCTGGCTGCTTGGCCGCGTTGACGAGATCGAACGCTACGAGGCCGCCCGCGCGGCGTGACGCCCCCTACCGCCCGCACCCGCCGCCACGGGTGCCGGGCCGAACGACAGCAACAGGACAACCGGAACCCCCATGCAAGCCAACATCGTCGTACTGCCGGGTGACGGCATCGGCCCCGAGATCACCGTCGCCGCGGTGGACGTGCTCAAGGCCATCGCCGCGCGCTTCGGCCATGACTTCACTTTCGCCCAACACGACATCGGCGGCATCGCCATCGACAACCACGGCGAGCCGCTGCCGGCCGCCACCCTGGACGCGTGCAGCAGGGCCGACGCCGTGCTGCTCGGCGCCGTCGGCGGGCCCAAGTGGTCCGACCCCAACGCCAAGGTGCGCCCGGAACAGGGCCTGCTGGCCATCCGCAAGGCGCTGGGCCTGTTCGCCAACCTGCGCCCGGTGCGCACCCACCCGGCCGCGCTGCACGCCTCGCCGATCAAGCCCGAGCTGCTCGCGGACGTGGACTTCGTGGTGGTGCGCGAGCTGACCGGCGGCATCTACTTCGGCGACAAGACCCGCGACGCCGACAGCGCCAGCGACCTGTGCCGCTACACCGTGGCCGAGATCGAGCGCGTGCTGCGCAGCGCCTTCCGCCTGGCCCGGCAGCGCCGCGGCAAGCTGACCTCGGTGGACAAGGCCAACGTGCTGGAGACCTCGCGGCTGTGGCGCGACGTGGCCGCGCGCATCGGCCGCGAGGAATTCCCCGACGTGGAACTGGAACACCAGCTGGTCGATTCCATGGCCATGCACCTGATCGCCAAGCCGCGCGCCTACGACGTGATCGTCACCGAAAACATGTTCGGCGACATCCTCACCGACGAGGCCTCGATGCTGGCCGGCTCGCTGGGCCTGCTGCCGTCCGCCTCGCTGGGCGAACAGGGCAAGGTGGGTATCTTTGAACCCATCCACGGCTCGGCGCCGGACATCGCCGGCAAGGGTATCGCCAACCCCTACGCCACCATCCTCAGCGCGGCCATGCTGCTGCGCCACTCGCTGGGGCTGGAGGACGAAGCCGCCGCCGTCGAGCAGGCGGTGGCCGCCGCGCTGGACGACGGCCTGTTCACCGCCGACCTGGCCGCGCAGGGACGAGCGCTTTCCACATCCCAGGCGGCGCAGGCGGTGCTCGCCCGCCTGCAATGACTCCACGACGCGGCCCCCGGGCCGCGTTTTTCGTTATGGCTGTCCTGTTGTTGTCCTTTCCCCACCTTCAGGAGCAATGCCCTTGAACCACCGCAGTCCCGACGCGTTCCTTGCGTACGTCGCCCGCCGCGACCCTGACCAGCCCGAGTTCCTGCAGGCGGTCAAGGAAGTCACCCTCAGCCTCTGGCCGTTCCTGCAGCAGCACCCGCAGTACGCGCGGCATGGCCTGCTCGAACGCCTGGTGGAACCGGAACGGGTCATCCAGTTCCGCGTGGCCTGGGCCGACGACAGCGGCCGCACCCACGTCAACCGCGCCTTCCGCGTGCAGCACAGCGCGGCCATCGGCCCGTTCAAGGGCGGCATGCGCTTCCACCCCTCGGTGAACCTGTCGATCCTGAAATTCCTGGCCTTCGAGCAGACCTTCAAGAACGCGCTGACCACCCTGCCCATGGGCGGCGGCAAGGGCGGCGCGGACTTCGACCCCAAGGGCAAGAGCGAGGGCGAGGTGATGCGCTTCTGCCAGGCGCTGATGCTGGAACTTTACCGCCACCTCGGCGCGGACACCGACGTGCCGGCCGGCGACATCGGCGTGGGCGCGCGTGAGGTCGGCTTCATGGCCGGCATGATGAAGAAACTCAGCAACGACGCCGCCTGCGTATTCACCGGCAAGGGCCTGGCCTACGGCGGCAGCCTGATGCGCCCGGAAGCCACCGGCTACGGCACCGTCTACTTCGTCGAACAGATGCTGCACCACGCCCGCCGCGAAACCCACGGCGCCAAAGTACTGATCTCCGGCTCCGGCAACGTCGCCCAGTTCGCCGCGCTCAAGGCCGCCGAACTCGGCGGCAAGGTGCTCACCTTCTCCGACTCCGGCGGCACCCTCTACGCCCGCGACGGCTTCGACGAACAGGCCATGCAGGAGGTGATGGCGCTGAAGAACGAACGCCGCGGCCGCCTGGCCGAACTGGCCGGCGACAAACGCTTTGAGTTCCTCGAAGGCCGCCGCCCCTGGCACATCCCCGCCGACATCGCCCTGCCCTGCGCCACCCAGAACGAACTGGACGAAACCGACGCCCGCACCCTCGTGCACAACGGCGCCCTGTGCGTGGCCGAAGGCGCCAACATGCCCTCCACCCTGGAAGCGGTGGACGTATTCCTGCAGGCCGGCACCCTGTACGCCCCCGGCAAGGCCAGCAACGCCGGCGGCGTCGCCACCTCCGGCCTGGAAATGAGCCAGAACGCACTGCGCCTGTCCTGGCGCCATGCCGACGTGGACGAGCGCCTGCACGTGATCATGAAGGAGATCCACGCCAACTGCGTGCAGCATGGCAAGCGGGCGGACGGCAGCGTCAATTACGTTGATGGCGCGAATATCGCGGGGTTCGTGAAGGTGGCCGATGCGATGTTGGCGCAGGGGTTGTATTGAGGATTGCTGGTCCCTTCTTCCGTCTGGAGGAAGGGATACGGCCGGCAACCGGTCCAAGCAACTCATTCCTTCAAGGGCTTGAGCGCTTGCGTTATGCCGAGCAATTCGGAGTGCAACCGATGGCGAAAAACGCGCGGCTTTTACCATCGGCCTCGGGACAACACCACGCCCCCACCCTTTCCAAGCCGTTGATCCTCCGTGCGCTTCCATCTTCACATTAGCGTGGGAAAGCAGGACACTTGGGCAACGCCACAATTAGGCGGCCTAATAAGCGTTAGCCATCAATGCCAATTCCATCGCGCACCGAAATAAAGCAACAGTTAATTCAGATCCTGAAAGATCGTGGGACATTGAAAACAGACCGCGTCTATGAAATTCTCTCGACACAGTGGAACTTAACTGAGGCAGAGAAAACCGCTAAGCGAAGTGGTGGTTCGTTGTTCGAGAATGAGATTCGCTGGGCTAGACAAGAATTGGCCATGGCTGGAATCATTGATAGACCGGCCAATTCAGGGCGGGCCTTTTGGCGACTTGCCAACGTCGCCACCGTACCACCTGAACAGTACGACGAAGAGATTGGATCCTATGATGAGGGGTCTATCAAGCGTATCTCTGTCAATGGCTATGAGCGCAGCAAGAAAGCGAGAGACGCGTGCCTAAAGGCATATGGCTATAGATGCATGGTGTGCCAGTTCGATTTTGAAAAAGTGTATGGCGAAGCCGGGAAGAACTGCATTCACGTTCACCATCTCGTTGAAATTAGCGCTATAGGAAAGAAATACAGAATCAATCCACTTAAAGATCTAATCCCTATTTGCCCAAACTGTCATTACCTCGCCCACAGACGCAAACCCGCATATACGGTTGCAGAGATGCAAGATATGTTGACTGCTAACAACTTGCTTAAGCCCACGCCCCTTTGCGGCGCTACTTAACTTGGCACCCTTGATGCTCCTCTACTACTTTGTAAACCAAGAATTCGGCCTCAAGGACCTCCGAGAGAGACGTCTCAAGATCTCCGACATCGCTAATCTAAACGATCCATTCGACTTTCTATCAGTAGCCGCTCCCTCAAGAGAAGGCAGGAAGATGCTCCGAGAGTGGCGTCAAAGTATCGCAAATGACATCGGCTTGATTTGCTTTAGCAGGAACTGGCATAGCCCAGTGCAATGGGCTCATTACGCCGATAGACACAAAGGCGTCTGTCTTGGCTTCGAGGTCGATGACAGCCATCTCCACCAAGTTAACTATGTTCAGTCCCGCCCGGCTTGGCCCGCAACTCCGCAACCTTGGCCAACCAGCGTAAAGCAACAGATAATTGACCAACTGCTTTATACAAAATTTTCGCACTGGAGCTATGAGGACGAGTACCGACTATTTATAAGCAAGACATCTCCGGACCCCGATGGAAATTTTTACGCCAATTTTTCTGATGACCTGAAATTACAGAAGATTCTTGTTGGCGCCTGCTCTACCCTTACACGCTCAGACTTAAATTCTGCGCTAGGCAGTTTGGTCAATGACGTTGAAAGCTTTAAGGTCAGGCTTGCCTTTAGAGACTTCCGTATTGTCAAACAAAGAAAAGCGTCTGAGTGGCGCTAAGAGTTTACTCAAGCCAAATCCGCTTCGCGGCTCTGTTTAATACCAGGGTTAGGCCCAAGAAAAATGACTCTCGAGCTCAAGATTTCAGCCTTGTCCGCACTTGCTGCACTAGGCTCAGCGTATTGGGCATGGAACAGTGCTCGCACCGCTCGTCGCGCATTAGCTCTAACAGAAGAAGACGCTGTCTCAAAGAGAGAATCGCTGAAGGCCGACCTGATCAATTCGCTGCGATGGGAGCGCAAAGACAGCGAGTACATCTCTATTTCTTGCTCCTACACAAACTCTTCAAGCTACCCAACCACCATAGAACGTGCCGAGCTCGTGGCGCACGGGTTCGATCTTGCAGGAACAGGCTCACAGCTTCGTCTACAACCGGAAAATGAGGCCCCTGACCGCTCAGACTTTTCGCCTCTTGTGCTTCCGTTGAATTTACAGGCCCGGACAGCATCCTCCGGCTGGATCACGTTTCGCATGCCGAAGAGCTGGATTAGTCGTTATATTGTCGATAAGTACGAATTAGTAGCCACCACATGGTCGGGCCATAAGGTAACGATCGAAACCCACATCGTGATGAAGCAGGGAAAATGAGCAACCACATAGCATCGATCGTGCAGATTGGCGCCATAGGAAGCCCCAATGTCAGCGATGGAAGGCTCCTTCCTTTTATTACAATTGATTGCACAGATTGCCCTGAAGTGGAGAACTCCATTGAAGTTCACGGACATCTTCCGGCACCTGGAGACGTCGTTTCTACTTGGGGCTGGAAGCGCTTTAGCAAGTCAGATGTATATCTGCGCCTTGATTTCAAAAGACCCATTACCACCACTGCACATTTGGCAATCCCTGTTTCTACTAAAGGCTATGTTGTTGACTGGATCATGGCCGTCCGAGGGCTCTATCTTCAATCGTCAAAGTACGGCGGCTGCGTGTCAGAGGGCCTGGGAAGTCCCGCAATTATTGTAGAAGTTCCCAGCGCATCAACGTTCCCAGTTTGGCCGGCCATCTACCGGAAAATCCTAGTTAAGCGCTTTAAGGCCGGAGGCCTTAAAGGCAAGGCAATCGATAAAGCCATCGAAGACTACAAGGCCAGGCAGAGGGAAATTTGGTTCAGGCGTCCTCAAGCTCCCTAAATAGCGATTAATTCAAGCTGACGCCACTCCGGCGCGGCTTAGCTCAGCATTAGCCGCCGGACTCACGTCGACAGATGCCATGGGCGGACTTGGTCCGCCCATGGCCATCAACCTAGGCTATTCCTCAGCAGCAATCACGATGCCGCGTCGGGTCACTATCACCCGCGCGTTCTGGCCAACTTTGAGGCCGGCGGCCTCCAGCCAGTCGCCGCACAGTCGCAGGTAGGGCACCTGCCGGGTCTTGAAGCGGCGGTCCTTTTCCTTGGCGCGGCTTTCGTAATACTGGCAGCCGACTTTCAGGGTGCGCGACGTAAAACGGGGTTCGACCTGCTCGGTCATGGCGATCTCCTAGGCATGGATGGAGCCGCATGGCTTTCGGGCGCGGCGACCGCCTAGTAAAGGTGTGTTGAGCACCTTTGGCGATCTGATCACCTCACCCGAGCAGGGTCAACGTCAGACAATCCCCCGCAACCGCCCCAGGGTTACCCGATCCCGCTGCTCCAGGTCCTGCACGGTTTCCACTTCGCCGAAGCCGCCCTGCTCCAGCAGCGCGCGGATGGCCGGGCCCTGGTCCCAGCCGTGTTCGAGCAGCAGCCAGCCGCCGGGGACGAGGTGGTCGGGGGCGCCGGCGATGATTTCGCGGATGGCGTCCAGGCCGTCGGCGCCGGAGGCCAGCGCCGGGGGCGGTTCGAAGCGCAGGTCGCCCTGCTGCAGGTGCGGGTCGCCGGCGGCGATGTAGGGCGGGTTGCTGACGATCATGTCGAAGCGGTCCGCGCCCAGCGCGGCGTACCAGTGGCCGCGGCGGAACCAGACGTTGTCCAGTCCGTGGGCCTGGGCGTTCTTCACCGCCACCGCCAGGGTGGGGCCGAGCAGGTCGGTGGCCATCACCGTGGCCAGCGGGCGTTCGCTGGCGATGGACAGGGCGATGGCGCCGCTGCCGGTGCCCAGGTCGGCGACGCGGGCCATGTGCTCGGGCGGCAGCCGCGCCAGTGCCTGTTCCACCAGCAGCTCGGTTTCCGGGCGCGGGATCAGGGTGGCGACGTTGACCTGCAGGTCCAGGGTCCAGAAGCCGCGGCGGCCGGTGAGGTAGGCCAGCGGGTGGCCTTCGGCGCGGCGCTGCAGCAGCAGTTCGAAGCGCTGGCGGGCGTCGTCGTCCACCGGGTCGGTGGCGTGGGCGAACAGCCAGGCGCGGTCCACGCCCAGCACGTGCAGCAGCAGTTGTTCGGCCTCGTGCCGGGCGTCCTCGCCGGGCAGCCGGGCGGCGCCTTCCCGCAACAGCGCGGCAACCTGGGGGGTGGACACTTCACTACCTCTTCGCGGGACGTTTCCGGGACCGGGAGGATAGTCACCCGGCCTGCCGCTGCCTACCGCGGCGGCGCCGGCCCGGGATCGAGCCTGCCTATGCCGCCCGTTCAGGTTTGGGCCAGATGTTGGCTTGGAAAGCCGGAAAACGCGCCCGATATCGGGGTGAGGGCCCGCTGCCGGGGCCGAATCAATAGCCAATATCTATTGATGCGATGCATTCAATTCATTTGTTTTATTAGGCACTGCCTATTAGCCTGTGCTGCACGGTTCACCACCCGTCCCTTCAACCAAGAGGAAGTTCCATGTCCCTTATCAACACCCAGGTCCAGCCGTTCAAGGTCAACGCCTTCCACAACGGCAAGTTCATCGAAGTCACCGAGGAAAGCCTGAAGGGCAAGTGGTCGGTGCTGATCTTCATGCCGGCGGCCTTCACCTTCAATTGCCCGACCGAGATCGAAGACGCGGCCGAGCATTACGCCGAGTTCCAGAAGGCGGGCACCGAGGTCTACATCGTCACCACCGACACCCACTTCTCGCACAAGGTGTGGCACGAGACCTCGCCGGCCGTGGGCAAGGCCAAGTTCCCGCTGATCGGCGACCCGACCCACCAGCTGACCAACGCTTTCGGCGTGCACATTCCGGAAGAAGGCCTGGCCCTGCGCGGCACCTTCGTGATCAACCCGGAAGGCGTGATCAAGACCATGGAAGTGCATTCCAACGAGATCGCGCGTGACGTGTCCGAGACCCTGCGCAAGCTGAAGGCCGCCCAGTTCACCGCCGCGCACCCGAACGAAGTGTGCCCGGCCAAGTGGAAGGAAGGCGAGAAGACCCTGACCCCGTCGCTGGACCTGGTCGGCAAGATCTAAGCGCCGGCAACCGGTGGAGGGAACCAGCAGGCAGTAGCAGCCAGGTTCCGCTCCCTGCACTCCCACCCCGCCCTGCGGCGGGTGTGGGGGTGAACCGAAGCCGCGCCGCGCCAGCCCGTGGTTCTGCCCGCCAGGCGCGGTTTCGGTTCACCCCTACTTTCCCGGCGGGTTGCCCTGGCAACCGCGTCCTCCCCCGTTTTGCCTCGAACAAGGAGTTGCGCCGTGCTCGACGACACCCTCAAGACCCAGTTGCAGCAGTACATGGGCCTGCTGCGCCAGCCGCTGCGGCTGATCGCCTCGCTCGACGACAGCGCCGCCAGCACCGACATGCGCAGCCTGCTGGCGGACATCGTGGCCGCCGGCAACGGCAAGATCAGCCTGGACACCACGGGCAGCGATGCGCGCCGGCCGTCGTTCGTGATCGCCCGCGAGGGCGAAAGCCACGGCGTGCGCTTTGCCGGCCTGCCGCTGGGCCACGAATTCGAATCGCTGGTGCTGACCCTGCTGTGGACCGGCGGCCATCCGCCGAAGGTGGCGCAGGAGGTGATCGACGGCATCAAGGCGGTGGACGGCGAGTTCGCCTTCGAGGTGTACATGTCGCTGACCTGCCACAACTGCCCGGACGTGGTGCAGGCGCTGGCGCTGATGGCCATCGTCAACCCGAAGATCAGCACCACGGTGATCGAGGGCGGCGCGTTCCAGCAGGAAGTGGAGCAGCGCCAGGTGATGGCGGTGCCGATGGTGTTCCAGGGCGGCGAGATGTTCGACTCCGGGCGCATGACCCTGGAGCAGATCCTGGCGCGGCTGGACACCGGCGCGGCCAGGCGCGAAGCGGCGAAGATCGCCGCCAAGGACCCGTTCGACGTGCTGGTGGTGGGCGGTGGCCCGGCCGGCGCGGCCGCGGCGATCTACGCCGCGCGCAAGGGCATCCGCACCGGCGTGGCGGCCGAGCGCTTCGGCGGCCAGGTGCTGGACACCATGGCCATCGAAAACTTCATTTCGGTGCAGTACACCGAAGGCCCGAAGCTGGCCGCGGCGCTGGAGCAGCACGTGCGCGAGTACGAGGTGGACATCATGAACCTGCAGCGCGCCACCCGGCTGGTGCCGGCCGGTGCCGATGGCCTGGTGGAAGTGGAGCTGGAGAACGGCGCGTCGCTGAAGTCCAAGAGCGTGATCCTGTCCACCGGTGCGCGCTGGCGGCAGATGAACGTGCCCGGCGAGGACGCGTACCGCAACAAGGGCGTGGCCTACTGCCCGCACTGCGACGGCCCGCTGTTCAAGGGCAAGCGCGTGGCGGTGATCGGCGGCGGCAACTCCGGCGTCGAGGCGGCCATCGACCTGGCCGGCATCGTCAGCCACGTCACCGTGTTCGAGTTCGACAGCAAGCTGCGCGCCGACCAGGTGCTGCAGGCCAAGCTGCACAGCCTGCCGAACGTGACCGTGGTGCTCAACGCGCAGACCACCGAGGTGCTGGGCGACGGCCAGAAGGTCACCGGCCTGGTGTACACCGACCGCGTCGGCGGCGATTCGCACCGGGTGGAACTGGAAGGCATCTTCGTGCAGATCGGCCTGCTGCCGAACACCGAGTGGCTGCGTGGCACGGTGGAGCTGAGCCCGCGCGGAGAGATCGTCATCGACGAGCGTGGCCAGACCAGCGTGCCGGGCGTGTTCGCCGCCGGCGACTGCACCACGGTGCCGTACAAGCAGATCATCATTGCCATGGGTGCCGGCTCCACCGCGGCGCTGAGCGCGTTCGACCACCTGATCCGCACGTCGGCACCGCAGCCGGCGCCGGCGGTGGCGGAGACGGCCTGATGTTCACCGCCCCTCTCGCTTTGCGGTGAGAGGGGCGGTTTGCGAACCCCGGCTTCGCGGCCCGCCGAACGCCCTTGCGCCAACGCAGGGGCCGGGACACGGGGCGGAGGCCGGGGTGAAGGCAAGGCGCAGCGCCCTGTGCTGTCTGCATGCACGACGCTGTGCCCCTGCCCTCATCCGCCCCTGCGGGGCACCTGCATGCGGCGCATCCCCGTGCCGCACCCTCCGGGCGGCTTTGCCGTGCGGCCTGGCCGCCCTGCCAGGCTGGCTGCCGACGGAGCAGGAAACGACGTTTGGAGGCCGGAATGAACCTGCGTGACCTCAAGTACCTGGTGGCGCTGGCCGAGCACAAGCACTTCGGCCGCGCGGCGGCGGCGTGCTTCGTCAGCCAGCCCACGCTGTCCACCCAGATCAAGAAGCTGGAGGAAGAGCTGGGCGTGCCGCTGGTGGAGCGCGCGCCGCGCAAGGTGATGCTGACCCCGGCCGGGCGCGAGGCCGCCGCGCGCGCGCGCGGCATCGTGGCCGAGGTCGAGCAGATGAAGGAGGCCGCGCGCCGCAGCCGCGACCCGGAGGCCGGCACCGTGCGCCTGGGCATTTTCCCCACGCTGGGGCCGTACCTGCTGCCGCACGTGGTGCCGGCGATCCGCGCGCGCTTCCCGCAGCTGGAACTACTGCTGGTGGAGGAAAAGAGCGACGTGCTGTTGACCCAGCTGCGCAACGGCCAGCTCGATGCGGCGCTGCTGGCGCTGCCGCTGCACGACGACCAGCTGCATGCCGAGTTCCTGTTCGAGGAGCCGTTCGTGCTGGCCGCGCCCGAAGGCCACCCGCTGGCCGCGCACGCCACGCTGTGCATGGCCGACCTGGCCGACCAGCGCCTGCTGCTGCTGCAGGACGGCCACTGCCTGCGCGACCAGGCGCTGGATGTCTGCCACCTGGCCGGGGCGCTGGAGAAGTCCGAATTCCAGGCCACCAGCCTGGAAACGCTGCGGCAGATGGTCGCGGCCGATGTCGGCGTCACCCTGCTGCCAATGCTGGCGGTGAAGCCGCCGGTGGCGCGCTCGCAGAACATCCGCCTGCTCGGCTTCGCCGGCGACGACGCGCCCAGCCGGCGCATTGCCATGGTCTGGCGCCGCAGCTCGGCGATGAGCGAGTTCCTGCAGCAGCTGGCGGGCATTTTCCAGCGCCTGCCGCCGGACCTGCTGGCCCTGTAGGCGCCGGCCTGGCTGCGCGGCGCGGCGGCCCGGCAAGCCTGTGCCGGGCGCGCCCGGCAGCTACCGGCACGCCAGGCCGCGCGGGGGCGCGCCGGGCCATGGATCCGGCGCTGCGCCCGGTGTGGAGCCGTGCCCGCAACGCAGCCGTCCGCGTGCCCGCGTGCCACCTGCGCGCGCCTGAACCAGGGCCGCCGGCGCATTGCAACGCCGCCGCCCCGCCCCATGATCGGGGTGGGTCGCATCCGTTCCACAATCCCCGCACAATAGGCCCCGGGCGGTGCCGCATTGGCGCCGCCTTTTGCATGTCTCTCAACAATTGCAGGAGTTTTTTCCATGCCGACCAACAGCGGCCTGCCGCCATCGATCGTCGTCTCCAGCCGTGACATGGCCCGCCTCGAGGCCATGCTCGATTCCCCGGCCCTGAGCCGGCACCCGGCCGCCGTCGCCCTGTCCCAGGAGCTCGAACGCGCGCAGGTGCTGCCGCCGGAGGAAATCCCCGCAGGCATCGTCACCATGCATTCGCGCGTGGACTGCGTGGACGAACTGCACGACGAACAGCATTCCCTGACCCTGGTCTATCCGCACGAGGCGGATTTCGACAAGGGTCGCGTCTCGGTGCTGGCGCCGGTGGGCAGCGCCCTGCTGGGCCTGTCCGTGGGCCAGACCATCGACTGGACCGCCCCCGGTGGCCGCCAGCTGCGCCTGCGCGTGACCGCCGTCCACTACCAGCCCGAAGCCGCGGGCGATTTCCACCGCTGAGCGCCGTGCGCCGGCCCCGCAACAGGAACCTGCCATGACCCGATCCAAGCTCGCCCAGCTGCGTGAACTGTCCGTCGTGGTCGCCGATACCGGCGACTACGACGCCATCAAGCGCCTGCGCCCGGTCGACTGCACCACCAACCCGACGCTGGTGCGCAAGGCGCTGGACCTGCCGGTGTACGCCGGGCTGATCGAACGCGAACTGGAATGGGGCCGCGCCCAGCCCGGCGACCGCGCCGAGGTCGCCAAGGCCGTGGTCGACCGCCTGACCATCGGCGTGGGCGCGATGCTGGCCGAACTGGTGCCGGGCCGCGTTTCCACCGAGGTCGATGCCGACCAGGCCCACGACACCGCCGCGACCATCGCCAAGGCGCGCCAGTTCATCGCCATGTACGAAGCGGCCGGCGTGCCGCGCGACAAGGTGCTGATCAAGATCGCCGCCACCTGGGCCGGGGTGGAAGCCACCCGCGTGCTGCAGGCCGAGGGCATCGACTGCAACCTGACGCTGATCTTCAACCCGACCCAGGCGCTGGCCTGTTCGGAAGCCGGCGCGTTCCTGATCTCGCCGTTCGTGGGCCGCATCCTGGACTGGTACGTGGCCAATGGCCAGGCGCCAGCCAGCATCGACCAGGACCCGGGCGTGCGGTTCGTGCGCGGCGTGTACGCCGAATTCAAGCGCCGCGGTTCGCCGACGGTGGTGATGGGCGCCTCGTTCCGCTCGACCGCGCAGATCGAGGCGCTGGCCGGCTGCGACCGCCTGACCATCTCGCCGGACCTGCTGGAAAAGCTCGACGCCGACCTGGGCGAGCTGCCGCGCAGGCTGGTGCCGGGCGCCGCCGAGGCGGTGGACGTTGCGCCGATCGACCAAGCGAAGTTCGACGCGGACATGGCCGCCGACCCGATGGCCACCGAGAAGCTGGCCACCGGCATCGACGCTTTCGCCAAGGACCTGCAGGCGCTGCGCCAGCGCATTGCCGACGAACTGGCCCGCTGAACGTCCGCGGGAGCGCCCCCGGGTGCGCTCCTGCGGGCAACCGGGCAGCGCTTGGCGTGTGTCTGGCCGCGAGCATATGCGGGGCAAGCCCCGCATCTACGGTACCGGGTGGCTGCAGAAGATCCCGGGCTCCCGCCCTGCCGGCGGCGCATCGCCGCCGCGCTGAACCGCCGCCCCTCGCAGACGCGCGCCTTCGTGGGCGATGGGGCTTTGCCGGCAAGGCCGGCCGCGCCTCCAGGTGCGTGCCTGCAGACGCCCGGGCCATGCCCGAAGAATGTCCGGCCGCGAAGGTGCATGCGGGGCAAGCCCCGCATCCAGGCTCAGAAGATTCCCAGTTCCAGCCCCGCCGCGAGCAGCGCGCCGAGTTCGCGGCCGCGCGCCAGGTCGGCCTGCGGCAGCATCTTGGGCGCGGCAATGGCTTCCGGCGTCTGCGCATGGGTGCGCACCAGCAGCGGTTCGGCCACTTCGCGCAGGCGCAGGCCGGTGGCGATGCGCCGCAGCTGGGCGATGGTCGGCTGCCCGTCCGAACCGGCGCAGACCACCAGCGCGTACGGCTTGCCGTCGCAGCGGCCCAGCAGCGGGTAGTAGCTGCGGTCGAAGAAATCCTTCATCGCGCCACTGATCGAGGCCAGTGTTTCCGGGGTGGCGAACACCACCGCATCGGCGCCCAGCACGTCGTCGGCCGCGGCGTCGGCCGCGCGCAGCAGGCGCACGTCCAGCGCGTCGCGGCCCCCCTCGCGCGCCGCCTCGGCGACCGCGCCGGCCATGGCCCGGGTGGCGCCGGTGAAGCCGTGCCACACCACCAGCAACCGGCGTGGCGCGGCCTCCGCCACCTCAGGCGTCCAGCCCGATCGGGCAACTCACGCCGGTGCCGCCGATGCCGCAGTAGCCGTTCGGGTTTTTTGCCAGGTACTGCTGGTGGTAGTCCTCGGCGTAGTAGAACGGCGGCGCCAGGTACACGATCTCGGTGGTGATGTCGGCGTAGCCGGCCGCGCCCAGGCGCTGCTGGTAGGCATCGCGGCTGGCGATGGCGGCATCGAACTGCGCCTGCGTGTGGCAGTACAGCGCCGAGCGGTACTGGGTGCCGGTGTCGTTGCCCTGGCGCATGCCCTGGGTGGGGTCGTGGTTTTCCCAGAAGGTGCGCAGCACGGTGTCCAGCGTGACCCGCGCCGGGTCGAACACCACCCGCACCACCTCGGTGTGGCCGGTGAGCCCGGAACAGACTTCCTCGTAGGTGGGGTTGGGGGTGGTGCCGCCCTGGTAGCCGACCGCGGTGGTCACCACGCCCGGCAGCTGCCAGAACTTGCGTTCGGCGCCCCAGAAGCAGCCCAGGCCCACGTCCAGCACGTCCAGCCCGGCGAAATCGCCGCGCAGCGGCTGGCCGTTGACGTAATGCACGTTGTGCAGCGGCAGCGGCGCCTCGCGCCCCGGCAACGCTTCTTCCGACCGCGGCAGGCGCTGCTTGAACGCGCCGATGCCCAACCGCCCGTGTCCGATACCCAGCATGGTCCGCTCCTCAGGCCGGCAGGATTCCCGGCGCTTGCTCATCGTCACAGATGGGGCCGGCCGCGGCGTCGTCCAAGCCCAGCGCGGCGACGATGTCGTCGGCCTCGGGTTTGGCCGCGTCCGGCACGCAGACCCGCAGCAGGCCGAACAGCGGCAGCTCGCCGCCGGCGCCCAGCAGCGATTCGCCGAACACGAAGGCCGGGATGCCGGCGTCCTCCAGCGCGTGCTTGACCAGGTGCGCGTCGAACAGGTTGTTTGTCTGGTAGACCAGTTGCATGGGGTTGTCTCCGGGAAGGGCGGGCTCAGCCCGGGCGGCACAGGGCGTCGGTGGCGGCCACGCGCGCGCTTTCCTGTTCGGCCGCCTGGCGCCACTGCTGCAGTGCCGGCAGCGCGGACAGCGCCTGCAGGTAGGCCGCGGCGGTGTCGTCCAGCGCCACGCCATAGCCGTCGAAGCGGATCGCCACCGGCGCGAACATGGCATCGACGATGCCGAAGCCGCCGAACAGGAAATCGCCGCCGGCACCGTGTTCGCGGCGCAGCGTACGCCACAGCGCCTGCACCCGGTCGATGTCGCGCTGGGCGGCGGCGTCCCAGCGGTAGCCGTCGGGCCGGCGCCGGCTGTTCATCGGCAACTGGGTGCGCAGCGCGGCGAAACCCGAGTGCATTTCGGCCGCGGCGGCACGGGCCAGCGCGCGCCGCTGCAGTTCGGCGGGCCAGCCGCGGCCGCCCAGCCAGCGCTCGTTGGCGTACTCGCAGATCGCCAGCGAATCCCAGAGCACCAGCTCGCCATCGCGCAGCGCCGGCACCTTGCCGGTGGGCGAGTGGCGCAGCGCCTGGGCGGCGAACTCCGGCGTGTCCAGCGCCAGCACCACCTCGTCGAATTCGACGCCGAACTGGCGCAGCAGCAGCCAGGGGCGCAGCGACCAGGAGGAGTAGTTGCGGTTGCCGATCACCAGGACGGGGCGGGGCATGGGCGCTACCTGCGGGCGGGACGCCCAGCATAGCGCCGGTCCGGCAGCCGGCGCCCGGCTCGGCTAAACTTGCGTTCTATTTCAATACCCTGCGCCCCCATGTCCGAGAACACGCCTGCCGCTGCTGCCACGCCGGAGACGGCTCCCGCCGAGAAGCGGGACTTCATCCGCCAGATCGTCCGCGAGGACCTGGCCAGCGGCAAGCACACCGCGATCAAGACCCGCTTCCCGCCCGAGCCCAACGGCTACCTGCACATCGGCCACGCCAAGTCGATCTGCCTGAACTTCGGCATCGCCGGCGAGTTCGGCGGGGTGTGCAACCTGCGCTTCGACGACACCAACCCGGCGCGCGAAGACCCCGAGTACGTGGCCGCGATCCAGGACGACGTGCGCTGGCTGGGCTTCGAGTGGAACGAGCTGCGCCACGCCTCGGATTACTTCGAGGCCTACTACCTGGGCGCGCAGAAGCTGATCCGCGACGGCAAGGCCTATGTCTGCGACCTGTCGGCCGAGGAAGTGCGCGCCTACCGCGGCACCCTGACCGAGCCGGGCCGCCCCTCGCCCTACCGCGAGCGCAGCGTCGAGGAGAACCTGGACCTGTTCGCGCGCATGCGCGCCGGCGAGTTCGCCGACGGCACCCGCACCCTGCGCGCCAAGATCGACATGGCCAGCGGCAACATCAACCTGCGCGACCCGGCGATCTACCGGATCAAGCACGTCGAGCACCAGAACACCGGCAACGCCTGGCCGATCTACCCGATGTACGACTACGCGCACGCGCTGGGCGACGCGCTGGAAGGCATCACCCATTCGCTGTGCACGCTGGAGTTCGAGGACCACCGCCCGCTGTACGACTGGTGCGTGGACAACGTCGATTTCGCCCACGACCCGGCGCTGACCCAGCCGCTGGTGGACAAGGGCCTGCCGCGCGAAGCGGCCAAGCCGCGCCAGATCGAGTTCTCGCGGCTGAACATCAACTACACGGTGATGAGCAAGCGCAAGCTGATGGCGCTGGTCACCGAGCAGCTGGTGGATGGCTGGGACGACCCGCGCATGCCGACCCTGCAGGGCCTGCGCCGGCGCGGTTACACGCCGGCGGCGATGCGCCTGTTCGCCGAGCGCGTGGGCATTTCCAAGCAGAACTCGCTGATCGATTTCAGCGTGCTGGAAGGCGCGCTGCGCGAGGACCTGGACAGCGCCGCGCCGCGCCGCATGGCGGTGATCGAGCCGCTGAAGCTGGTGCTCGGCAACCTGCCCGAAGGCCACGAGGAAATGCTGACCTTCAGCAACCACCCCAAGGACGCAGCGTTCGGCGAGCGCCAGGTGCCGTTCTCGCGCGAGCTGTGGATCGAGCGCGAGGACTTCGCCGAAGTTCCGCCCAAGGGCTGGAAGCGGCTGGTGCCGGGCGGCGAAGTGCGCCTGCGCGGCGCCGGCATCGCCCGCGTCGACGAGGTGGTGAAGAACGACGCGGGCGAGATCGTCGAGCTGCGCGGCTGGCTGGACCCGGAATCGCGCCCGGGCATGGAAGGCGCCAACCGCAAGGTCAAGGGCACCATCCACTGGGTCAGCGCGCGGCATGCGGTGGAAGCGGAAATCCGCCTGTACGACCGCCTGTTCTCGGTGCCGGACCCGGACAACGAAGCCGACGGCAAGAGCTACCGCGACTACCTGAACCCGGAATCGCGCCGGGTGGTCACCGGCTACGTCGAGCCGGCCGCGGCCAGCGCGGTGCCGGAGCAGTCGTTCCAGTTCGAGCGTACCGGCTACTTCGTCGCCGACCGCCGCGACCACACGGCGGACAAGCCCGTGTTCAACCGCAGCGTGACCCTGCGCGACACCTGGGCCGGCTGATGGGCAGGAGTGAGTGAAGAGGAGTGAGGAGTGGGAAGAAGCGGATCCTGCCGCGTTTTCAGCTCCTCGCCCCCGCCTTGCTCCCCCGCCTTCTCTCTCCCCTCACTCCTCTTCACTTACTCCTCGCCCAATGCTCTACGCCCAAGTCCACCTGACCCTCCCGGCCTGGATCCACGAAGTCGTCGACACCCGCCGCGTGTATCCGGGCGACGACGCCAAGGTCGCGCTGGCGGTCGAGCTGTCGCGGCTGAACGTGGATGCGGAAACCGGTGGCCCGTTCGGCGCGGTGGTGTTCGGCCCGGACGACCGCGTCATCGCCGCGGCGGTGAACCGCGTGGTACCGCACTGCACCTCGCTGGCGCACGCCGAGAACATGGCCTACATGCTGGCGCAGCAGCGGCTGCAGAGCCCGCGGCTGAACGACGTGCTGTCGCCGGTGACCCTGGCCACGTCCTCGCAGCCGTGCTGCCAGTGCTACGGCGCGACCATCTGGGCCGGCATCGACCGACTGCTGATCGGCGCCAGCGCCGCCGACGTCGAGGAACTGACCGCGTTCGACGAGGGCCCGCTGCCGGCCGACTGGGTCGGCGAACTGAACCGGCGCGGGATCGAGGTGGTGCAGGGCCTGCACCGCGATGCGGCGCGCGCGGTGCTGCGCCACTACGGCCACAGCGACGGCGCGCGCTATTGAGGCGCACGGCCACACCCACCGCCCGCGGTGGGTGGGCAGCCCCCTTCCGTTTGGCAGCCGATGACCGCGCCTGCACCCTGACGGCGCAGCGCGGTCGCGACACGCGGGCACAGGCGATACCCGCTTGATGCCGGCGGCGCTTGCGCCCGGTTCCGCGGACCGCGCAGCGCGCCCGGCCGCCCCGGCATCCGCTCATGTGCGAGCCTATGGCGCGCTCTTCCCCACCCTGCTCCGCCCCACCTCCAAGGAATCCCGATGACCGGCCTGCTGTGCTACTGCCGCCAAGGCTTCGAGCCGGAACTGGCCGCCGAACTGACCGAACGCGCGGCCCACGCCGGCATCGCCGGCTATGCGCGCACGCGGCGCAACGACGGCTATGTGGTCTTTGCCAGCGATGACGCCGACGCGCTCGACCGCGCGCTGCCGTGGCGCGGGCTGATCTTCGCGCGGCAGAAGCTGCGCCTGCTGGCCGAACTGCCGCAGCTGGACCCGGCCGACCGCATCAGCCCGATCATCGCCGCGCTGCAGGGGCAGCCGCGCTTCGGCGAGCTGTGGGTGGAGCACCCCGACTCGGACGCGGGCAAGCCGCTGGCCGGGCTGGCGCGCAGTTTCGGCAACGCGCTGCGCCCGGCGCTGCGCAAAGCCGGGCTGCTCACCGACAAGGACAACACCCGGCTGCCGCGGCTGCACGTGGTGTTCGTCGACGGCACCCATGCCTTCGTCGGCGTCGCCGACACCCGCGACAGCGCGCCGTGGGCGCTGGGCATCCCGCGGCTGAAGCTGCTGCCCGAAGCGCCCTCGCGCTCGGCGCTGAAGCTGGACGAGGCGCTGCTGACCCTGCTCACGCCCGAGGAACGCGAGGCGCTGGTCAAGCCGGGCATGCGCGCGGCCGACCTGGGCGCCGCGCCCGGTGGCTGGACCTGGGTGCTGACCCGCCAGCACCTGCACGTCACCAGCATCGACAACGGCCCGCTGCGCCAGCACGTGCTCGATACCGGCCTGGTCGACCACCTGCGCGCCGACGGCTTCCACTGGCAGCCGGAAACGCCGCTGGACTGGATGGTCTGCGACATGGTCGAACAGCCGCGACGGGTGGCCGAGCGCATGGCCACCTGGCTGCGCGAAGGCTGGTGCCGGCACGCGATCTTCAACCTGAAACTGCCGATGAAGAAGCGCTGGGACGAGACCCGCCTGTGCCTGGACCTGTTCGCCGCGCAGGCCGGGCGGCCGCTGACCGTGCGTGCCAAGCAGCTGTACCACGACCGCGAGGAGATCACCGTGCTGGCGATCCCGGCGCGCGGCTGATCGCAGGTGCGGGGCTCGCCCCGCACGACGCATTGCCGGGAAGGCTGCGTGCGGGGCAAGCCCCGCACCTGCGGCGGTACGTCGTTGCTTTCGCAACCAGCGGCCATTCCCATGGCGCGGCTCTGGCACACTGCGAGCCTTCCCCGCATGGAGAGCGCCGCCATCGTCCGCCACGTCCTGTTGCGCCCTGTCGTCGCGCTGTGCCTGGTGGTGTGCGGCAACGCCGTCGCCGCCCCCGATTTCGTCGCCCGCGACCATGTCGGCGACGGCGTGTTCAGCGCCGGCATCGAAGGCCCGGCCAGCGGCCCGGACGGCGCCCTGTACGTGGTCAATTTCGGCCGCGACGGCACCATCGGCCGGGTCGATGCGGACGGCAGCGCCGAACTGTTCCTCACCCTGCCCGACGGCAGCGTCGGCAACGGCATCCGCTTCGCCGCCGACGGCACGATGTGGGTGGCCGACTACACCGGCCATGCCGTGCTGCGCGTCGATCCGGCCACCCGCGCGGTGTCGGTGTTCGCGCGCCTGCACGGTGCGCACCAGCCCAACGATATCGCGCTGGCGCCGGACGGCACGCTGTATGCGAGCGACCCGGACTGGGCCAACCCGGACAACGGCCAGCTGTGGCGCATCGACCGCGACGGCCGCGCACAGCGGCTCGAATCCGGCATGGGCACCACCAACGGCATCGAGGTCAGCCCCGACGGCCGCCGCCTGTACGTCAACGAAAGCGTGCAGCGCAATGTCTGGGTGTATGACCGCGATGCCGCCGGCGCGCTGTCGAACAAGCGCCTGCTGCTGCGCTTCGACGACCACGGCCTGGACGGCATGCGCTGCGACGCCGACGGCAACCTGTACATCGCCCGCTACGGCGCCGGGGTCATCGCCATCGTATCGCCCGACGGCCAGCTGCTGCGCGAGGTGCCGCTCAAGGGCCGCAAGCCGACCAACCTGGCCTTCGGCGGCAGCGACGGCCGGCAGGTGTACGTGACCCTGCAGGACCGCGGCGGCATCGAGACCTTCCGCGCCGACCGCCCGGGGCGTGAATACGGGCGCTGAGCCGGAAACGGCGACCGCCGCGCGGCGTCTCATTCCACGCAACCGCGATCGGGCATGCTGTCACCCTTGGGAGGACACGCATGCATGCCATCGAACTGAAGGACCCGGCCGGTTTCGGCAATGAATTCCTGCGCCTGACCCTGCTGCAGGGGTTCCAGTCGCTGACCAAGCGCGACCTGGAGCTGTTGATCTTCGTGCTGCTCGAACGCGACGGCGCGATCGACCGCGGTGATTCCAACGCCAGCGTGGCGCTGCAGCTGCGGGTCACGCCGGCCAAGGTCAAGGGCCTGCGCCGCGACGGCTACGCGCGCTGGCGCGCGCTGGTGCCCGAGGACGCCGACGCCGCGCTGCAGCGCATCGCCGCGACCGTGCTGACCGAGGCCAACCTGCGCTCCGGGGCCAAGCACGTGAGCGAGCGCAGCCGCAAGGACGGCTTCCTGGCCGTGCGCATCGAGCACCCCGACGACGCCCAGCGCTTCGAACAGGCCATCCTCGAGGTCGGCGCGCTGCCGGTCTACGAGCGCAACCGCGAGGTGGTGGCGGTGCGCTTCGACACGCTGCTGAAGATCGCCGAGCGCTGGGGCTACCTGCAGCCCGACCCACAGGCGACGGTGGCGGCGCTGAAGAAGCTGGCCCCCACCTCGGAGGAAGTGGCCGACCTGCTGAAGAAGGACGTGGCGCAGCTGCGCTGGGACGACGTGCGGCGGGCGCTGAACAGCCTGGGCGCCAAGGCGGTCAGCTCCACCGTCGAAGGCGGCTTGAAGGGCCTGCTGAAGCTGGCGTTCCCGTTCATTCCCGGCTGAGGCGGCCGGCGCTGAACCGGCGGCAACATTCAGCCGGCCTGCATGGGTTCTTGCGGCCGGTTTAACGGGGGCGGGCCAAGCATCGGGGGCGTGTTTTCCCTCACTGGAGTGCGCCCATGAACGTTTTCCGCCCGCTGCTTCCCGCCCTGCTGCTGTGCGCGGCCAGTGCGCCGGCACTGGCCCAGGAAACCGGCAAGACCACCTTCACCGACAAGGGCACGCCGGTCACGGTGACCTCGGAGGAACCGGATTCGGTCCGCGGCGACTACCATATCGACTTCGCCACGCTGGACCGCGACCACGACGGCTACATCAGCCGCCAGGAAGCCCAGGCCAACCCCACGCTCGCGCGCGAGTTCGATGCGCTCGACAGCCACCGCAGCGGCCGCCTGAGCAGGGCGCAGCTGGAGGGGTGGATGAAGAAGTGAGGCCGCGCGGGCCACAGGCGAATCCCGTCGTCCGTATGCGAGGTCTGCCGTGCTCCGTCCCTGCCTGCCCCCCGTTGTCCTGCTGTTGGCCGCGATGGCCGCCGCGCCCGCGCCGGCACAGACCGCGCCACGCGACGGTGCCGTCACCGCGCCATTGCCGGTGGCCCCGGCGCCGGTGCGCGCGCAGCCACTGGCCAGCGGCGCGGTCACCCATCAGGTGCGGCTGCCGGGCGAACCCGGCCAGGCCACGGTGATCGTGCGTTCGATCCAGCCGGACAGCGTGGCCGGCAACTACCGCATCGATTTCGACGCGCTTGACGTGGACGGCGATGGCTTCATCAGCCGCGAGGAGGCGCAGGCCAACCCGGCACTGGCCGACGAGTTCACGGCGCTGGACAGCGCCCGGCGCGGGAAACTGGCGCGCGAACAGCTGGCCGGCTGGCTGGTGGATTGACACGCAACCCGTAGGTGCGGTGCTTGCCCCGCACGGGGCTTTCCGGGGACGGCCCCATCGCCCACAGCAGTGCGTTCCTGCAAGTGCGCTCGTCCGGGAGAGCGCGCCGTCACAGCCCCGAGGCGCGCTTCCAGAACAGCGACAGCAGCGGCGGCATGCGCCCGGCCAGGCCGAGCAGCGCGCCGCGCGCCAGGGTCAGGTGCATCTCGTCGTTGGAGAACACCCGGTTGATCGCGTCGAAGCCATGCGCGGCGACAGTGTTGTCGCTGCGCCGGACCCGCGCCCAGCGCCGCAGCCGGTGCGGCGCGGTCCAGTCGGCGCGGCGCTGGTGCGCGTCGTGCACCAGGGCGCGCAGCGCGGCCACGTCGCGCAGGCCGAGGTTGACGCCCTGCCCGGCCAGCGGGTGCACCACGTGCGCGGCGTCACCCAGCACCAGCACGCGGCCGGCGACATAGTCGCTGGCCAGCTGCCGGCGCAGCGGGAAGGCCGCGCGCGGCGAGACCGGGCACATCGGCCCCAGGCGGCCGGCGAAGGCGTTGGTCAGTTCGCGGCCGAAGGCGTCGTCGTCCAGCGCCAGCACCCGCTCGGCCTCGGCGTCGGGCAGGGTCCAGACGATGGAACTGCGGTGCGTGTCCACCGGCAGCACCGCCAGCGGGCCGGTATCGAGGAAGCGCTGCCAGGCGGTGGCTTCGTTGCCGCGCGCGCTGTCCACGTAGCCGACCACGCCGCGCTGGCCGTAGTCGTGGCGCGATACCTCCAGCCCGGCCAGCGCGCGCAGGGTGGATTCGCCGCCATCGGCGGCGATGGCCACCGCCGCATCGACCCGGCGGCCGTCGTCCAGGCGCAGGCGCACGCCGCGTTCGTCCTGTTCCATCGCCTCGACCCGCGCCGGGCAATGCAGCTGCACGCCGGCACCGGGCAGTGCCGCCCACAGCCGGTCCACCAGCAGCCCGTTCTCGACGATCCAGCCCAGCTCGCGGCGGCCCAGGGTGTCGGCATCGAAGGCCAGTTCACCGCCACCGACCGCGTCCCACACCCGCATGCGCAGGTAGGGATGCGCCCGCGCCTGCGCCACCTGCGGCCATACCCCGAGCGATTCCAGCAGTGCCGCGTTGTCGTGGGCGAAGGCGAACACGCGCAGGTCCGGCCGCTGCGCCGACCACGGTGCCGGCGCACGCCCTTCCACCAGCGCCACCTGCAGGCCTTCGCGCGCCAGCGCCAGCGCGCAGGTGCTGCCGACCACGCCCGCACCGACCACCACCGCATCCAATCCACCACGCCGGCTCATTGCACCTGGCTCCTGCACAGTGCGGGCACCTGCCCGCGGAAGCCCATCGCGCCACCGACCAGGAACGACTGCAGCGGCGCGGCCTGCGCGGCGGCCACCAGCCCGAGGCTGCGCAGCGGCCGCAGCAGCGGCGCCGGGTTGCCGGTCAGCCGCGCCAACCCGTCGGAAAAGGCCAGGGTCTGCTCGCGGTCGGGCGCGCGACGCTGCACGTAGGCCCGCAGCAGGTCGTCGGCGCCCGGGTCGCACGCGGCATCGCCGATCAGCTCGGCCAGGGTCAGCGCGTCGCGCAGGCCCAGGTTGAAGCCCTGCGCGCCCAGCGGATGGATGGTCTGCGCGGCGTTGCCCAGCAGCAGCGCGCGTTCGCCGACCAGTTGCCGGGCCAGCACCTGGACCAGCGGGTAGGCGCTGCGCGGGCCGCTTTCCAGCAGCCGCCCGGCGCGCCAGCCCAGTACCGCCTGCACGCGCGCCAGCCAGGCGGCATCGTCCAGCGCCATCACCGCCTCGGCCTCCGCGCGGGCCACCCCATGGACCAGGCCGTAATGGCGGTCGCCACGCGGCAGCAGCGCGGTCGGGCCGGTGTCGGTGAAGCGCTCCCAGGCGGTGCCGTCCGGTGCCCGGGCGGCGCGCACCCGCGCCACCAGCAGGGTCTGCAGGTAATCGTGTTCGCTGGCGTCGATGCCCAGCGCCTGGCGCACCGCGCTGCGGGTGCCGTCGGCGCCGACCACCAGCCGCGCGCGCAGGCTGCGCTCGCCCGCGGCGTCGGCGATGCGCACCTGGCGGCGGCCATCGACGCAGTCGCCCAGGCCGACGAACGTGGCCGGGCGGTAGCGGGCCAGCCGCTGCAGGTCGCCCAGGCGCGCTTCCAGCGCGTGGCCGAAATCGCGCGCCACCACCACCTGGCCGAAGGCGTCGCGGCCGTAGTCGCCGGCATCCAGCAGCACGCGGCCGAAATCGCCGGCGCGGCTGACGTGGATGCGGCGGATCGGGCCCGGCGCGCTTTCCAGGCGCTGCATCACCCCAGCGCGGTGAGCGCGTTGACCGTGGCCGCGGCGAAGCTGAGGTTGCGCTGGTCGAACACCGCCGGCAGCGCCCCGGCCGGGGTCGCTTCCACCAGCGCCACGTCCAGCCCCAGCCGGTCCAGGGCGATGGCCAGGCTGGCACCGACCAGTCCGCCACCGACGATCACCACATCATGAAGGTCGCTCATGCCGCCATGATAATGGCTCGGCCAGCGCGAACGCCGCCGCGTTGCCGCGCCGCACCCGCGGCGGTGGCGCGACTGCGGCTAGAATGGCGGCCTGATTCCGCCAGATCCCTCATCACCATGACCGCCAACGTCCAACGCACCTTCGTCCTGACCCTGCTCGTGCTGCTGATGGTCGGCACCCGCATCAACCATTTCGCGCCGATCCCGGACGCGTCCTGGGCGGTGTTCTTCATCGGCGGCTTCTACCTGCGCGGCTGGACCCGCTGGGCGTTCCCGCTGCTGATGGCGCTGGCGGTGGCGATCGACTGGGCGGTGATCAGCGGCCAGGGCATGGATTTCTGGGCGCACTACTGCGTGTCGGCCGGCTACTGGGCGCTGGTCCCGGCCTATTTCGCGATGTGGGCCGGCGGCATGCTGCTGCGCCACGCCTACACCGGCGCCAGCTGGCGTGCGCTGGGCCTGTTCGCCGCCAGCCTGGTCGGCGCGGTGGTGGTGTGCCACCTGTTCGCGCAGGGCGGTTTCTACTGGACCAGCGAAGTCGTCGCCGAGCCGACCGTGGCCGGCTGGTTCAAGAACTACACCGACTGGCTGCTGCCGTACATGCGTACCGCGGCCCTGTACACCGGCATGGCCGCGCTGGCCCAGGTTGCCGCCGAGGCGTTCGCGCGCCAGGCGGCCGCCGACCGCGTCGCGCACTGAGCGGCCGCGCACCATGGGCAACCGGCTCTCCAAAATCTATACCCGCACCGGCGACGACGGCACGACCGGGCTGGGCGACGGCAGCCGCACCGGCAAGGACTCGCTGCGGGTCAATGCCTACGGCACCGTGGACGAGGCCAACTCGGCCATCGGCGTGCTGCTGGCGGTCACGCTGCCGGACGACGTGCGCGCGCTGTTGACCACCATCCAGCACCAGCTGTTCGACCTCGGCGGCGAACTGTGCATTCCCGGCCATGCCGCCATCCAGGGCGCCGACATCGACGCGCTGGAACGGCACCTGGACCGCTACAACGACGACCTGCCGCCGCTGAAGGATTTCATCCTGCCGGCCGGCGGCGAGGCGGCCGCGCGCTGCCACCTGGCCCGCACCATCGTGCGCCGTGCCGAGCGCGAGGCGGTGGCCCTGGCCCGGGTCGAGGCGGTGCGCGGCGAGGCGGTGCGTTACCTGAACCGCCTGTCCGACCTGCTGTTCGTGCTGGCGCGGGTGCTGGCGCGGGCCGACGGCCACGGCGAAGTGCTGTGGAACCACGAGCGCCGGCGCGCCTGATTCCCCCCGGAGGCCGCGCACGCCCGGGCGCGGCCGGTTACAGTGCCGGGCATGCTCGTATTCACCCACACGGCCTGCCTGGGCCATGACCCCGGCCCCGACCATCCCGAATCGCCGGAACGGCTGCGCGCGGTGCTCGACGCGCTGCGCCAGGCGTTCCCGGAGCAGCTGGACTGGCGCCAGGCGCCGCCGGCCAAACTCGGCGAACTGGCGCGGGTCCACACCCGCGAGCTGATCGACGACATGCTGCAGGCGCAGACCGCGCCGCTGCGGCGGATCGACCTGGATACCTTCACCTCGCCGGGCTCGGCCAGCGCCGCGCTGCATGCCGCCGGCGCCGGCGTGGCCGCGGTCGACGCGGTGATGCGCGGGCCCGGGCGGCGCGCGTTCTGCGCGGTGCGCCCGCCCGGGCACCACGCCACCGCCGACACCGCGATGGGCTTCTGCCTGTTCAACAACATCGCTGTGGCCGCGGCCTACGCCCGCGACGTGCACGGGCTGGAGCGGGTCGCCATCGTCGATTTCGACGTCCACCACGGCAACGGCACCCAGGCCATCTTCGAGACTGACCCGCGGGTGGCCTACTACAGCAGCCACGAGTCCGGCCTGTTCCCGTATTCCGGCAACATGCGCGAGCGCGGCGTGGGCAATGTCTGCAACATCCTGCTGCCGCCGGGCAGCGGCGGGTTCCGCTTCCGCAATACCTGGGCCGACGAACTGCTGCCGCTGGTGGACGCCTTCCGCCCGCAGTTGCTGTTCGTGTCGGCCGGTTTCGACGCCCACCTGCACGACCCGCAGGCCGACCTGATGGTCGAGACCGAGGACTTCGGCTGGCTGACCGCCGAGCTGGCGGCGCTGGCCGACCGCCATGCCGACGGCCGCCTGGTCTCCATGCTCGAGGGCGGCTACGACCTGCAGGCCCTGGCCGAATGCAGCGTGGCCCATGTCGGCGCCCTGCTCGCCCGGTGACGGACGCATGAACCCCGCCCGGCGGCCAGGACCGGCCTTCATTGCCCCCATGCAGGCGATGCGGCAAGCTAGCGGCCGTTTTCACTGAATCCGATCCGCGTGCGCCCAGCCCTCCGCCTGCTTCCCCTGCCCCTGAGCGTCGCCTTCGCACTGTCGGCGATGGCCAGCGAGAAGCCGGTGAACTGGAACCTGTGCCCGGCCACCGACGTGCTGCCGGCGTTCGACGAGGCACCCAAGGCCGACCCTGCCGCGGCCGCCACCCGCGACCAGCTGCCCACCGACATCGAGGGCGACCAGCTCTCCGGCACCAGCGTCATCCCCCAGTACCAGGGCAACGTCGCGCTCAAGCGCGGCGACCAGTTCATGGGCACCGACAACCTGCGCTTCGACACCGAGACCGGCAACTACATCGCCGACGGCAACGTGCG
This sequence comes from Stenotrophomonas acidaminiphila, assembly GCA_002951995.1. NCBI lineage: Bacteria > Pseudomonadati > Pseudomonadota > Gammaproteobacteria > Lysobacterales > Lysobacteraceae > Stenotrophomonas > Stenotrophomonas acidaminiphila. The sequence goes on from CP019797.1 coordinate 2,894,198, forward strand.
CTATTCGGACTCGTCGATCCGCCTGACCGCCAAGCGCGCCGAGGGCAACCAGGAAACCGACAGCCACAAGATCAGCGATATCAGGTACCAGCTGGTCTCGCGCCGCGGCAACGGCAGCGCCGACTCCATCGACCTGCAGGGCTCGGTGGGGCAGATGCACCGCTCCACCTACACCACCTGCGATCCGTCGCAGCCGGTGTGGAAACTGGCCGCGCCGCAGATCGAGGTGGACAACGACGAAGGCTTCGGCACCGCCCGCAACGCGGTGCTGCGCGTCGGCAAGGTGCCGGTGATGTACATGCCGTGGTTCAAGTTCCCGATCGACGACCGACGCCTGACCGGGCTGCTCTATCCCAAGCTGAGCCTGTCCGGGCGCAACGGCTTCGACTACGCGCAGCCGATCTATTTCAACCTGGCGCCGAACTACGACGACACCCTGACCCCGCGCTGGATGAGCCGGCGCGGGCTGATGCTGGACAACGAGTTCCGCTACCTCTACGGCGGTGGCCGCGGCCAGCTGGAAACCGAGTGGATGCCGCATGATTCGCTGCGCGACCGGGAGCGCGGCAAGATCGCCTACAACGGCTACCACAATGTGGACCGGCACTGGCAGGCGCGCGCCAACCTGGCCTGGGTCAGCGACGAGCGCTACATGGAGGATTTCGCCAACCGCCTGCTCGGGGTGACCGCCTCCAACCTGCAGAGCACCGCCGGCCTGTACGGCACCGGTCGCACCTGGACCGCCGGGCTGATGGCCGACCACTGGCAGCTGACCGACTACACCCTGACCGAGGCCGCCCTGCCCTACAGCCGCCAGCCGCGCCTGTTCGGCACCTGGGACGACAGCTTCGGCCGCTGGCTGGAAACCGGCGTCTACGCCGAGGCGGTGCGCTTCACCCACAACGACATCCGCGGCAAGACCATCATCGACGGCGAGTACGTGCGCGACGGCAGCCTGACCCGGGTGGACGGCGGCTCGCGCCTGGACATCAAACCCTACGTGTCGATGCCGCTGGCCGGCGCGGCGTGGTACATCACCCCGACCCTGGCCTGGCGCTACACCGCCTACGATCTGGACCGCGGCCTGGCCGACAGCATCCGCCGCAACCAGCTGGTGGCCGACGGCATCGACCCGGCCACCGCCACGCCGGAGCAGTTGCGCGGCAATACCACCCCGCACCGCAGCCTGCCCATCGCCAGCCTGGACATGGGCCTGTTCTTCGACCGCGAGACCGAGATCGGCGGCAAGTCCTACCTGCATACGCTGGAGCCGCGGCTGTTCTACCTGAACACCCCATACCGCGACCAGCGCGACCTGCCGCTGTTCGACACCCGCGCCTTCACCTTCAGCTGGGGCCAACTGTTCCGCGATTCGCGCTTTACCGGCGCCGACCGCCAGAACGACGCCAACCAGCTGACCACGGCCCTGACCACGCGCCTGATCCGCCAGGCCGACGGCCGCGAGAAGCTGTCGGCCAGCATCGGCCAGATCTCCTACTTCGATGACTCCAGGACCACCCTCGGCAGCGGCGATGCCATCGTCCAGCAGGGCAACTCGGCCTGGGTCGCCGACGTCAACTGGGCGATCAACGACCGCTGGACCCTGGGCAGCACCTACCAGTGGAACCCGAAATACCGCAAGGAAGACCTGGCCAGCGTCCGCGCCCGCTACCTGATGCCCGGCGACGGCGTGGTCAACCTGACCTACCGCTACCGCCGCAACCCCAGCACCAACGTCGACCAGCTCAAGCAGGCCGACCTGTCGTTCCTGTACCCGATCAACCCGCGCTGGAGCATCGTCGGCCGCTATTACTACTCGATGCTCGACAACAAGCCGCTGGAAATCATCGGTGGCGTGCAGTGGGACAGCTGCTGCCTGGCGGTGCGCGCGCTGGCCCGCCGCTACGTGCGCAACCGCGAGGGCGACATGAACAATTCCCTGCAGGTCGAGTTCGTGCTCAAGGGCCTGAGCTCGGTCGGGCAGGACACGGACCGCACCTTGCGCCGTGCTATTCTCGGCTACAACCGAGACGACCTGTACCTCGTTCCGCCCAGCAACATCGAGGCGAACGACGACGACTACGATCCGAACCTGATTCCATGACCAAGACCCTATCCGCAGTCCTCGCCACCCTGCTGGCGCTTGCCGGCGTGTCCGCACCGGCCGCCGCGCAGCAGACGCAGCCGCTGGACCGCATCGCCGCCGTCGTCGACGAGGACGTGATCCTGCAGAGCGAACTGCAGCGCGCGATCAACAACATCAAGGCGCAGTACGCCGGCCGCGAGCACCAGCTGCCGCCGCAGGGCGTGCTTGAACGCCAGGTGCTCGAGCGCCTGGTGCTGGTCAAGCTGCAGGTGGCCCGCGCCGAGAGCAGCGGCATCCGGGTCAGCGGCGAGGAACTGAACCAGGCCATCGCCAGCATCGCCCAGCAGAACGGCACCAACGTGGACGGCCTGCGCCAGCGCCTGGCCCAGGACGGCATCGGCTTCGACGACTTCCGCAGTTCGGTACGCGAGGAAATCATCACCCAGCGCCTGCGCCAGAGCTTCGCGCAGAGCCGCATCAGCGTCAGCGAGGGCGAGGTGGACGCGGCCCTGGCGCAGCAGAACGCCGGCGGCATGCAGTACCACCTGGCGCACATCCTGGTGGCGCTGCCCGACGGCGCCAGCGCCGAGCAGATCGCCACCGGCCAGAGCAAGATCGACGGCATCAAGAACCTGATCGGCAAGGGCGAACTGGACTTCGCCGCCGCCGCGGTGCGCTATTCCGACAGCCCCAACGCGCTGGAAGGCGGCGACCTCGGCTGGCGCAGCCTGGACGAGATCCCCAACGCGTTCTCCGCGCAGATCAAGGCGATGAAGGCCGGCGACGTGATCGGCCCGATCCGCGGCCCCAGCGGCTTCCAGCTGCTGAAGCTGGTGGAAGTGCGCGACAGCGACAATGCCGCCGGCACCCATACCGTCACCGAGTACCACGCCCGCCACATCCTGGTGCGCGTGACCGACCAGGTGGACAACGCCGCGGCCAAGGCGAAGATCGAGACCCTGCGCGCGCGCATCGCCGGCGGCGCCGACTTCCAGACCGTGGCCAAGGAATCGTCCGACGACGCCAACAGCCGCGGCCAGGGCGGCGACCTGGGCTGGTTCCCGGCCGATGCGTTCGGCCCGGACTTCGGCCGCCAGGTCGAGAGCGTGCAGGACGGTGGCGTCACCGCGCCGTTCCGCACCGATGCCGGCTGGCACATCGTGCAGCGCGTGGCCACCCGCCAGACCGACGTGACCGACGACAACAAGCGCGCGCAGATCCGCGACCAGATCGGCCGCCGCAAGCTGGACGACGAGTACAACCGTTTCCTGCAGGAGCTGCGTGGCGACGCCTACGTCAGCTTCCGCACCGGCGACCGCGCCGAGGGCACCGCCGGGCCGGACGCCGGCGCGTCCGAACCGGCCAAGCCCTGATCCCATGGTTCCCCAGCTCGCTCTGGTCCCGGGCGAGCCTTCCGGGGTCGGCCCGGAACTCTGCGTCCGCCTGGCGCAGCAGCCGCGCGTTGATTGCCGGCTGCTGGCATTCGCCGACCCGGACACGCTGCGCGGCGCCGCCGCCGCGCTCGACCTGCCGCTGAACCTGCTGCCCGAGGACGCCGCCGCCACGGTGCCGGGCGACCTGCGCCTGCGCGCGGTGCGCAACGCCGCGCCGTCGCGCTTCGGCCAGCCCGACCCGGCCAACGCCCGTGCGGTGATCGACGCCCTGCTGGGCGCCGGCCAGGCCTGCCTGGCGGGCGAACTCGACGGCGTGGTCACCGGCCCGGTGCACAAGGCGGCGATCAACGACGGCGGCATCGCCTACAGCGGCACCACCGAACTGCTGGCCCAGCAGGCCGGGGTGGAGGTGGTGATGATGCTGGCCAACGCGCACATGCGCGTGGCCCTGGCCACCACCCACCTGCCGCTGCGCGAGGTAGCCGACGCCATCACCGCCGACCGCCTGCGCGCGGTGATCGCCACCACCCACGCCGCGCTGCGCCGCGACTTCGGCCTGGCGCGGCCGCGCATCGCCGTGCTCGGGCTGAATCCGCACGCCGGCGAGGATGGCCATCTTGGCCGCGAGGAACTGGACGTGGTCATCCCGCTGCTGCAACGGCTGCGCGGCGACGGCCTGGACCTGGCCGGGCCGCTGCCCGCCGACACCGCGTTCCTGCCAGCCAGGCTGCGCCGCTTCGACGCGGTGCTGGCGATGTACCACGACCAGGGCCTGCCGGTGCTCAAGTACAGCGGCTTCGAGCAGGCGGTGAACATCACCCTGGGGCTGCCCTACCCGCGCGTGGCCGTCGACCATGGCACCGCGCTCGACCTGGCGGGCAAGGGCACGGCCGATCCCTCCAGCCTGCAGGCCGCCACCGCGCTGTGTGCGCGGCTGGCCGCACACCGTAAAATCACCCGATGAATTCCTCCCACGCCCCGCGCGCCGGCGCCGGTTTCACCGCGCCGGCGAAGAAGCAGCTCGGCCAGCACTTCCTGGCCGACGCGCACTACGTCGAGAAGATCGTGCTGGCGGTCAACCCGCGGCCCGGCGACCGGCTGGTCGAGATCGGCCCCGGCCAGGGCGCCATCACCTTCCCGCTGCTGCGCCGGCATCCGCAGCTGACGGTGATCGAGTTCGACCGCGACCTGATCGCGCCGCTCACCGCCGCGGCCGCGCCGCTGGGCGAACTGACCATCGTCCACCGCGACGTGCTGCAGGTCGATTTCACCGAGCTGGCCGGCGGCGCGCCGATCCGGCTGGTCGGCAACCTGCCCTACAACATCTCCTCGCCGATCCTGTTCCATGCCCTGGAACACGCCGCGGCGATCAGCGACATGACCTTCATGCTGCAGAAGGAAGTGGTGGACCGCATGGCCGCCGCGCCCGGCAGCAAGGTCTATGGCCGCCTGAGCGTGATGCTGCAGGCCTGGTGCCAGGTCACCTCGCTGTTCGTGGTGCCGCCGGGCGCGTTCCGGCCGCCGCCGAAGGTGGACTCGGCGGTGGTGCGGCTGGTGCCGCGCGATCCGGCCACGGTCGGCATCGCCGATCCGGCGCACTTCGCCCGGCTGGTCAAGGCCGCCTTCGGCCAGCGCCGCAAGACCCTGCGCAACGCGCTGCACGGCCTCGTCGACGAGGCCGGTTTCGCTGCCGCCGGGGTGCGCAGCGACGCGCGCGCCGAGCAGCTGGACGTGGCCGAATTCATCGCCCTGGCCAACGCCACCGCTGCCTGACGTCCGCTCACACCGCTTTTGCTTACACTTGCCCGCATGGATGATTCCCGCCAGTACGCGATCGAGATCGAGGTGTCGCCTCGCTTCATCGACGAGCAGTCGGCGCCCGAGGACGGGCGCTACGCGTTCGCCTATACGATCCGCATCCACAACCGCGGCAGCGTGCCGGCGCGGCTGATCAGCCGCCACTGGCGCATCACCGACGGCAACGGCCGCACCGAGCACGTGGATGGCGACGGCGTGGTCGGCGAGCAGCCGCGGCTGCGCCCGGGCGAGGAATTCCGCTACACCTCCGGGGTCATGCTCGGCACCGAGCGCGGCACCATGCAGGGCCACTACGACATGCTGGCCGACGACGGCACCGAATTCGCCGCGCCGGTCGCGCCGTTCGTACTGTCCATTCCCAGGACCCTGCACTGATGGCGACTTGGGCGATCGGCGACCTGCAGGGCTGCTACGACGTCACCCAGCGGCTGCTGGAGAAGATCAACTTCGACCCAGCCGCCGACCGGCTGTGGTTCTGTGGCGACCTGGTCAACCGCGGCGGGCAGTCGCTGGAGACCCTGCGCCTGGTGCATTCGCTGCGCGAGCACAGCGTGGTGGTGCTGGGCAACCACGACCTGTCGCTGCTGGCCGTGGGCGCGCGCAGCGCCGAGGAGCAGCGCAAGGTCAACCCCGACCTGCAGCGCGTGGTGCTGGCCGAGGACCGCGACGTGCTGCTGGACTGGCTGCGCCAGCAGAAGCTGGTGCACGTGGACCGCGGCCTGGGCTGGATGATGTTCCATGCCGGGCTGGCGCCGAAGTGGACGGTGGCGATGGCCGAGCGGCATGCGCGCGAGGTCGAGCAGCAGCTGCACGGCAACGGCTACCGCAAGCTGCTGCGCAACATGTACGGCGACGGCCCCAGCTGGGCGCCGAACCTCACCGGCTACGACCGTTCGCGCGCGATCATCAACATCTTCACCCGCATGCGCTACTGCACGCCGCGCGCGCGCATCGGCATGGAAGACAAGGGCACGCCGGGCACGCAGCAGTTGGGCATGTACCCGTGGTTCGAAGTCCCGGGCCGGGTCGAGCGCGAACTGAAGATGGTCTGTGGCCACTGGTCGGCGCTGGGCCTGACCATCACCCAGGGCGTGCACGCCATCGACACCGGTGCGGTGTGGGGCGGCAAGCTCACCGCGCTGCAGCTGGACAGCGAGGAACTGCGCGTGGTCCAGGTCCCCGGCCGCGACGTGCCGGCGCCGGTACCCGGCGCGCATCCGCCACGGCGGCCACCGGCCGAGCGCCGGCCCGATGCCGGCGCCGAGGCGCAGGGTGAACGCCGCGAACGGCGCCGGCCACGCCGGCACCGGCCGCACGGCGGCGGCAACAATGGCAACAACAACAGCAGCAACGGCAACCCGACGGGCACGCCGGGCAACCACGGCGGCGCCACGCCCACGCCGTAAGCGCTCAGGCGCCGGGCTGCAGCACCTGGCAGGCCTCCAGGCAGTTGCCGTCGGCATCGTGGAAGCGGAAATACACCACGCCGTCGCCGCGCTCCAGTTCGCCGACACGCACGCCGCGGCGTTTCAACGTCGCGCAGGCCGCCGCCGCATCGGGCGTGGCGAAGATCGGAAACGCCCCCTGCGCGCGCGGATCCGGCGCCGGCCCGCCGGCCTGGCGCTGCCACAGGGTCAGGCTCGCGCCCTGCGCCAACGGCAGCACCGCCAGGCATTCGCCGGCATCCACGTACGTCGCCTGCAGGCCGAGTTTGGCGGCGTACCAGTCAGCGGCGGCCTGGTAATCGGCCACCGGCAGGACGAAGGTGTCGATCCGGTCGAACAGTGCGGTCATGCCCGTCTCCTGGGGTTGGAAGGTAGCTGCATCGGGTCGGCGGAACGGCATCGCTGGCACAACGGCGCAAACGACCGCGCTGCGACTACCCGGAAAGACCGGAGCGGGGCTCGCCCCGCTGGGCTTGTCCGGGGATGCCCCCTGCGGGGCACCCCGCGCCGCTACGCGGAACGCCGCAGGTAATGGGCGAAACGGAAGGCGAACGCATGCCGCGCATCGGCCGGATGCGGCTGGCTGTCCACTTCCCGCCACACGGCGGGGTCGACCTCGGGGAAATGGGTGTCGGCCGCGACCTCGGCATCCACCCAGGTCAGGTGCAGGTCGGTGGCCTGGTCGATCAGCAGCCGGTAGATTTCGCCGCCGCCGATCACGCACAGTTCGTCGGCAGCCTCCCCGGCGGCCATCTCCCGGGCCTGCTCCACCGACGCCACCGCGTGCATCCCGCGAACGGCACCTGCCCGCCACGGGTCAGCACCAGGTTGGTCCGGCCCGGCAGCGCGCGCCCGAGCGACTGCGCGGTCTTGCGCCCCATCAGGATCGGCTTGCCGAGGGTCAGCGCCTTGAAGTGCTTGAAGTCGTCGGGCAGGTGCCAGGGCATGGCGTTGTCGCGGCCGATCCCACGGTTGCGGTCCAGCGCGGCGATGAGCGACAGCTTCATCACACCGCCACCGGCGCCTTGATCGGCGGATGCGGGTCGTAGCCGTCGATGCGGATGTCGTCGTAGCTGAAGCCGAACAGGTCGGTCACTTCCGGGTTCAGCCACAGCGTCGGCAGCGCGCGGGGCGCGCGCGCGAGCTGTTCGCGGGCCTGTTCGAAATGGTTCGAATACAGGTGCGCGTCGCCCAGCGTGTGCACGAAATCGCCCACGCCCAGCCCGGTGGCCTGGGCCACCATGTGGGTCAGCAGCGCATAGCTGGCGATGTTGAACGGCACGCCCAGGAAGATGTCGCCGCTGCGCTGGTACAGCTGGCAGCTGAGCTTGCCGTCGGCCACGTAGAACTGGAACAGGGTGTGGCAGGGCATCAGCGCCATCTGCGGCAGCTCGCCCACGTTCCAGGCGCTGACCACCAGCCGCCGCGAGTCCGGGTTGCGCCGGATCTCGTCCAGCAGCCACTGCATCTGGTCGATCTGGCGGCCGTCGGCGGCGGCCCAGCTGCGCCACTGCCTGCCGTAGACCGGGCCGAGGTCGCCGTTGGCGTCGGCCCATTCGTCCCAGATGCCGACCTTGTTGTCCTTCAGGTAGGCGATGTTGGTGTCGCCCTTCAGGAACCACAGCAGCTCGTGGATGATCGAGCGCAGGTGCAGCTTCTTGGTGGTGACCAGCGGAAAGCCTTCGCCGAGGTTGAAGCGCATCTGCCAGCCGAACACGCTGCGGGTGCCGGTGCCGGTGCGGTCGGCCTTGTCGGTGCCGTGGTCAAGCACGTGCCGCAGCAGGTCCAGGTACTGCTTCATTCTTCGCCTCCGGCTAGTGACTTCATTCTTCGCCTCCGGCGAAAGGCTTCATTTTCCACCTCCGGCGCAGCGCTTCACGCCTTGTCCCCGGCCGGCACCGCCGGCTGCAGCGCAGGCGCACGCCGCGACATGGCCAGCAGCACCAGTCCGAGCACGATCAGCGGCAGGCTCAGCAGCTGGCCGCGGGTGAACCAGCCAAAGGCCAGGTAGACGCCGTTGTCGGGCATGCGCACGAACTCGACCAGGAAGCGGAAGCTGCCGTACATCAGCGCGAACAGGCCGGACACGGCGTAGCGCGGGCGCGGCTTCATCGAATACGCCCACAGCACCACGAACATCACCAGCCCTTCCAGCAGCGCTTCGTACAGCTGCGAGGGATGGCGCGCGTACTGGGTCAGCAGGCCGGCCGCATAGTCCTGGCGGATCTGCGCGGCCGACATCAGCTGCTCCATGGTCGGCAGACCGGCCGGCACGTCCTTGAGCGGCGCGTGCGGGAACACCACGCCCCAGCCGGCGTGGGTGAACTTGCCCCACAACTCGCCGCCGACGAAGTTGCCCAGCCGGCCGAAGCCCAGCCCCAGCGGCACCAGCGGCGCGACGAAATCGATGGTGTCGAAGTAATGCAGCGCGTGTTTGCGGGTCCACCACCAGCCGGCGGCCATGACCCCGAGCAGGCCGCCGTGGAAGCTCATCCCGCCCTCCCAGACGCGCAGCAGCAGCAGCGGGTTGTGCAGGAAATCGGCGGTGGCATAGAACAGCATGTAGCCGATGCGCCCGCCCAGCACCACGCCGAGCATGGCGTAGAACAGCAGGTCGGAAAACGCGTTCATGTCCACGCCCGGCAGGCGCCCGGCGCGGATGCGGATACGCCCCAGCCACCACGCGGCGGCGAAACCGAGCAGGTACATGATGCCGTACCAGTGCACCTTGATCGGCCCCAGGGAGAAGGCGATGGGGTCTATGTCGTGGAGATAGAGCATGCAGGCGGGTCCGGCGGACGAGTCCCTATTCTCGGGGCAGCGCCCGCGGGGCTCAACCGCCGCGTCACCCGAGCAGCCGCGGGCGGTCAGGCAACTCGTTGTCGCGCGGCGCGTCCGGATCGGCCGGAAAATGCTCGGCCAGCATTTCCGAGAGGGTTGCGATGGCCGCCAGTACCGCGGCCTCCAGGTCGCCTTCGCGCCGGCGGCGGCCGAAATCCTCGCAGACCTGGCGCCACCGCGCCGCGTCGATGCGCCCGTGCAGGCCACGGTCGGCCACGATCTCGACGGCGTGGTCGGCCAGCAGCAGGTAGAGCAGCACGCCATTGTTGTCGCGGGTGTCCCAGGTCCGCAGCAGCGCGAAGGCATGTTCGGCGCGTTCGCGCGGCGAGACCCCGCGCCACAATGCCGCCAGCGGCAGGTCGGACTCGACCGCGAACATCAGCTGGGCGGCGTGGCGGCGCTCGCCCTCGGCAATGGCGCGGGCGATGCGGTCCAGGCTGGCGGCGGGAAACCGCGCATGCGCCGACGGCGAAAAGACATGGCGCAACCAGCGCATCACCAGCTCCCCGAGGCGCCACCGCCTCCCGAACGCCCGCCGCCGGACCAGCCGCCACCGCCGAATCCGCCGCCACCGAAGCCACCGAAGCCACCGCCGCCAAAGCCGCCACTGCCAAAGCCGCCACCGCGGGCGAAGCCCCCGGGCGAGAGCCCACCCAGCGACAGGAAGAACGCCACCGCCGCGGCGACGCCGGCGCCGGCCAGCGACAGCAGCAGCCAGCCGGCACCCCCGGCCAGCAGCGCCGCCAGCAGGCCTTTGGCCGGCCGCGAGCGGCGCGCGAACAGCAGCCGCGCCAGCATCGAGGCGATGCCGCCGATGAACAGCGCGACGAAGAAGGTGGCGTCGCTGCCGCCGGGCTCACGGTTGCTGGCCACCGGCGCCGGCAGCGGCTCGCCGTCGATCAGCCGCACCAGCACCGCGGTGGCCTCGGCGATGCCGCCGGCATAGTCGCCGTTGCGGAAGCGCGGCACCAGGTATTCCTGGATCACCCGGTTGGCGATGGCGTCGGGAATCGCGCCCTCCAGGCCATAGCCCGGCTCGATGCGCACGCGGCGGTCGTCCCGGGCCACCACCAGCAGCACGCCGTCGTCCACGCCCTTGCGGCCGATGCCCCACTGCTCGAACACGCGGGTGGTGTACTGGGCGATGTCCTCCGGCCGGGTGCTGGGCACGATCAGGATCTGCAACTGGCTGCCCTTGCGCTGCTGCAGGGCCAGCGCCTGCTCCACCAGCGCCTGGCGCTGCGCCGCGTCCAGGGTGCCGGTGGTGTCGACCACCGGCGAGTCCAGCGGCGGGATCGGCGCCAGTTGCTGCGCCATGGCCGTGCCCGGCCCGGCCAGGCCGAGCAGGAACGCCAGCAGCAACAGGCGCAGCAGGCGGTTCATCGGCTCACTGCGCCGGCGCGGGTGCCGGCGGCGGGGTCTGCGGCTGCGGTTGCGGCCGGGTGCCGAAATCCACCGCCGGCGGCTGTGCGATCTGCGCTTCGTTGTCCACGCTGAAGTTCGGCTTGGCCTGGTAGCCGAACAGCTTGGCGGTGATCACCTGCGGGAACGAGCGGATGTAGGTGTTGTAGTCCTGCACCAGCTGGATATAGCGCCCGCGCGCCACGGTGATGCGGTTCTCGGTGCCTTCCAGCTGCGCCTGCAGGTCGCGGAAGTTCTGGTCGGACTTCAGCGTCGGGTAGTTCTCGCTGACCACCAGCAGCCGCGACAGCGCGCTGCCCAGTTCGCCCTGCGCCTGCTGGAACTGCTGCAGCGAGGCGGCATCGTCGGCGTTGACCTGGATCTGCCCGACCCGGGCGCGCGCATTGGTGACCTCGGTCAGCACCTGTCGCTCCTGCTGGGCATAGCCCTGCACGGTGTTGACCAGGTTGGGGATCAGGTCGGCGCGGCGCTTGTACTGGTTGAGCACCTCGGACCAGCCGGCCTTGACCGCCTCGTCCTTCTGCTGGATGGCGTTGTAACCGCAGCCGGAGATCGAGCCTGCCACGAGGGCAAGCAACACGAGGCGGAGGAAGGGGCGCATGGGCGGGTCCTGGTTGGCCGGAACCGCAAGCATGCCACCACTGCCGTGCAGCGTGTGCATACGACAGGGGCCGACGCGTGCCGGCCCCTGTGGGTAGCGCGCCGCCGGCACCCGGCCGGCGGCGGGCAACGGCTTACCAGTTGTCCGCGCCGGGGATGTGGTGCTGCCTGGCGTTGCGCCGCATCAGCAGGTTCAGCCACTCCACCATCACCGAGAAGCCCATCGCGGCATAGATGTAGGGCTTGGGCACGTGCAGGTCCAGGCCGTCGAGCACCAGCACCGCGCCGACCAGCAGGATGAACGCCAGCGCCAGCAGCTTGACGGTCGGGTTGGCGTCGATGAAACGGCCCAGCGGGTTGGCCGCCAGCAGCATCACCGCCACCGACAGCAGCACCGCGCAGACCATCACCGGGACGTGGTCGGCGATGCCAACGGCGGTGATCACCGAATCCAGCGAGAACACGATGTCGATGATCGCGATCTGCGCGATCACCGTGCCGAATGCGGCCGATGCCTTGGTGGTGGTCGGGTCCTGGTCCTCGCCGCCGCTGACCAGTTCGCGCACTTCCTTGATGCCCTTGTAGAGCAGGAACAGGCCGCCGACGATCAGCACCAGGTCGCGGATCGAGATGCCCATGCCGGCGACGGTGAACAGGTTGCTCTCCATGTGCGCCAGGTAGGCCAGCGACACCAGCAGCATGATGCGGGTGATGCAGGCCACGGCGATGCCGACCCGGCGTGCCAGCGGCCGGCGGTGCTCGGGCAGCCGGCCCACGGCGATGGAGATGAACACCAGGTTGTCGATGCCCAGCACGATTTCCAGCGCACTGAGCATGAACAGGGTGACCCATACGTTGGGGTCGGCAAGGAACTCAAAAGACATGCAGGCAATCCTTCAACAAAGACAATCCGCCGCGGTCGCGCGCGGCGGCGAGGTTCAGAAAATCCGGGGCACCAGGATCAGCCCCCAGCACAGCAGCACATTCATCATCATCACGAACACCGCTGCCGAGCCCATGTCCTTGGCGCGACCGGCCAGCACGTGGAACTCCGGGCCGTAGCGCTCGATCACCGCCTCGATGGCCGAATTGGCCAGCTCCATGGCCAGCACCAGCAGCAACGAGCCGACCAGCAGCACGCGCTCCACCGGGGTCTGCCCCAGCCACACCGCCACCGGGGCGAGCAGCACGAACAGGTACACCTCCAGCCGGAACGAGGATTCGTGCCGCCAGGCCGCGGTCAAACCCTGCCAGGACCAGACCGCCGCCTTGAGCACGCGCGCCGGGCCGCGCGGCAGGTTGCCCATTTCGTCAGCCATGCGCGCGGCCCTCGGTCGAGCCGGCGCGGGTGGCCGGGACGGGGCGGGAACGGGAAATATCCATGCAGGCGGCCGTGGCGATGAACAGCGCAGGATTCTGCCACACGCGCCCTGCCGGCGCCCTGTCGCCCGCTCGCACAGGCTCGCGGAGGCAGCCGTGCGCCGTCACGCCAGGGCGCCGGGGCCGCCACCGGCAGCGGCCGGGTCAGGGGGAGGCGGTGCCGTCCACGCCCTGCTCGGGCTGCGCGGCGTCGCGCGCGAAACGCACCGTCACCGTGGTGCCCCGCCCGGGCTCGCTCTGCAGCTCGATGCGCCAGCCGAAACGCTCGCACAGGCGATGCACGATCGGCATGCCCAGGCCGTGGCCCTGGCGCCGCTCCGGCTCGACCCGGAAGAACGGCTCGAAGATCCGCGCCAGCGCCTCGGGCGACATGCCGATGCCGGTGTCGCGCACCACCACCCGGTCGGCCTCCACGTAGGCATCGACGCGGCCGCGGTCGGTGTAGTTGCAGGCATTGCGCAGCAGGTTGCCGACCACCACGTGCAGGACCTGCGGCGGCACCCGCAGCGGGCTGGCGGCGGCGACATGGACTTCCAGTTCCACCGGCCGCCCGGCCAGGCTGCCTCGGGCATTGGCCGCCTCGTAGCGGACCACGTCGGCCACCTCGACCCACTCGGCCTGCGGCTCGATGTTGGCCTCGCGCGCCAGGATCAGCAGCGCGTCGATCAGCGCCTCCATGTCGCGGCCGGCGCGCTGGATGCGCTGCAGGCTGCGCTGCAGCCCCGGGCTCAGCTCCTGCGCGCCCAGCGCCATGTCGCTGGCCATGCGGATCACGGTCAGCGGCGTGCGCAGCTCGTGGCTGGCATCGCGGGTGAAATTACGCTCGCGCGCGACATGGTCGCCGATGCGCCCGGCCATGGTATGCAGGGCACCGGCCAGCTGCCGTACCTCGCCCTGCACGTCGGCCGGCAACCGCTCCGGCGCCAGTTCGCTCGCGTCCGGGTACAGCGGGTCCCACTGCGACACCCGCCGCGCCAGCCAGGTCACCGGCGACACCACCCGGTGCGAGACGTGGTAGGTCAACCACGATGCGCCATACACCGCCAGCAGGATCAGCAGCACCGGCACCACCCCGAACCAGAACGCCAGGTGCTGCGCCTGCGAGCGCAGGAACACCAGGTACAGGCGCCCGGCGGGCTTGTCGTCCACCAGCACCAGTTCGTCGGCGTCGCCGACCTCGTGGAAGCCCGGCGCCAGCCCGCGCAGGTCGGCGGGCAGGCTCAGCGGCGACTGCCCGGTCTCCAGCAGGTAGCCGCGGACATTGCTGGTGTTGGGCGGCGGCTGCACCGGCGAGGCCTGGTACAGCTCCCAGTAGTGCGCGGCCTCCTGCCTGAGCAGCGCGTTGACCAGGCCGAACTTGACCACCAGCAGCACCAGGTAGCCGCCCAGCAGCACCGCAAGGCCGGCCAGCAGTGCCTGCAGCATGAAAGCGGTCCTGATCTTGCGCGGCAACCCGTGCAGCATTGCGGTCCCGTGGTGGTCCAGTGCGGTTAGGGGAAGAGCACGCCGGCGCGGGCCGTGGTACGGCCCGCCCGGTCGCGATGGATCACGCTTCCCCGCATGCCTCAGCCCATCGGCTGGGCGATATCGGCAATACGGTAGCCCGCGCTCTGCACGGTATGCAGCAACGGCCGGTCGAACGGCTTGTCGATGATCTTGCGCAGGTTGTACAGGTGGCTGCGCAGGGTATCCGAGTCGGGCAGGCCGTTGCCCCAGATCTCGCGCTCGATTTCCTGGCGGGTCACCACCCGCGGCGATTCGCGCATCAGGATGGTCAGCAGGCGCAGGCCGATCGGCGACAACTGCAGCTCGGTGCCGGCGCGGGTGGCGCGCATGCTGACCGGGTCCAGCACCAGGTCGGCGACCTTGAGCACCTCGGCGCCCACCTGGCGGCGTTCGCGGCGGATCAGCGCGCGCAGGCGCGCTTCCAGTTCCTGGATGGCGAAAGGTTTGGTCAGGTAGTCGTCGGCGCCGAACCCCAGCCCGGTCAGCTTGTCGTCCAGGGTGTCGCGCGCGGTGAGCATCAGCACCGGGGTGGACTTGCGCGCCTCGTTGCGCAGGCGGCGGCACACCTCGATGCCGTCCAGCCGCGGCAGCATCAGGTCCAGCACCACCACGTCGTAGCTGTTTTCCGCCGCCAGCCGGTAGCCGTCCAGGCCATCGCAGGCATAGTCCACCTCGAATCCCTTGCTTTCCAGGTATTCGCCGATCATCTCGGAAATGTTGCGGTTGTCCTCGATGACAAGCACCAGTCCGGACGATTCCTTGGTCTGTCGCATGGAGCCTCCTCGTTCTTCAGCTTTGTGAAAGATGCCGTACCCCGAGTGGATCCCATGTGAAGAAACTAGGCCCTGTCGCCCGTGGTTCGCCGGACCGGTGCTGCACCTATGCTATGCGCGCCTTCCCACGGACCCGGACATGCCCGCCCCGCCCTTCACCGCCTATCTGTACCCGGTACTGCTGCTGGTCGCCAGCAACGTATTCATGACCATCGCCTGGTACGGCCATCTGAAGTACCGCTCGGCGCCGCTGCTGACGGTGATCCTGGTCAGCTGGGGCATCGCCTTTTTCGAGTATTGCCTGCAGGTGCCGGGCAACCGCCTGGGCGCGGCGGTCTATTCCGCGCCGCAGCTCAAGGGCATGCAGGAAGTGATCACGCTGGTGGTGTTCGCGGTGTTCTCCGCGGTCTACCTGGGGCAGCCGCTGAAATGGAACCATTGGGCGGCGTTCGCGCTGATCGTGGTCGCCGCGCTGCTGATGTTCAAGGAATGAGCCCGCGCGGCGGCGCCATGCCGCCGCACGGATGCCGCCGCCCCGGCGCTCAGTCCGCGGCCGGTGCCTTTTCAACCCAGGCGGCGAACACCTCGCCGATCCGGCGTTCGTCGACCGCCCGCCCCGCCTGCACGGCTTCGGCCTGGGTGAACAGCGGCACGATCATCGCCATGCCGTCGACCGGCGTCTTCAGCCGCGCGCCCGGCGCCTGGCCGAGGAAGCCGTCCCAGTGCCGGCGCACCCGCGCCCAGTAGCCGGCGGTGGCGTTCCAGTAGGCGCGGGCCGGGCTGAAATCCACGTCCGTGGTGCGCACGTAGTCGTTGAAACCGAACTCGCGCGCGATTTCGTGCTGCCCGCCATCGGCGTCGCGGCGTACCTTGGTGTTGAACTGTTCGTGGGTCCAGCCGTTGGGGGTCAAAGTGTGGCGGTTGACCATGGCCAGCGCGTTGTAGTCGCTGCGGCGGGTGTACTCGCGGCGTGGCAGGGGGCGCCAGCCCGGGTCGCTGGTCCAGCTGGGCACGCCGTTGTCGTAGCGCCAGCGACCGGTGCCGCAGTAGCGCGGCGCGTCGCTGACTTCGTAGACGCATTGGGTCCAGGCACCGCGGGTGAGGTCGGCGGGAAGCGCGCGCACCCGCCAGGTCTGGTCGGCGCTGAACTCGAAGCGCACCGGCGCTTCATAGGTCCAGTCCTGGCGCCAGTGCTTGGTGACGTGGCCGCTGGCCGGATCCACCAGCAGGTGCTGCAGCACGATGCGGGTGGGGGTGTCCTCGACCACGACCACCAGTTCGTTGCCGCCGCTGCGCATTGCCGGGGCGCGTGCGTAACCGGGCTGCAGCAGCACGGTTTCGTCGAAGGCGAAATCCACGGTGTACTCGCCCTGCATGCGCACGATGGTGTCGTGGTCGCGGACGGGGTCGGCGGGCGCGGCGACCGCGCCGGCACTGGCGGCGCAGGCCAGCAGCAGGCTGGCGCAATGCGGTTTCTTCATGGGTTCCTCGGGGCGGTGGGAAGGCCGTCCATGGCCGGGTGACGCTCCATCGGGGGAGGGAAGCAGCGGTTGGCGCCGCTCACCAGGCCAGCGACAGGCTGGCCGATACGGTGCGACCGGGGTTGCTGAAGCGGTCGCTCACGCGGCTGGAAGCGGCCAGGGTGCCGGCCAGGCTGGACCATTCGATGTAGCGGCGGTCGGCCAGGTTGAACACGCCGACCTGGGCGGTGGCGCCCGGCGCGAAGCGCCAGTGCGCCATCAGGTCGAGCACGCCGTAGCCGGCGGGACGGAACGCCTCGGCGCTGGCGACCCGGCCCTTGCGGCGGGCGAAGCTGCCGGCCAGCTCCATGCCCCAGTCGTCGCGGTCGTAGGCCAGCCCGAGGCTGCCGCGCAGCGGGTCCACCGTGTCCAGCGGCACGCCTTCGCTGAGGTTGCGCCCGCGCGACCAGGCCGCCGCGCCGCGCAGCGACCAGCCGGCCAGCCGCGCATCCAACGCGCCCAGCTCCAGCCCCGCCTTCAGTTCGGCGCCATGGATGCGCGCGTCGGCGATGTTCTGCGACTGGAACACCATCAGCCCCTGCGCGTTGGTGCCGACGTAGCGCTGCGATTCAATGAAGTCGCGGTAGTCGTTGTGGTAGCCGCCGAGGCTGGCCCACAGCGCCGGCCCCACGTAGCGCACGCCCAGTTCCAGGCCATGGCTGGTTTCCGGTTTCAGGTCCGGGTTGGGAATGGCGGTGTAACCGAACATGACGTTGGTGAAGCCCAGGTTGACGTCGTTGTACGGCGGCGAGCGGAAGCCGCGCGCGTAGCCGGCGAACAGCGACCAGCGCGGGTCCAGGCGCCAGACCATGCCCAGCTTCGGCGACACGCTGGTCTTGCGCAGCGACGCCAGCGCCACGCCGGGGTTGTCGCCGCTGAAGATCGCGTCGGCCTGCGGCTCGAGCCGGTAGTGGTCCACGCGCACGCCGGGCACCAGCGACAGGCGGCCGCCTGCCAGCCGCACCTCGTCCTGCAGGTACAGGCCCAGCTCGGTGGTGCGGGTGACCGGGAAGTCGCGCACCGGGAACGCGTCGGGCAGGATCGTGCTGCTGGTGCTGCCATTGGCCAGCACCTGGTAGCCGTCGCGCTTCTGCCGGATCCGGCTCCAGGTGCCGTCCAGGCCCCAGGTCAGCGCATGTTCGGCCGCGCCGGTGACCAGGCGTTTGTCGAACTGCGCCTGCGCGCCATGCACCCGCTCGTCGAAGTCGAACACGCGGTGGCGGCGGCTGCGGTTGGCGCGGTCTTCGTCGGTGACCTGGGTGGTCTCGCTGTCCTGGCGGTACAGCTGCCAGCGCAGGCTGTCGGCAAAGGCCGCGTCCAGCGCGTCCATTTCATGCGCGAGCGACACCCGCGCGCGGGTCTGCCTGTCGTGCGCCTTCATGCCGGTGGTGGTGACGTGGTCGATGGCCGACAGCACGTCGGTGTCGGTGACGTCCTCGTTGCCCTCCACGGTCAGGCGCAGGCGCTGGCCGTCATCGGGCGCATAGACCAGCTTGGACAGCACGCTGCGGCCGTCGCGCTGCTGCGGATTGGGTGCGGTGCGGGTGTTGTCGGCGCTGCGCACCCGGCCCTTGTTGCCGGTTTCCTGGCCCTGGCGGTGGTTGACGTTGACCATGCCGCTCCAGCGCGCGCCGCCGAAGGCGGTGGTCACCCCGCCGAGCAGGCCCTGCCAGTCGCCGTCGTAGCCCAGCTTCAGGCCGACGTAGGTGTCCTTGCCGTCGCCCAGGTAATCGGCCGGGTCCTTGGTGACGAAGGCGACCACGCCACCCAGCGCGTCGGAGCCGTACAGCGAACTGGCCGGGCCGCGCACGATTTCCACCCGCTTGAGCGTTTCCAGGTCGGTGAAGTCGCGGTTGGCGCTGGCGAAGCTGCCGATGGCGAAGCTGCGCGGCATGGCGATGCCGTCGGTCTGGATCAGCACGCGGTTGCCGTCCAGCCCGCGGATGCGGAAGCCGCCCAGGCCGAAGCGGGCCACGCTGCGGGTCACCGAGATGCCCGGTTCGTAGCGGACCAGGTCGGCGATGTCGTGGACGAGCTGCCGGTCCAGTTGTTCGCGTTCGATCACGTCGACCGTGGCGGCGACGTCGGCGACCGCGCGGCCGGTGCGGGTGGCGGTGACCTGGACGCGTTCCAGGTCGTGGGCATCGGCCGGCGCGGCTGTGGCCGGGTCGGCATGGGCGGGAAACAGCGTCGCCCACAGGGCGGCGCTCAAGGCGGCGGGACGGATCATGGGTACCTTGAATCGAACGGTTGACCCGCGGCGCAGCGGCCGGCCGCCCTGGCGGCCCGGCCGTGGCCGAGGGGGAGAGAAGATGCGATTCAGGCGGGCATGACGCGCAGCGGCGCGCCGGCTGGCGGCGAATGCGGCCGGAGTTACTTGGTGAGGATCAGCTTGTCGTTGCTGGTATGGCGCAGGCGGTAAACGCGGTCGCCATGGCGGATCAGGATCTCGCGCTGGCCCTTCAGCAGCGCGCCGCTGTCGATCGCGTCATCGACGGCCAGCGCTCGCGGGGCGGGGCGCTGCGGCAGGTGCAGGGTACGGGGACGGAGCAGGACAGGTTGGGCGAACATCGCGGCGGTTCCGTGGCGGGGACGGAATTGATGATAATGATTCTCATCCGCGATGCAAGAGGGGCGCGCCTTCCGCGCCCGGCCGCATTTCTCCCACGCCGGGCAGACGCCACGGCCCGCCCGGCGCGCGTCGCCCGGGTCAAGCGAAGGCGGCTTCCACCCTGCTCCACGCGTCGTCGCCGACACGCTCGAGCAGCTCCAGCGCGCGCAGGTTCTCCTCCAGCTGCGACACCCGGCTGGCGCCCAGGATCACGCTGGACACGCGCGGGTTGCGCAGGCACCAGGCGATGGCCAGCTGCGCCGGCGATTCGCCCAGCTCCGCGGCCACCGCGGTGAAGCGCCGCACCTTGTCCAGCCGCGCATCGGCCGGTTCGCCCAGCACCGCCGACTGCAGCCAGCCCAGCGACGGCTGCGCCAGCCGCGAACCGGCGGCGATGCCGTCGTTGTACTTGCCGGTCAGCAGGCCCGAGGCCAGCGGCGACCAGATGGTGGTGCCGAGCCCGGCGTCGGCGTACAGCGGCGCGTACTCCTGTTCCACCCGGGCGCGGTGCAGCAGGTTGTACTGCGGCTGTTCCATGGTCGGCGCGTGCAGGCCGTTGCCGCGGGCGAACGCCACCGCCTCGGCGATTTGCGCCGCCGACCACTCCGAGGTGCCCCAGTACAGCACCTTGCCCTGGCGGATCAGCACGTCCATCGCCTGCACCGTCTCGGCGATCGGCGCCTCCGGGTCGGGGCGGTGGCAGTAGTACAGGTCCAGGTAGTCCACCCGCAGCCGCTTGAGCGCGGCATGGCAGGCATCGTGCACGTGCTTGCGCGACAGCCCGCGCTGCAGCGGGTTGGGCGCCTCGACCGCGCCGAAGAACACCTTGCTGGACACGCAGTAGCCGTCGCGCGGCAGGCGCAGGTCGGCGATCACGTCGCCCATCACCTGCTCGGCGCGGCCCTGCGCGTAAACCTCGGCGTTGTCGAAGAAGTTGACCCCGTTGTCCCAGGCCGCGGCGATCAGGTTGCGGGCCTCGCCCCGGGCGATCTGGCTGCCGAAGGTGACCCAGGCCCCGAAGGACAGGGCGGAAAGCTGCAGGCCGGACGACCCGAGGCGGCGGTATTGCATGGCTGGCTCCTGGAACGCGGTGCGCGCCGGCGGCGCGGACAGCCGCCAGTGTAACCCCCGCCACCGTACCGATAGCGCCCCGGACCTTGCCGATGCCGGCCTGATCGCCGCCGTTGCCCCCGGCAGGCGTCGGGATTGTTGCCCGCCACTGGCCGCTGCTCTAGGCTTGCCGCTTTTGCGGGCTCGCCCGGGGAATACTCATGGTCGAAGGTTTGGGCAGGATCGGCTTCGGCCTGTTCGGTCTGGCGGTGCTGATCGGCATCACCTGGCTGTTTTCCAACAACAAGAAGGCAGTGGACTGGAAGCTGGTCGCCACCGGCATCAGCCTGCAGATCGCCTTCGCCGCGCTGGTGCTGCTGGTACCGGGCGGGCGCGACGTGTTCGACTGGCTGGGCCAGGGCTTCGTCAAGATCCTCAGCTACGTCAACGAAGGCTCCAGCTTCATTTTCGGCAGCCTGATGGACGTGCCCAAGTACGGCTTCATCTTCGCCTTCCAGGTGCTGCCGACCATCATTTTCTTCTCGGCGCTGATGGGCGTGCTCTACCACGTCGGGGTGATGCAGGCGGTGGTCAAGGTCATGGCCTGGGCGATCACCAAGGTGATGCGGGTGTCCGGCGCGGAAACCACCAGCGTCTGCGCCAGCGTGTTCATCGGCCAGACCGAGGCGCCGCTGACCGTGCGCCCCTACATCCCCAAGATGACCCAGTCCGAGCTGATCACGATGATGATCGGCGGCATGGCGCACATCGCCGGTGGCGTGCTGGCGGCCTACGTGGGCATGCTCGGCGGCGGCGACCCGGTGGCACAGGCGTTCTACGCCAAGCACCTGCTGGCGGCCTCGATCATGGCCGCGCCGGCCACGCTGGTGATCGCCAAGCTGCTGGTGCCCGAGACCGGCACCCCACTGACCCGCGGCACGGTGAAGATGGAAGTGGAGAAGACCTCGTCCAACATCATCGACGCCGCTGCCGCCGGCGCCGGCGACGGCCTCAAGCTGGCGCTGAACATCGGCGCCATGCTGCTGGCCTTCATCGCCCTGATCGCGCTGCTCAACGCGCCGCTGACCTGGCTGGGCGAAGTGACCGGGCTGGCCCAGGCCATCGGCAAGCCGACCAACCTGGCCACCATCTTCGGCTACGTGCTGGCGCCGATCGCATGGGTGATCGGCACGCCGTGGGCCGATGCCACCACCGTGGGTTCGCTGATCGGCCAGAAGGTGGTGATCAACGAATTCGTGGCCTACCTGCAGCTGTCGGAGATCATCAAGGGCAATGTCGCCGGGGTCACCCTCAGCGACGAAGGCCGCCTGATCGCCACCTACGCGCTGTGCGGCTTCGCCAACTTCAGTTCGATCGCCATCCAGATCGGCGGCATCGGCGGGCTGGCCCCGGACCGTCGCCACGACCTGGCCAAGTTCGGCCTGCGCGCGGTGCTGGGCGGCACCATCGCCACGCTGATGACGGCCACCATCGCCGGCGTGCTCAGCCACTTCGGCTGAGCACGCGCGCTCCCCCTTCGGCTCCCCCAAAGCCACCTGAAGAGAAATTGATTCCATGAAGTCTGTTGTTGTTGCCGGTTCCTTCAATGTCGACCACGTCTGGCGCTGCGATGCCCTGCCCGCGCCGGGGGCGACCATTGCCGGGCGCTACAGCACCGGTCCCGGCGGCAAGGGCTTCAACCAGGCGGTGGCCGCGCGCCGTGCCGGCGCCGGCATCACCTTCGTCTGCGCGCTGGGCGATGACGCCGGTGGCGCGCTGGCCCGGCAGCTGGCCGCGGCCGACGGCATCGTGCTGGCCGCCGAGGCCAGCGGCGAACCCACCGGCACCGCCGGCATCTACGTGGACAGCCGCGGCCGCAATTCGATCGTCATCGGCCCCGGCGCCAATGCCTCGCTGAGCACCGGCTTCATGGCCGCCAACGCCGGGCTGATCGGCGCTGCCGGGGTGCTGCTGGCGCAGCTGGAGTCGCCGGTGGAGTCGATCGAGGCGGCGCTGGCCATCGCCCGCGAGGCCGGCGTGCTGACCGTGCTCAACGCCGCCCCGGCCAACGCGCCGTCGAGCATCGGCCTGCTCAAGCTGGCCGACGTGCTGACCCCGAACGAAACCGAGTTCGCCGCCCTGCTCGGCCGCCATGTCGGCGAGCGGGTGGAGGCCGACGACGTGGCGGCGCTGGATGGCGCCAGCCTGCACGCGCTGTGCCGCAAGCTGTCCGGCAACACCGTGGTGGTCACCCTCGGCGCGGTCGGCGTGTTCGTCTCGCATGACGAGGAGCGCCTGCGCGGCGACAGCCAGCCCTACTACCGGGTGGCTGCCGAGCCGGCGCAGGTGGTCGATACCACCGGTGCCGGCGACGCCTTCAACGGCGCCCTGGCGGCCTCGCTGGCACAGGCCCCGGACGCGGCCTTCATCAAGCACGTGCGCTTCGCCAACCAGTACGCCGCCCGCTCCACCGAGAGCGAAGGCGCCGCCGCGGCGATGCCGCGGATGACCCCGGCCGACGCCGCCTGAGCCCGCGCACCGCCGCTGCGCTGGCCGCCCGCGGCGGCACGGCGGGGGCGGGGCACCGCCACCGGCAAACCGGATGAGCGCTGAAGTCACGCCCGCGCGACGGGCCGGCGCCGGCATCGGCGCCGCGCCGGGCACTACAATGCGCCGCATGCAGATCGGCCCCTACACCATCGCACCCAACGTGGTGCTCGCGCCCATGGCCGGCGTCACCGACAAACCGTTCCGGCAGCTGTGCAAGCGGCTCGGCGCGGGCCTGGCCGCCTCGGAGATGACCATCTCCGACCCGCGATTCTGGAATACCCGCAAGTCCATCCACCGCATGGACCATGCCGGCGAGCCGGCACCGATCAGCGTGCAGATC
This sequence comes from Stenotrophomonas acidaminiphila, assembly GCA_002951995.1. NCBI lineage: Bacteria > Pseudomonadati > Pseudomonadota > Gammaproteobacteria > Lysobacterales > Lysobacteraceae > Stenotrophomonas > Stenotrophomonas acidaminiphila. The sequence continues at coordinate 2,917,534 of CP019797.1, forward strand.
GCCGGCACCGAGCCGCGGCAGCTGGCCGAGGCGGCGCGCTACAACGTCGACCACGGCGCGCAGATCATCGACATCAACATGGGCTGCCCGGCCAAGAAGGTGTGCAATGCCTGGGCCGGCTCGGCGCTGATGCGCGACGAGGCGCTGGTGGCGCGCATCCTGGAGGCGGTGGTGGGTGCGGTGGACGTGCCGGTCACGCTGAAGATCCGCACCGGCTGGTGCGCGCAGGTGCGCAACGCGCCGGCCATCGCCCGCATCGCCCAGGACAGCGGCATCGCCGCGCTGGCGGTGCACGGCCGCACCCGCGACCAGCACTACACCGGCACCGCCGAGTACGACACCATCGCCGCGATCAAGGCCATGCTGGACATCCCGGTGCTGGCCAACGGCGACGTCGATTCCCCGCGCAAGGCCGCGCAGGTGCTGGCGCATACCGGCGCCGACGCGGTGATGGTCGGCCGCGCCGCGCAGGGCCGGCCGTGGATCTTCCGCGAGATCGCCCACTACCTGGCCACCGGCGAGGAGTTGCCGCCGCCGTCGCTGGAAGAGGTGCGCGACATCCTGCTCGGGCACCTGACCGACCTGCACGCGTTCTACGGCGAACCGCAGGGCGTGCGCATCGCCCGCAAGCACCTGGGCTGGTACGCGAAGGACCGGCCCGAACACACCGATGAACAGCGCGCGGCGTTCCGCGCCGTGGTCAACACCGCCGAGAGCGCCGACGCGCAGCTGCGGCTGACCCGCGACTACTTCGACGGGCTGATCGCCGCGCAGCCGCTGGCCGCGGCCTGACGGGCGATCCCCGTAGATGCGGGGCTTGCCCCGCATGCAACCAATCCCGCGGATGCGGTGGCTGGCCGCGCATGCAACCAATCCCGTAGATGCGGGGCTTGCCCCGCATGTGGCGTTCCCGGGAGCCTGCGTGCGGGGCAAGCCCCGCACCTACGGCCTCGATCCGCAACGGAGACCCTCGATCCCTGGCCTGTGCCCGGCACGGCCGCCAACCCGCGGGGCCGCGTTCCGGCAGGCCAAGCCGGAACGGAGCGCGGCCACCGGGCACAACAGAAAGGCCCGCCAGCAGAGCCGGCGGGCCTGGATCGGCGCGGGGGAGGAGCACGCCGGAAGGCTCAGGCGAAGACCTTGAAGCGGGCCTCGTCCTCCATGTAGCTCTTCTCGCCGATGGCGGCTTCGTGGGAGCCGAACGGCATCTGCGCGCGCAGCTGCCAGTTGCCGGCAATGCCCCATTCGCGGTGCACGGCCTCGTCCACCACCGGGTTGTAATGCTGCAGGCTGGCGCCGATGCCGGCCTCGGCCAGCGCCGTCCACACCGCGAACTGGGCGATGCCGTTGGCGTGTTCGGCCCACACCGGGAAGTTGTCGGCGTACAGCGGGAACTGGTCCTGCAGGCCGCGGGTCACGTCCACGTCATTGAAGAACAGCACGGTGCCGGCGCCGGCGGCGAAGCTGTCCAGCTTGCCCTCGGTGGCGGCGAACGCGGCGGCCGGCACGATCGGGCGCAGCGCGTCCTTGACCAGCTCCCAGAACTTCACGCTCTGCGCCCCGTGCAGGATCAGCGCGCGGGTCGGCTGCGAATTGAAGGCCGACGGCGCCTCGCGCACGGCGTGCTTGATCAGGTCGGTGACCTGGTCCTGGCCGATGGGCAGGGTGCGGCCGAGCGCGTACTGGGAACGGCGCTGCTTGTACAGGGCGATGGCTTGGCTGTTCATGGTGACTCCGGAAGGAAGGAAAGCCGGCAAGGCGGCCATTCGTGGAATGGGCGCCAGTGTAATTGCCAACAAATTCAGAACAAACACTATAAAAATCACAATTTGTTCTAAATTTGAAAATAAAGCCCTTTTCCGGAATCTCCCGCCTAGCCGCCCGTCACCTCCGCCGCCGGCATCACGCCCTCATCGTTCCATATACGGTGCCAGACCTGCGCCAGCCGCTGCTCCAGCACCGCGCGCCCACCGGCATCGCGATACACGGGCCGCAGCTGCCGCGGCGGGATCGCCTCCCAGCGCCCGCCCTGCCCGCGGGCCACGGCGAAGCTGAAGTTGTAGTCCGGCTCCAGGCCCATGCGCAGGTCGCTGAGCACCAGTTCGCCATCGCGCACCTGCGCGCGCATGAAACCGCGGTTGAACCAGTGCAGCCGCGCCACCGCCGGGATCGACTGCGCCTGGCGCAGCGCCTGCACATTGGACGGGTAACCGCTGAAGCGCATGGGCCCGTGGTCGGCCCACAGCGAGCGGTCGCCGACCACGTAGCCCTGCGGGGTCATCGCCACCACCCGCCACAGCAGCGTGTTGAACGGCATCGGTACCGAGAACCGCGGCGCGCCGGCCAGCCCCATCGCCGCCAGCGCGCGGTCGGCATCGCGCTCGACCAGATGCTTGGCCAGCAGCGACCAGCCCAGGTACCCGCAGCTGAGCACCAGCCCGGCGACCAGCGCGCGCTGCGCCAGCGGCCGCGCCCGCGCGAACCACGCCACCACGCAGGCCAGCGCCAGCCACACGGTATACAGCGGGTCGATGATGAACACGCTCGACCACATCGTCGGGTGCGGCATCAGCGGCCACCACAGCTGCGTGCCGTAGACGGTGAACGCGTCCAGCAGCGGATGGGTGACCAGCGCCAGCACCATCGCCCACCACCAGCGCGCGGGCGCCTGCGCCACCCGGCCATGGCCGAAGCGCCGGTACAGCCACCAGATCAGCGTGCCCAGCAGCGGCAGCACGAACAGCGAATGGCTGAAACTGCGGTGCACCGTCATCAGGCTCACCGGGTCGCGGGTGAAGGCGATGATCAGCAGCCCGTCGAGATCGGGCAGCGTGCCCAGCGCGGCACCGGCGAGCAGCGCCGCGCGGCGGTGGCCGGCCGGGGCGATGGCGGCGGCGATGGCGCCGCCGAGGACGATCTGGCTGAGGGAATCCATCGCCGCATTATGCCGGGCCCTGCCGTGGATGCAGGGCTTGCCCTGCAGGGCGCATCCGCGGCCGCCCCCGGTGCCGGGCGGGCCCGGCAGCTACCCCGGACGGTGGCGTGGCGGCCGCGCGCGCAGCCGCCACGCCGCCAGCGCAGCGTACAGCAGCGCCAGCAACAGCAGGTTGAGCAGTTCGCCGCCGACCTCGGGCACCCGCGCGCCCATCTGCTGGGTGCGCACGATGGCGTTGATGCCCGCGGTAGTCGGCAACAGCTTGGCCAGCGCCACCAGTGCCGCTGGCGACGCCACCGCCGGCCACGACAGGTTGGACAGGAAGAACAGCGGGATCGAAACCCCGGTGACGTACTGGAAGGCGCGCTCGCGGGTACTGAAGAAGCTGCCGACGAACAGACCGAACGCCACCGACGCCAGCGCGAACAGCAGCACCGCCAGCAACAGGCCGGGCACGTTGCCGCCACGCGGGTAGTCCTGCACCCAGGCGTTGAAGCCGGCGTAGTAGAGCAGCCCGGCCACCGCCACCAGGGTGAAGGCCGCGGCCATGCCCAGCAGCGCCGGCGCCGCCACCTGCAGGCGCTGCCCCGACTGCGCGCGACGGGTACCCAGCAGCACGCCGATGCCCAGCAGCAGGGTCTGGTGCACGATCAGCTCGGCCACGCCCGGCACCACGCTGCTGCCGTAGCCCTCGCGGGTGTTGTACAGCGGCCGCTGCACCAGTTCGAGCGGTGCCGCCAGCGGCGGCCCCATGAAGCCGGCCTGGCGCACCGCCTGGTCGCGGCCGAAGGCGCCGATGCCCTCGGCCAGCCCGCCCAGGATGGCGCTGGCGCGGCCCAGGTAGGCGCCATTGCCCAGCAACACCAGCTGGCCGCTGCCACCGCGCAGGATGTCGCGCTCCAGCCGCGCCGGGATCAGCACGATGCCGTCGACCTGGCCGGCTTCCAGCTGCGCGCGCGCCTGCGCCAGGTCGCGCGGCTGGGTCGCCACCCGCACCGCGCGCAGCGCGTCGACATGCCGGACCAGCGCGCGGCTGGTGGCGCTGCGGTCGGCGTCGACCACCGCCAGCGGCAGGTCGCTGGCGACCTGGTGACGGTAGGCCGCCGGGTAGAAGAACGAATACAACAGCACCGCGCCGATCATCACCGTGCGCGCGGCCGAGTCGGCGAACACCGCCTGCAGCGTCGCGCGGAAGCTGGCGGCGACCCGGCTCATGCCGGCACCGGCACCGGCGGCGCGGCGCGGCGCGCGGCCCGGGCCAGCAGCAGCGCACCACCGGCACCGGCCACCGCCGCCATCAGCGCCAGCACGCCCAGCGGACGCAGCGACACCGTCCACGGCGAGCCCATGAACAGCTGCTGCATCTGCAGCTGGACATACGCGGTGAGCGGCAGCAGCGCATTCCACACGCGGGTGAACAGCGGCGCCGCCACCACCGGGAAGGTGGCGCCGGAGAACGCCAGCGCGGTGCCGATGCTCAGCCCGACCAGCGACAGCCCGGTGCACATGTCGCGGGTGAGGGCGATGAACAGCAGCGCGAAGCAGCAGCACGCCAGGTAGAACAGCGGCTGGGCCAGCAACAGCAGCCACACGCTGCCGGCCACGCCGTCGCCACGCACGTAGGCCACGTACAGCACGCCGAAAGCGCCGTACAGCGAGAACACCGCCACGTAGGGCAGCAGCTTGCCGGCGATGGCGGCCCAAGGCCGCCGCCCCAGCCAGGTGGCCAGCAGGCCGTCGCGGCGCTCGCGGCCGAAGGCGCCGCCGGCCGCCAGTGCCGCGAGCAGCGACAGCACCGCCGGGAAGATCAGCGGCAGCAGGAACAGTTCGTAGCTGCGCGCCGGGTTGTACAGCACCGTGGCCTGCACCGTCACCGGCGCGGCGCGCAGGCGCGCCGGCCCGGCCTGCAGGCCGATCCGTTCCTTCAGCATGCGCGCGTTGTACGCGGCCACCGCGTCGGCGATGTCGCGCGCGGCCGATTGCCCGGTGGCCAGGTAGGTGGCGTTGTAGAACGCGTAGACCGGTGCCGGTTCGCCGCGCAGCGCGCGCCGGCTCATGTCGGCCGGCAGCAGCACGATGGCGAACACCTCCAGCGCGCGCAGCTGCGCCTGTGCCTGTTGCAGTGACGCCGGCTGGGCGACCAGCGCCACCCCGGGGCTGGCATCGATGGCGCGCGCCAGCGCGCGGCTGTCGGCGCTGCCGTCCAGGTCCACCAGCGCCACCGGCAGCTGGCGCAGCACCGCGCCGGAGAACAGCGCCATCATCAGCAGCATGAGCAGCAGCGGCACCAGCGTGACCAGTGCCAGTTCCCAGCGGTCCTCGCGCCAGTGGCGCAGTTCGCGCCGCAGCGACGCGGCGAACGCGGCGCCGCTGCCCGGCGTCAGCCCTGCGGCCATGCGAACAGCACGCTCATGCCCGGGCGGAACCCGTCGACCGGCTGCCGTGGACGCACCCGCACCTCGAAGCTGCGCACGTCGTAGCCGGATGACTGCCGGGTGCTGCGCCAGGTGGCGTAGTCGCCGGCCGGGCTGATGAAATAGACCTCGAACGCGGCGCTGCGCCCGCCCAGGGCCGGGATCGTGCCGTGCAGCACCGCCCCCGGCCTGAGCCCGTGCAGCTGGTCCTCGCGCAGGGTCAGCGCCACCCACATGTGGTCGATGTCGACCAGGGTGAACACCGGGTAGCCGGCCGGCACCAGTTCGCCGATGTCGGCCATGCGCTTGCTCACCTCGCCGGCCAGCGGCGCGTGGCCGCGGGTTTCCTGGCGCGCGGCGTCGACTTCGGCCTTGGCGCCTTCGGCCTGCCGCACCTGCGCCAGCGCGGCGGCCTTGTCCTGGCGGCGCGCGCCGGCCAGTGCCTGGTCGTACTGCGCCCGCGCCGCCCGCGCCAGCTCCTCCGCGCTGCGTGCCTGCGCCTGCGCCTCGTCGCGCTTCTGCCGGGTGACCACGCCCTCGTTGAACAGGGTGTCCAGCCGCCGGAACGTGGCCGTGGCCAGTTCGGCACCGGCCCGGGCACGCTGCCAGTTGGCCTCGGCGGCACGGATGTCCTCGCTGCGCGCGCCCTCCTCGGCCTTGTCCGCCATCGCCTGTGCGGCCGCGACCACCGCCGCGGCCTGGCGCTCTTTGGCCGCGACTTCCGGGCTGTCCAGCTCGAACAGCAGCTGCCCGGCCGCGACCCGCTGGCCCTCGCGCACGTGCAGCGCGTGCAGCCGCGCGGTCACCTTGGCGGCGACGTTGACGCTGTCGGCGTCGGCCATGCCCTGCACCTGGTCGGCCGGGGTACGCAGGCCAAGCCACAGCCCCAGCGCCACCAGCGCCAGCAACAACACGCCGGCGATGGCAAAAACGCGGCGCCGCCGCGGTCCCGTGTCGTGTCCCGCCGTCTGGCTCATTCCAGCACCTTGTCCGCCCGCCGGCGGTAGTCGTCGAACCGTTGCATCTGCCCGCTCACTTCCAGCAGCTGCGCCAGCGCCACATCGAACTGGTAGGCCGCCTGCGCCCGCTCCACCCGCGCCGCGCCCAGCGCCAGGCGCGCGTCGATCACGTCCAGCGAGGTCGCCTGCCCTTCGCGGAAGGACAGCTCCTGCAGGCGCAGGTTCTCCTCGGCCTGGGCGATGCTGCTGTCCAGCAGCCGGAACTGGCTGCGCGCGGTGTCCAGTTCGTTCCAGGCCTTGCCCACGCCCAGCCGCACCTGGTTCTCCGCCTCGCCCAGCCCGGCGCGCGCCTGTTCCAGCTGCGCGCGCGCGGCGCTGACCTGCAGCGGCCGCGCGCTCGGCGACAGGAAGGTGTAGCGCAGGCCGATGCCGAACGCCCAGTCGGCATCGGTGAGCAGGGCGTCGCGGCGGTGCAGGTCGTACTGGCCGAACAGGTAGACCTGTGGCTTGAGTCTGGCCTGCTGCACGCGCACGCCCTGTTCGGCCTGCTGGCCCAGCGCGCGCAGGCGCTCGAGCTGCGGATGGCGCTGCAGCGCGCTGCGCTCGAACGCCTCGCGGGGCTCCAGCGGCGCGTCGATCACGAACAGCGGCGAAGTGGTGCCGACGTTGCCGCCGCTGCGCAGCAGCGTGGCCAGCGCCTGCTGCAGGGTGGCCAGGTCGTTGCGCGCCTTCTGGTACTCACGCTCGGCCTTGTCGCGGGCGACGCTGGCCTGCAGGCGCTGGGCGCGGCTGGCGAAGCCTTCGCGTTCGAGCTTGAGCGCGTCGTCCAGGTGCCGCTGCAGGCCATCGCGGACCTCGCGCCGTACCTGCACCGCGCGTTCGGCCAGCTGCTGGCCGAAATAGGCCTGCACCAGCTGCAGCGCCAGTGACTGGCGCTGCGCCTCGCGCTCGGCCTCGGCCTGGGCGGTGGCTGCCTGCGCCGCCTGCTGCGCCGCCGGGATCAGCCCACCGCTGTACAGCGGCACGCTGGCGGTGACGATCGGGCGGGTGCGCCAGTCGCGCTCGGCGAAACGCAGCGGCGATTCGATGCCGAACGCCTCGGCCACCGGTGCCAGCGAACCCAGTGGCAGCTCCAGCGATTTCTGGAACTGCATGCGGCGTATGTCGCCGGTGATTTCCGGCAGCCGCAGGTAGCGGGTGGCGTCCTGCAGGTCCTGCTTGCCGCGCACCCCGGCGTCGGCCGCGGCCAGCGCGTCGGAGACCTGTTCCAGGCGCGCGCGCGCCTGTTCGAAGCTCAACGCCGGCGGCGCGTCGACGCTGGCGGCAGCGGTGCCGGTGGCGGCCAGCAGAAGCCAGGCCGCGAACAACACCGCCCTTGCCCGGGTCGTCGACTGCGTGTGTGCCACCGCGGATGCTCCTTTCCCCAGCCCGCGGCGAGCATAGCGCCGCCACCGTGAGGACGCAGCATGCAGGCCAGCTCAGGCGGCCCGCGCCTGTGGCGCGCGTGGCGGCAGCCACGCCAGGCTGCGCCCGGCAGGGTCGAGCAGGCGCAGGCTGCCGTCGTGATCCTCGGCCAGGGCGGTGAGGCTTTCGACCCAGTCGCCGTCGTTGGCATAGACCAGGCCATCGCGCTCGACCAGCGCGGCCCGGTGGATGTGGCCGCAGACGATGCCGTCCAGGCCACGGCGGCGCGCGTCGTCCAGCCCGGCCTGCACGAAACGCTCGATGTAGCGCTCGGCCGCGGCGCTGCGCCGCTTGAGGAACTCGGCCAGCGACCAGTAGCGCAGTCCGACCCGCTGGCGCAGCGCGTTGAGCAGGCGGTTGCCGGTGAGGATGCGGTAGTAGAGCCAGTCGCCCACGCCGTACTGCAGATGGCTGAGAACCAGACGCCAGCCGCCTTGGGTCGAGGGGGCGACCGCATCGCCGGCATCGGGCGATGCGATGGGGGAAGTCGCCGCACGCGCCGCGCGCGTCGGCATCGGCAGATGCCAGCGCGTCGCGCCGTCGTAGTCGTCGCCGTGCACCACCAGCAGGCGGCGGCCATCGGCGGTGACGTGGATGGCACGCCGCCGCACCTGCATCGCCGGCAGCATCAGCCCGCAGGTCCGGCGCAGCGGGGCGTCGTGGTTGCCGGGGATGTAGATGATCGCGGTGCCGGCGCGGCGCAGCCCGTGCAGCGCCTCGACCACGGCGTTGTGCGCCGCGTTCCAGCTGGCGCGCCGCTGCGCCAGCCACCACAGGTCGACGATGTCGCCGACCAGGTACAGGCGTTCGCAGCGCAGCGTGGACAGGAACCGCGCCAGCTCGGCCGCATGGCAATGGCGCGCGCCCAGGTGGGTGTCGGAGATGAACACCGCGCGCCGGTGCGGCAGCAGCGGGGTCGGCGCGCTCATGCCGGCACCCCGGCGTCGCGCAGGTAACGCCGGCGCTTGTGCGGGCGGATCGCCTGCAGGTCCACTTCGATCAGGCCGTCGATGGAATCGCTGAAGTCCGGGTCCACGCCGAACGCCAGGAAGCGCGCGCCGCCCGGCTCGCACAGATCGGTGTACTGGCGGTAGAGCGTGGGCACGCTGGTGCCCAGCGCAGCCAGGTTGGCCTTGAGCACCTCGAACGCGGCATCGGCATCCATGTCGCCGAAGCACGGCGGCGCGGCGAAGTACTGGAACGGCCGGGTCGACTCGACCAGGCCATGGCCGCCGCCGTAGTAGCGCTGGTAGTACGCGACCAGCTGTTCGCGCGCCTCGCGCGGCAACGCCGCGCTGATCGATACCGCGCCGAACAGGTAGCGCACGCCCGGCTGGCTGCGCAGGTAGGCGCCGATGCCCTGCCACAGGTAATCCAGGCTGCGGCTGCCCCAGTAGTCGGGCACCACGAAGCTGCGGCCCAGCTCCATGCCCTCGGCGATGCGCGGGATGGCATCGTCGGCATAGCGGAACAGCGCCGCGGTATAGAGCCCGGCCAGGCCGCTGCGCGCCAGCGCCTGGGCGCCGCGCATGATGCGGTAGGCGCCGGCGATGCGCTGCTGCGCCGCATCCCAGACCACGATGTGCTGGTACAGCAGGTCGAAGTCGTCCAGGTCGCGGCTGCGCCCGGTGCCCTCCCCGACCCGGCGGAAGGTCAGCTCGCGCAACCGCCCCAGTTCCAGCAGCAGCGGCGAGCCGGCGGCGCAGCGTGCCAGCCGGATCTGCTTGCCGTCGCCGGTCTGGCCGAGCAGGTCGGCGGCCTCGATCTCCGCCGCGACCCGCTCGGCGGCGATCGCCGCGGCCAGCGGTTCGGGCCCGTCGACGGCAGCGCCCGCCGGCGCGTCGTCGGCACCGAGCGCATACAGCGCGCGCCGTACCGCCTGCAGCTGCAGCGCCGGGTCCAGCGCGGGGTCCAGGTGCAGGGCCTGCCCCACCCTCAGCCGCAGCGGGCGCCCGCGGCGGGCGAACATCTCGCGCGCCAGCAGCGCGGTGCCGGCCGGCTTGAACAGCGCCGAGGCGCCGTAGAACAACGCCGAGTTGCGCGCCTGCACCCGCACCGGCAGCACCGGCGTGCCGGTGGCGTTGGCGAAGCGCACGAAGCCGCGGTTCCAGCGGCCGTCGCGGATGCCACGCAGCGACAGCCGCGACACTTCGCCGGCCGGGAACACGATCACGCACTGCTCGGCCGCCAGCGCCTGCTCCACCGCGCGCAGGCTGTCACGGCGCGCGCGGCCGCCGAGGATCCGTACCGACAGCAGCAGCTCGCGCAGCGGCTCCAGGTCGGCCAGCAGGTCGTTGGCGATGATGCGCACGTCGCGCCGCACCTGGCCCACCGCGTCCAGCAGCGCCAGCGCGTCGAGCGCGCCGGAGGGGTGGTTGGCGACCACCAGCAGCCGCCCGCGGGCGGGGATCCGTTCCAGCGCGCCACGGTCCAGCTGGTAGCGGCTGCCCAGGAAGTCCAGCGCGGCCTGGACAAAGGCGAAGCCGCGGCGCTCGCCGTTGTGGCGCAGGAACGCCTGCACCTGGTCCAGCCGCGACCAGCGCCCCACGCTGCGCAGCAGCGGCCGCGCCAAGTGCCCGCGCGGGCCATGGAACCACTCGGGATAGCGCTGCTGCAGGCGTTGCTCGATCTGGTGCATGGCGGTGGTCCGACGGCCCGGTTGGCCGGCAGCCTGCGCCCGCCAGGCGGCAGCGCGGTTGCGGTTTTGCGGCAGTTCGGTGACGCCCGGCCGCGGGCGGCGGGCTGGGTGAACCGGTTTATTAACCGGATGGCAACAACCGGCCCTGCACTATTCCCGGGGTGCCCCGGCCGTGTATCATGCGCGGCTATCTTTTCATCCGCATACAGGGATACAAGCTCATGTCCAGCTATCTCTTCACTTCCGAGTCGGTCTCCGAAGGCCATCCGGACAAGATCGCCGACCAGATTTCCGATGCGGTGCTGGACGCGATCCTGACCCAGGACAAGCGCGCCCGCGTCGCCTGCGAAACCCTGGTCAAGACCGGTGCGGCGATCGTCGCCGGCGAGGTCACCACCTCGGCCTGGGTCGACATCGAAGAGCTGACCCGCAACGTCATCAACGCGATCGGCTACGACAACTCCAACGTCGGCTTCGACGGCCACACCTGCGCCATCATCAACATGCTGGGCAAGCAGTCGCCGGACATCGCCGCCGGCGTCGACGGCACCGACAAGAAGGCCAAGAAGCCGGAAGAACAGGGCGCGGGCGACCAGGGCCTGATGTTCGGCTACGCCTGCAACGAAGCCCCGGAATTCATGCCGGCGCCGATCTACTACTCGCACCGCCTGGTCGAGCAGCAGGCCAAGGTCCGCAAGAAGAAGAACTCGCCGCTGCCGTGGCTGCGCCCGGACGCCAAGAGCCAGGTCACCCTGCGCTACGGCCAGGATGGCAAGATCGAGGGCGTGGACGCGGTGGTGCTGTCGACCCAGCATGACCCGGGCGTGAAGCAGAAGGACCTGATCGAGGCCGTGCGCGAGCACATCCTCAAGCCGGTCCTGCCGAAGGCGTGGCTGGACGCGCTGCCGAAGAACAAGGTGCACATCAACCCGACCGGCATCTTCGTGATCGGCGGCCCGGTGGGCGACTGCGGCCTGACCGGCCGCAAGATCATCGTCGACACCTACGGCGGCATGGCCCGCCACGGTGGCGGCGCGTTCTCCGGCAAGGATCCGTCCAAGGTCGACCGCTCGGCCGCCTACGCCGCCCGCTACGTGGCCAAGAACGTGGTCGCCGCCGGCCTGGCCGACAAGTGCGAAGTGCAGGTCTCCTACGCCATCGGCGTGGCCGAGCCGACCTCGATCTCGGTCACCACCTTCGGCACCGGCAAGATCGCCGACGCGCAGATCGAGAAGCTGATCCGCGCGCACTTCGACCTGCGCCCGTACGGCATCATCAAGATGCTCGATCTGATCCACCCGATGTACCAGCAGACCGCCGCCTACGGCCACTTCGGCCGCAAGCCGAAGGAATTCTCGTACGTCGACGGCGACGGCAAGACCCAGAACGCCACCGCGTTCTCCTGGGAGAAGACCGACCGCGCCGAAGCGCTGCGCAAGGCCGCCAAGCTCAAGTAAGCCCGGCCCGGCAAGCGTTGACCGGAAAGGCCGCCCGCAGGGGCGGCCTTTCCGTTTGCGGGCAGCGGCCGGGGGTGCATCCGGCCACCGCGCCGGGTTAGCCTGCGGCTCCCCCTTCGCGCCAATGCCCATGTCCGAGCCCACGTCCCACCAGTTGTCGATGACCGTGCTGATGACCCCGGACATGGCCAATTTCTCCGGCAAGGTGCATGGCGGCGCGGTACTGCGCCTGCTCGACCAGGTGGCCTACGCCTGCGCCAGCCGCTACGCCGGCAATTACGTGGTCACCCTGTCGGTGGACCAGGTGATGTTCCGCCAGCCGATCGCGGTGGGCGAGCTGGTCACCTTCCTCGCGTCGGTGAACTACACCGGCACCTCATCGATGGAAGTGGGCATCAAGGTGGTGGCCGAGGACATCCGCCAGGGCAGCGTGCGCCACGCCAACAGCTGCTTTTTCACCATGGTCGCGGTGGACGACGACGGCAGGCCCACGCCGGTGCCGCCGCTGCAGCCGGCGACCGGCGACGAAAAGCGCCGCTATGCCGCCGCGCAGATCCGCCGCCAGCTGCGCCAGGACATGGAGCAGCGCCACCGCGAGCTGCTCGGCAGCAGCGCCACCACGCCGGCACCGTAGCACCGCGGCGGCCGCGCCCACGGGCGGGCGCCGCCAACCGGAGCGCGGCGGGGCGTACGCCGCCTGCCGCTGCGGGTCAGCGGCCGCCGGCCGCGGCGATCACCTCGCGGGCCTGCTCGCGGACCGAACGCATCCCGGCATCCAGCTGCGCGGGGTCACGCTTCAGCAGCGGGTCCAGGTAGCGGGTGCGCAGCGCGGTCGCATCGTCCACCCGTTGCATGCGCTGCAGCAGCCGGTACAGGCGCGCGGCGGTTTCGATCGTGGGCGACGCCTCGGCGCCGAGTTTGCGCGCGCGCAGCTCCAATGCCGTCGCGTAGGCCGCGCGCGCCGGCTCCAGCCGGCCCAGGGCCAGCAGGATGTCGGCATTCAGGCTCCAGGTGCCGGCGATGATCGGGTGGTCCGGGGCGAGCGTGCGGCGCTGGCCCTCGAGGCAGCGCTGCGCATGCGGCAGCGCCTGCGCATGGCGCCCCTGCCGGTGCAGCAGGCTCGCCAGGCTGCCCTGCGCCAGCAGGGTATTGGGATGGTCCGGACCGCGGTGGCGCAGGTGCGAATCCAGCACCGCCTGCTGCACCCGCAGCGCCTGCGCCATGAATCCGGCGCGCGCGGCCGGGTCGTCGGCCAGCATGGCACGCTTGTTCAGCACGCCGACCAGGCCGGTCATCGGCGAGACGGCCTGGGCGCTGTCTTCGCCCTGTTGCTGGCGCCGGTAGTCGATGACCCGTTCGATCTCGGCCTGGACCCTGGCCAGCGCCGCGTCGTCGCCGGCCAGCGCGAAGCCGTTGGTCGCCACCAGGTAGCGCGCCGACACCGTGTCCGGATGGTCTTCGCCGTAACGCCGCGCCAGCACGTCGGCCACGTTGCGGGCCACGGCCTGCGACTGTTCGAACTGCTTCTGCTCGCGCAGCAGCTTGGCCTGCACCAATGCCACGTACAGCGTGTCGCGATGCGTCGCCCCCAGCGCACGCTGGTACAGCGGCAGCAGCGCTTCGACCTCCGGCCCGGCCTCGTCGCGCCGGCCGGCCTGGATCAACGCATCGATGCGGTAACGACGCAGGCGCAGCAGGCGCTCGTCGCTTTCCGGCAGCGCGCTGCCGACACCCGCGCGGATCGCGTCGTAGGCGGCGATGGCGTCGTCGAAGCGGCCCTGGATGATCATCAGGATGGCGCGCCCCAGTTCGGCCTCCAGCCGCTGCGGATCGCTCATCGGCCGTGCCGCGGTGGCGGCGTGCACCTGCGTGTACAGGCGCTGCGCCTCGTCCGCGCGCCCGAGGGTGACCAGCACCCCTGCCAGCGCCAGTTCCGTTGACAGCCGCTCCGGGCTGTCCGCTGCCAGCGCCTGCCGCTGCTCCAGCACCTGCCGCAACTGCGCCTCGGCGCTGACGTTGCTGCCGATGGCGTGCAGCACGCCGGCCAGCGATTGCCGCAACTCCGCCGCCAGCGCGGCGTCGTCGCTCACCTCGTTGCCGATCCGGTCCAGCGCGTGCGCCACCACGTAGGTCTCCAGCGCATCGCGGGCCAGATCGGTGGCGCCACGCGCGGCCGCGGCATCCACCAGCTGCAGCACCTGCGGCGAGGCCAGTTGCCCACCGGCGGCGGCGTCGGCCTTGAGCAGCATGTCCTTCTGCGCCGCGGCCAGCGAGCGCCCCATTGCCTGGATGTCGACGCTTTCCAGGGTGCCGCGCTGGAAATCGACGATCCGCTGCAGCTCCCGCCCGCGGCGTTCGGCCAGCGCCTGCTGCGCTTTGGCCTCGCGCAGGGCCAGCACCGAGGCCAGCAGCCCGCCCAGCACCGACACCAGCACCAGCGCCGCGGCGGCCAGCGGCCAGGCGTTGCGCCGCAGCAGGCGCCGCATGCGATACCCGCGTTCGCCGGCGCGGGCGCTGACCGGGCGGTGCTCCAGGTACCGGCGCAGGTCCTCGGCCAGCGCCGCGACCGAGGGGTAACGGCGGTCGGGCTCCTTGCGCAGCGCCTTGAGCACGATGGCGTCGATGTCGGCCGGCACCGCGCGCCCGCGCCGCCGTGGCGCACCGTCGGCGCGCAGCCGCCGGCTTGGCGGCGGCACGTCGGTATTGGCGATGGCGTTGTACAGGCCGGCCGGGTTGTCGATGTCGGCGAACGGCAGCTGCCCGCAGACCAGCTGGTACAGCACCGCGCCCAGCGAGTAGACGTCGGTGGCGGTGGTCAGCGGCTGGCAGGCGAGCTGCTCGGGGCTGGCATAAGCCAGGGTGAGGGCATGCTGGCCGGTACGCGTATCGCCGGCCGCCGCGCTGTCCTCGTCGATCAGGCGGGCGATGCCGAAGTCCAGCAAGCGCGGCTGGCCGCGCGCGTCGACCAGGATGTTGGCCGGCTTGAGATCACGGTGGATGACCAGGCAGCGGTGCGCCTCGGCCACCGCTTCGCAGATCCTGACGAACAGCGCGATGCGCTCGTCCAGCGGCAGCCGCGCGGCGTGGACGTCCACGCGCTCGCCCTCGACGTATTCCATGGCCAGGAACGGGCGGCCATCGGCGAGAATGCCGCCGTCGAGCAGGCGCGCGATGCCCGGGTGGTCCAGCCGCGCCAGCAGTTCACGCTCGCGGGCGAAGCGCGCGCGCAGTTCCTGCGACGCCTCGGCCACCGGGTTGAGCAGCTTCAGCGCGACCTTCTGCACGAAGCCGCCGTGGCTGCGTTCGGCCAGGTACACCACGCCCATGCCGCCGGCGCCCAGGCGCTGCAGCAGGCGGTATTCGCGGCTGGCGTCGGCCGATGCCTCCTGGCCGCTGAGGTCCTGCCCCGGGTCGGGCGGCGGCAGCCCCGGCGAACGGCACGACACCACCAGCGTCTGGTCGGCCTCCATGCCGGCGAGCAGCGCCCGCACCTCCTCGGCCAGCGCTGCATCGCCGGCCGCCTCGCGTTCGATCAGCGCCTCGCGGGCGCTGCCCTGCAGGTCCAGCGCCTGCAGCACGATCTGCTTGACCCGGTGGTAACGCGTCGCGTCGCCACTGCTCCCCTCGCCTTCGCGCATCGTCCCCATTCCCCGTTCACCTCCCCGTGCGACGGATCCCCTCAGCCGGTATTCTGCACCCCCTGCGATACCCCGTTCACGCAGGCCACCAGCGCGCGCAGCAGCGCGTCGTCCTCGCGGCCACTGTGACGCCAACGTTGCAGCAGGTCCACCTGCAGGGTGCTGATCGGGTCGATGTAGGGGTTGCGCAGGCGGATGGACAACGCCAGCCGCGGATCGTGCGCCAGCAGTTCCTGCTGCCCGCCCAGGCGCTTGACCCAATGCCCGGTCAGCGCCAGTTCTTCGCGGATCACCGGGAAGAAGCGGTCATGCAGCGGCCCGGCCAGGCGCGAGAACTGCTCGGCGATGTGGATGTCGCCCTTGCTCAGCACCATCGCCATGTCGTCGAGGAAGGTGGCGAAGAACGGCCAGTCGTGCGCCATCTCGCGCAGCCGCTCCTCGTGCCCGGCGTCGGCGGCCGCCTGCAGGCCGCTGCCGACGCCGAACCAGCCGGGAATCACCGCCCGCGCCTGGCTCCAGGCGAACACCCACGGGATCGCGCGCAGGTTGGACAGCGCCGCGTCCTGGCCGAGCCGGCGCGACGGCCGCGAGCCCAGGGTCATGCGCTCGATCACGTCGATCGGGGTGGCGGTGCGGAAGTACGCCATGAACTGCGCATCGCCGACCAGATCGCGGTAGCGGCGCGCACTCGCGGCCGCGACGATGTCCATCACCGGCGTCCACTGCGCTTCGCGCGGTTCGGCCGGGCGTGGCCGCAGGCTCGCGCGCAGCACCGCGCCGGCCGCCTGCTCCAGCGAGCGCAGCGCCAGCGCACGGATGCCGTACTTGCGGTGGATCACCTCGCCCTGCTCGGTCACCCGCAGGCGGCCGTCGATGCTGCCCGGCGGCGAGGCGTCGACCGCGTGCGTGGTCTTGGTGCCGCCGCGGCTGATCGAACCGCCGCGGCCGTGGAAGAAGGTCAGGCGCACGCCATGCGCGGCCGCCACCGCCAACAGCTCCACCTGCGCCTGCTGCAGGCCCCAGCGCGAGGCGGCGATGCCGCCGTCCTTGCCGCTGTCCGAGTAGCCGAGCATCACCATCTGCACGTCGCCGCGCGCGGCCAGGTGCGCGCGGTACACCGGGTCGCCCAGCAGGTCGCCCAGGGTCGCGGTGCCATGGCGCAGGTCGTCGACCGTCTCGAACAGCGGCGCGATGTCCAGCGGCACCGCGCCGCGGTCGTCGACCAGGCCGCCGCGGCGCGCCAGCGCCAGCACCGCGAGCACGTCGCCGCGGTCGTGGGCCATGGAGATGATGTAGCTGCCCAGCGCGTCGGCGCCGTGCCGGGCGCGCGCGTCGGCCAGCGCCGCGAACACCTTGTCCAGCCGCTGCCCGGCCTCGTCGTCGCCGCGCGGCAACACCGCCTCGCCGGCGGCATAGGGCGACAGCAGCCGCGCCCGCACCGCGGCGTCCAGTGCCTCGAATGCCGCCTGCCCGCCCAGCACCTCGGCCAGCGCGCGCGCGTGCACGCTCGATTCCTGGCGCACGTCCAGCCGCGCCAGGTGGAAGCCGAAGGTGCGCACCCGCCACAGCAGGCGCCGCACCGAGAACCAGCCGGCGTGGCGGCCCTTGTTCGCATCCAGGCTGTCGAGGATCAGCTGGATGTCGTCGATCAGTTCATCCGGCGATGCATAGCCGCCCACGGCGTCGTCGAGCGTGGCCTGCAGGCGCGCGCGCATGCGGTCGTTGAGCAGGCGGTAGGGCATGTCGGCGTGGCGCGGGCGCGACTGCACCTGCGGCAGCAGCGCGCGGTACGCGTCCACCCGCGCACGCACCGCCTCGCTCACCCCGACCAGCTCGGTGGACTGGCTGAGCAGGCTGGCGAGCTTGAGCAGGTCCTTCTGGTAAAGCTCCAGGACCGCGGCGCGCTGCGCATCCAGCGTGGCGGCGATGGTGGTCGCGTCGACGTTGGGATTGCCGTCCATGTCGCCGCCCACCCAGGTACCGAAGCGCACCAGCCGCGGCAGCGGCAGGCTGCGGCCCCAGGTGGCGAGCAGCGCCTGTTCCAGCGATTCGTAGAACACCGGCATCACCCGGTACAGCACCCGGGTGAGGTAGAAGCCGACGTGCTCGCGTTCGTCCTCGACGCTGGGCCGCACCGGCGAGGAATCGGCGGTCTGCCACGAGGCGGTCAGCGCCATGCGCAGGCGCGCGGTGTCGGCGGCCTGTTCGCCCGGGGTGCGCTGGCCGTCGAGGTTGTCCACCAGGCTGGCCACCATCAGCTGCTCTTTTTCCAGCAGCGCGCGGCGCACCGCTTCGGTGGGGTGGGCGGTGAACACCGGTTCGATGTCGATGCGCGGCAACCACTGCGCCAGCTCTTCCAGGGTCACGCCCTGCGCCTTGAGCTGCTGCAGGGCGTCCTGCAGGCCTTCGGGCTGCGGACGCTTGGTGCCGGCGCGCTGGTAATCGCGGCGGCGGCGGATGCGGTGCACGCGCTCGGCGATGTTCACCACCTGGAAATAGGTGCTGAAGGCGCGTACCAGCGCCTCGGCCTGGCGCGGCGTGCGCCCGGCCAGCTGCGCGCTGAGCGTGGCCAGCGGTGCCTGGCTCTCGCGGCGCGCGATCGCGGCGGTGCGCACGTCCTCCACCTCATCGAGGAACGCGGGCGAGACCTGTTCGGAAAGGAGGTCGCCGACCATCGCGCCGAGGCGACGGACGTCGTCGCGCAGGGGCAGGTCGGGGGTGGCGAAGACGACGCTGCTGCGGTACTCGTTCATCCAGGAACCGGAACCTCGGAAGCGGGAACGGTCCCAAGCCTAACTGAAAAAACCCACGCTTTTTGCAGTGCATCAATGGCGAAAATGGTTGCATCTGCATGTTGTCCGGCGGCTGTCGCGGCGGACATCCAGCAGGCACCGCGAGCGTCCGGCCAGGGACAGCAGATGACGTGCGCCACGACCCAGCCGCAAGCAGGAACGCACCGCTGCAGGCGCCACCGTCGGCGGAACAGTGCCGCGCGCCAGCGGCGCGGGCGCGGCGCAGGGCAAGCCGGGAGCAGGCCCATGCAGCACGCCGCGGGACATGCGGCGACCCCGCGCATCGCGGGCGGGTACCGGCCAGCTGCCGGCACGCCACGCTGGGCCGCGGAAACCGCCCCCGGGCAAAGGGGTGCGCGAAGGCGCGGCATCCCGCCCCACGGCCCGGACCGCGGCCGTGGGGCGTGTGCGCCAGGCGCGGGCGCGTGCCGGCCTGCGCCCGCGCTTAGCGCTTGCCGCCCTTGGCCGGGGCCGCCAGCCAGCGGTCCAGCCAGTCCTCGCTCTCGGCCAGCATGGTCATGATCGACTCGCGCGCACGGTAGGCGTGCGATTCGTTGGGCAGCATCACCAGCCGCGCGTTGCCGCCCAGGCCCTTGACCGCGGCGAACATGCGTTCGCTCTGCATCGGGAAGGTGCCGGAGTTGTTGTCGTCCACGCCATGGATGAACAGGATCGCGTCCTTGATGTCGCCGGCGTAATTGAACGGCGACATCTTCAGGTAGGTGTCCTGCGCCTGCCAGTAGTTGCGCTCCTCGGCCTGGAAACCGAACGGGGTCAGCGTGCGGTTGTAGGCGCCCGAGCGGGCGATGCCGGCCTTGAACAGGCGCGTGTGCGCGAGCAGGTTGGCGGTCATGAACGCACCATAGGAGTGGCCGCCGACGGCGATCCGGTCGCGGTCGGCCACGCCGCGGCGCACCACCTCGTCCACCGCCGCCTGCGCACTGGCCACCAGCTGCTGCACGTAGGTGTCGTTGGGCTCGGCATCGCCCTCGCCGACGATCGGCATGGTCGGGTTGTTGAGCACCACGTAGCCCTTGGCCAGGAACGCCTGCGGGCCCCAGTAGCTGATCGCGTTGAACCGGTGCGGGGAACCGGTGACCTGGCTGGCGTCGCCAGCGGATTTGAACTCGGCCGGGTAGGCCCACATCAGCAGCGGGCGCGGGCCGTCCTTCTTCGGGTCGTAGCCGGGCGGCAGCAGCAGGTCGGCGGTGAGCGCGACGCCGTCGTTGCGGGTGTAGCGGATCTGCTCCTTCTTCACCCCGCGCAGCTGCGGCAGCGGGTGCGCGTTGCGGGTCAGCGCGACCGGCGCGGCATCGCTGCCGAGGGCGCGGCTGTACAGGTTGGACGGTTCGTCGTTGGACTCGCGGCTGAACAGCACCCGCGGCGCATCGCCGTCGATCACCGCCACCGGCGCCTCGTAGTACGGCGCCTGCGAATGGAACAGGCGTTCGGCCTTGCCGCTGTCCAGGTCGATGCGGTCCAGGAACGGGCGGTCGCCCTGCGCCGAGGCACCGTCGCCGACGCGATAGTAGCCGCGGCCATCGGCGGTGAACTGCAGGCGCGCGCGGCCGCTGTCGTCGGGCTGCAGCAGCGGCTCGCCCGGGTCGGCATAGCGGTCGTCGCCGGAGCGTTCGGACAGCAGCTGCGGCGCCTGTTGCGGCTGGTCCGGGGCGATCTTCCACTCGCGGACCTGGCGCGTCTTCCACCAGTACTCGCTGAGCAGGGCGACGTCGCCACGCCCCCAGGTGATGCCGGCATAGCGCGCGGCCAGCCGCGCCAGCGTCACCGGCGGCCGGTCGAACGGCGCGGCCTGCACCAGCACCGCGTCGCGGATCGCCGCGTCGCGCGCCGGGTCGCCGCCGTCCTGCGCCTCGGCCCAGACCAGGGTGGCCGGGGCGTCGGCGCGCCAGGCGATCGAGCGCACCCCGGTCGGCACCGCGTCGTTGCCGGTCGGCAGGCCTTCGACCAGCGGCAGCTTCGCCACCGTGTGCGCGACCCGGCCCTGCGCGTCCAGCACCTCGATGCGCCGCGGGAAACTGCCGACCGGCACCGCATAGGAGAACGGCCGCTCCACCCGCTGGCTGAGCAGGTAGTTGCCGTCGGGCGACGACGACAGCCCCAGGTACAGCCCCGGCATGCCCAGCGGGCGGCTTTCGCCGTTGATCGCCACCCGCACCGGCTGCGCCTGCAGGTAGTACTCGAACAGGCGCGCGTCGTGTTCGTTCTTCAGCAGGTCCTGGTAGGTGCGCACCGAGCGCACGCCCCGGCCCGCCTCGGTCTGCTGCACCGCCGGTCCGCTCGGGATGCCGTCGCCCACCGGCGCGGCGCCCTGCCCGGCCGGGCGCTGCATCACCAGCAGCGCGTTACCGCCCGGCAGCCACGCATAGCCGTTGCCGACCACCGAGTTCAGCCGCTCGGCCACGCGCCGTGCGCTGCCCGCGGCCACGTCCACCAGCCACAGCTCGTTGCTGCCGCTGGCCGGGTCCACCTGGTTGAACGCCAGGTACTTCTGGTCCGGCGACCAGGCCAGCGAGGCCACCGACAGCGGCTGCGGCAGGCCGCTGATCTGGCGCTGCGCGCCGTCGGCGGTGGAGATCAGCCACAGCTGGCTGCCGAACGAGAAGCGGCTGTCGGAAAAGGTCTTCGGGTTGATCCGCAGGCCGGCCAGCTTCAGCTCCGGCTGCGCCACCTGGGCGATGGACGGCAGCGGCGGGGTCTGCAGCATGGCCGCCAGGTCGCGGCGCGGCGACAGCCGCAGGCTCGGCGCGCGCGGGGCGTCCACCACCGCCTGCAGCGCCGCCGACGGCAGGCGGTAGCCGGTGGCATCACTGGCGGCGGTGCTGGCGGCCGGGGCGGCCGCCAGCAGCGGCGGCACGGCCAGCAGCAGGCCGGCGCACAGCACCAGCGCCGCGGACGCGCGGCGGCTGCGGCGGGAAGCGAACATCGTCATGGCAATCCTCTCTGGGCGGTTTCAACCGCACACGTTAACAATCCCCGGCCGCCGGCTCCCCTGCCTTTGGTTGGTCAGGGTCCCCGCGCGATATAATCGGCGCCCCCGTCCGAGGGGCGCTGCGACCGCCGTGTGGAGTCCCCCGCAAGGGCCGGACCGGCACGGCGGCCAGGCTCGGACGGCATGGCATGCAACAACGGCGCCCGGCGAACGCGAGCCTGCTCGCACCACACCGGAGCCTTACATGAACGCTGTTGCAAAGACCTTCTCCCAGGAAGGCGACTACAAGGTCGCCGACATCTCGCTGGCCGACTGGGGCCGCAAGGAAATCGACATCGCCGAGCACGAGATGCCCGGGCTGATGGCGATCCGCCGCAAGCATGCCGCCGCGCAGCCGCTCAAGGGCGTGCGCGTGACCGGCTCGCTGCACATGACCATCCAGACCGCGGTGCTGATCGAAACGCTGAAGGACATCGGCGGCGACGTGCGCTGGGCCTCGTGCAACATCTTCTCCACCCAGGACCAGGCTGCCGCCGCCATCGCCGCCACCGGCACCCCGGTGTTCGCGTGGAAGGGCGAGACCCTGGAGGAGTACTGGGACTGCACCCTGGAAGCGCTGACCTTCAAGGCCGCCGACGGCACCCTGCTGGGGCCGGAGCTGGTGGTCGACGATGGCGGCGACGTCACCCTGCTGATCCACAAGGGCTACGAGCTGGAGAACGGCAGCGACTGGGTGAACACCCCGTCCGGCTCGCACGAGGAACAGGTCATCAAGAACCTGCTCAAGCGCGTGCACGCCGAGCGCCCGGGCTACTGGACCCGCGTGGTCAAGGACTGGAAGGGCGTCTCCGAGGAGACCACCACCGGCGTGCACCGCCTGTACCAGCTGGCCGAAGCCGGCACCCTGCTGGTCCCGGCGATCAACGTCAACGACTCGGTCACCAAGAGCAAGTTCGACAACCTGTACGGCTGCCGCGAGTCGCTGGCCGACGGCCTGAAGCGCGCGATGGACGTGATGCTGGCCGGCAAGGTCGCGGTGGTCTGCGGCTATGGCGACGTCGGCAAGGGCTCGGCGCACTCGCTGCGTGCCTACGGCGCGCGCGTGATCGTCACCGAGATCGATCCGATCTGCGCGCTGCAGGCGGCGATGGAGGGCTTCGAGGTCAACACCCTGGAGTCCACCCTGGGCCGCGCCGACATCTACGTGACCACCACCGGCAACAAGGACATCATCCGCATCGAACACCTGAGCGCGATGAAGGACCAGGCCATCGTCTGCAACATCGGCCACTTCGACAACGAGATCCAGGTCGACGCGCTGAACGGCTACGCCGGGGTGAAGAAGATCAACATCAAGCCGCAGGTGGACAAGTACGTGTTCCCGAACGGCAACGCGATCTTCCTGCTGGCCGAGGGCCGCCTGGTGAACCTGGGCTGCGCCACCGGCCACCCGAGCTTCGTGATGTCCAACAGCTTCGCCAACCAGACCCTGGCGCAGATCGACCTGTGGGCCAACAGGGACAGCTACAAGGCCGACGTCTACCGCCTGCCGAAGAAGCTGGACGAGGAAGTCGCGCGCCTGCACCTGGAGAAGATCGGCGTCAAGCTGACCACCCTGACCCAGGAACAGGCCGACTACCTGGGCGTGCCGGTCGACGGCCCGTTCAAGCCGGAGCACTACCGCTACTGACCGGTGCGCCGGTCATGGCGGGGAGCACCACGACGGGCGCCGCGAGGCGCCCGTCGTGCTTGCGCCGGACGTCAGGGACCCCGGCCTTGTTCTCGCCGGCCACGCACGCTTGCTACGCTGCGCGACCCGATCCCGACGCCGCGCACCGACATGACGATGAAATCAATGCTTCCCGCCATCGCGGCACTGCTGATGGCGGCGCTGCCGGGCATCCCGCGCGCACAGCCGGCGCCCCCACCGCATGACAGCTTCGTCATCCAGTCGCAGCGGCTGCAGGAGGCGCGCACCATCAACGTCTACCGGCCGCCCGCCGACGCGGCGGTGGCGCATCCGGTGCTGTACATGCCCGACGGCGGCGTCGCCGAGGATTTCCCGCACGTGGCCGCCACGGTCGATGCCGGCATCCGCGCCGGCCGGATCGCGCCGCTGCTGGTGGTCGGCATCGAGAACACCCAGCGCCGCCGCGACATGACCGGTCCGACCCAGGTCGACGGCGACCGCCGCATCGCGCCGGTGGTCGGCGGCTCGGCCGCGTTCCGCGCGTTCATCGCCGAGGAACTGGTGCCCGAGATCGACCGCCGCTACCGCACCACCGGCGCGCGCGGCATCATCGGCGAGTCGCTGGCCGGGCTGTTCATCGTCGAAACCCTGTTCGAGCAGCCGGCGCTGTTCGACACCTGGATCGCCTTCAGCCCCAGCCTGTGGTGGAACGACGCGGCGCTCACCCGCAGCGCCGACGCGCGGCTGCAGCGCATGCCCGGACTGCAGGGCCGGATGCTGCTGGCCTGGGGTGACGAGGACAACATCGGTCCGCACGCGCAGGCCCTCTCGGACACGGTAAGGCGCGCCGGCCCGGCGCACCTGCAATGGCAGGCGCTGCCACGCCCTGACCTGCGCCACGACACGATCTATACCGCGCTGGAGGCGATGGCGATCGAACGCATGTACCCCGCCACCCCCGGCACCGGCGAGGGCAAGCGCTGAGCCTTCGCCGGATGCGACCATGCCCAGGGCCGCAACCGCGGCCGGGGTCGATGTCCGGCAGCGAATCCAGCTCCGCCCCTGGCTTGTCCTGACTTCGGTTTACCCATGTCTCTTTCGATCCACGAAATACCGCCGGCCGACGCGCCGCTGGCGCTGCTCCTGCTGGCCGACCCCTCGGAACGCAAGGTACGCGCCTACCTGCCGGGCGCACGCTGCTTCGCCGCCCGCATGGACGGCGCCATCGCCGGCATCTGCGCGGTCGTGCCGCTCGCGCAGGGCAGCCACGAGCTGATGAACATCGCCGTCGATCCGGCACGCCAGCAGCGCGGCATCGGCACGCGGTTGCTGGCCCACGTGATCGACACGTACCGGCGCGAAGGCGCGCAGCGGCTTGAAGTCGGCACCGGCACCTTCGGCTACCCGCTCGCGTTCTACCAGCGGCAAGGCTTCCGCGTGTTCCAGGTGGACCGCGACTTCTTCCTGCGCAACTACGACGAAGCAATCGTCGAGGACGGCATCCAGCATCGCGACATGCTGCGCCTGGCGCTCGACTATCGCCCGGCGTACTGAGCGCGCTCAGCGCCAGTTCGCGTTCGCCTCCCAGAACTCGACCGCACGCCGGTACGCCTCGCGGTCGATGGGCACGCCCGAGCCGCCCTCTTCCACGCCCAGCGCGTTGCGCATCATGGTGATCGGCGCCATCGGGATTTCCGCTGGCTCGGCGGTGTACAGGCAGCCGACCACGCCCCAGTCGGCGTCGATCGGCGCGCCTTCCTTGGCCAGCTGTTCGCGGCTGTAGAGGATGACGACCAGGTACTCGGCCACCGGCGGCTCCACGCCCTCGAACCAGCGCACCAGCACCGGCAGTTCCTCGCGTGTGCGCGCCTCGTAGGCCGAGCGCAGCAGGTGGCGGTTGGCGTCGGTGACCGGCACCGTCAGGCAGCGGGTGGAGGTCCAGTTGCGGTGCACGTGCAGCTTGCAGAACGGCGCGTAACCGTCGAGCACCTGCAGCGGCGGATGCGCGTTGAGATGGCGCTCGAACTGCTCGGGCGTGCAGTCGCGGATCGTGTTCGGGCGCGGCGTGCGCGGGAACAGGCGGGTACGGGCGAAGGGGGTGAGGAAGATCGACATGGCCGGGACGTTCGGAAAACCCGGCCATTGTCGGCCATCGCGCCACGGCCGCGCACGCCGGCGCACGCGCGGGTGCGGGTGCGGGATGCGCGGGCTGATCGACGCAGGGCGCACACACCCGCGAGCGCGGACGCCATCCCGATCAGGCCCCCGCGCGCCCGGGTTGCGACGGAAGGCGGCGGACGCCGTGATGGGCACTGGCGCCCGGCATGCCGGCGATCGGTGGGAGCCGGAGGACGCCGCGTTCCACCGTCCGCGCAGGCCATGGCAGGCAGCAACGTGGACCGAGCTGCGCGGGCGGCGTTCCCGGGCACGGCCCGCCCTTTGCCTGGCCGGGGTTGCCAGCACATTGGCGCACCGCGCGCGCCGGCCCGGTCGATGCCGTCCGCGATGACGGCGGGGGCCGCCTGCGCCGCCGATGACCGCGGCAATCCAGCCGGCTGCGCGTCGCCGCACGGCAGGAACGGGCTTCCGACAGGCCTCCGACCCCGGCCCGCGCATCGTCGCATTGCCGCCTTGCCACCGGACCACCGCCATGCGCAGCCACGCCGCTCCAGGCGACAGCAAGGTTCCCGAGGTCACCCTCGCCTTCTGGATCACCAAGATCCTCGCCACCATGCTGGGCGAGGTGGGCGGCGACGCGGTCACGATGTCGATGGGCCTGGGCTACCTGGCCGGCACCGAGCTGTTCGCCACGGTGTTCGCCATCGCCGTGGCCGCGCAGATCCGCACCAGCGGCTTCCGTCCCTGGCTGTACTGGGCGGCGATCATCGCCAGCACCACCGTGGGGACCACCCTGGCCGACTACCTGGACCGCTCGCTCGGCATTGGTTACGGCGGCGGCAGCAGCGTGCTGCTGGCACTGCTGCTGGGCACCCTGTTCTGCTGGCAGCGCAGTACCGGCAGCGTCTCGGTGGCCGACATCGGCTCGCGCCGCAGCGAGTTGTTCTACTGGCTGACCATCACTTTCTCGCAGACCCTGGGCACCGCGCTGGGCGACTGGGCGGCCGATACCCAGGGCCTGGGCTATGCCGGCGGCATGCTCCTGTTCGGCGGCCTGCTGGCGCTGGCCGCGGCGCTGCACCTGGCGACCCGCCTGCCCAGGACCCTGCTGTTCTGGGCCGCCTTCATCCTCACCCGGCCACTGGGCGCGGTGGTCGGCGACTTCCTCGACAAGCCGCCCGATCACGGAGGGCTGGCGCTGAGCCGCTATGCCGCCTCGCTGGTGCTGCTGATGGCGATCGTGGCCTGTATCGCGCTGTCGCCGCAGCGCGCCGCATGGCGGGCCCACTGAACCCACGCACGGGCGCCCGGTGACAACAGAAACAATTGCACATCCATCTTGATGGAGAGATATAATTCCGGCAAGACCCACTCACCGCCCCGCCATGACCGCGCTCAGCTTCGAGTTCTATCCGCCCAAGACCGATGACCAGCGCGCGCAGCTGGACCGCACCGCGAGCAGGCTCAAGGTGCATGCCCCCGAGTACGTGTCCTGCACCTTCGGCGCCGGCGGCTCGACCCTGAGCTATACCTCCGAGACGGTGCGCCACCTCAACCAGCACCATGGCCTGCAGGCGGCGCCGCACCTGTCCTGCGTGGGCGGCACCCGCGAGGAGATCCGCGAGCTGCTCAAGCTGTACCGCGCCATCGGCGTGCGCCGCATCGTCGCCCTGCGCGGCGACCTGCCCTCGGGCATGGGCTTTCCCGGCGACCTGCGCTACGCCTCGGAACTGATCGCGTTCATCCGCGCCGAGCACGGCGACGCGTTCCGCATCGAGGTCGGCGCCTATCCGGAAACCCACCCGCAGGCCAGCGACGCGCTGGCCGACCTGCGCCATTTCAAGGCCAAGATCGACGCCGGCGCCGATGCCGCCATCACCCAGTACTTCTACAACGCCGACGCGTACTTCCAGTTCGTCGATGCCACCCGCAGGCTGGGCGTGGACGTGCCGATCATTCCCGGGGTGATGCCGATCTCCAACTTCAGCCAGCTGCGGCGTTTCTCCGAGCAGTGCGGTGCGGAGATCCCGCGCTGGATCGCCAAGCGCATGCAGGCCTACGGCGACGATGTCGATTCGGTGCGCGCGTTCGGCGCCGACGTGGTGGCGGCGCTGTGCGAACGGCTGATCGCCGGCGGCGCGCCGGCGCTGCACTTCTACACGCTCAACCTGGCCAGGCCGACCAACGCGGTGCTGCAGCGGCTCGGCCGCGGCTGACCCGCCAGCGGCTGCACACCCCGTCACGCGTGGCCGGGTTAGGCTTGGCCGATGCGCGCGCTGCCACTCCTGCTGCTCCCTGCCGCCCTGTGGGCGGGCGCCACGCAGGCGCAGCAGGTCAACCGCTGCACCGACCCGCAGGGGCGCACGGTGTACGGCGACAGGCCGTGCGAGGTGATGGGCGCGCGCGCGCGGCTGCTGCCCGAGGCGCGGCCCGCCGGTGCCAGCGGCCTGTACCGCGACAGCTGCGCACGCCGGCTCAGCGAGGTGGTGGCGCAGATCCGCGCGGCGATGGACGCGCGCGACCCGAACCGCCTGTCCGGCATCTATGCCTGGGGCGGGCTGTCCAGCGCCGAGGCCACGCGGGTGATGGACCGCCTGGACGGCATCGTGCAGCGTCCGCTGGTCGACATCGCACCGGTGTTCCCGCGGGACCCGGAGCTGCTGCCGGAAGGCGAAGGCGGCGCGGCCGCCGCCGACGCCCCGCCCATGTTCGCCGAGGTGCCGGCGCGGCGCCCGCGGCCGGTCGCGCTGCGCCTGGAACAGACCCTCGCCGGCGGCACCACGCCTTCGCGCACGCTGCTGAAACTGCGCCGGCAGTACAACTGTTTCTGGATCAGCCTGTAACCGGCTGCGGCCACAGCGCGCGGATCGCGGCCACGCCCTGTGCGCCATGCCGGCGCGCGGTGCCGATGTCCGCGGCGGCCAGGCCGCCGATGGCGTAGATCGGCAGCGACACCTGCTCGCGCAGCTGCTCGAACGCGGCCCACCCCAGCGGCGTCGCCGCCGGATGGCTGGCGGTGGCCTGCACCGGGCCGAGCACGGCGAAATCGCAGCCCAGGCGCTGCGCGGCCTGCAGCTGCGCCAGGTCGTGGCAGGAGGCACCGACCAGGACGCTTTCCGGCAGCGGCCGTTGCTGCAGCTGCTGCAGCTGTTCGCTGCCCAGGTGCACGCCCACGCCCAGCTCCCGGGCCAGCACGATGTCGCGGTTGAGCAGCAGCTCGGCGTGGCGGCCGACGCGGTCCACCGCGTCGCGGGCCAGCGCCGCGCGGTCGCCGGCCTGCGGTGTGCGCAGCTGCAGCCGGCGGATGCCGGCGTCCACCGCGGCCTGCACGCCCTGCAGCCAGGCATCGCCGCCGGCCGAGGGCTCCGGCGTGACCAGGTAACGATCGGCCTGGCGCAGCGCGGCCACCACCGGCAGGTCCGCCGGCGGCATCGAGTAGCGCCCAAGCCGGTCGGGCGCCACCCAGGTGATGGCCTGCCCCTCGCGCCCGCGGGCGTTGCCCTTCCAGCGCTGCACCTGCCGCACTTCCAGGCGCAGGCGCTTGTCCGGGTAGAGCTGCGGCACGTCCATCAGCCAGTCGCCGACCTCGGCCTCGATGCCCAGCTCCTCGTGCAGTTCGCGCGCCAGCGCCTGCTCGGAGGTCTCGCCCGGCTCGCGCTTGCCGCCCGGGAATTCCCACAGCCCGGCCATGTCGCTGGTGCCGTTGCGGCGGTTGAGCAGGATGCGGCCACGCGCGTCGGTGATGACGGCGGCCACGACATGGATCGAGCG
This sequence comes from Stenotrophomonas acidaminiphila, assembly GCA_002951995.1. Lineage (NCBI taxonomy): Bacteria > Pseudomonadati > Pseudomonadota > Gammaproteobacteria > Lysobacterales > Lysobacteraceae > Stenotrophomonas > Stenotrophomonas acidaminiphila. Next base: position 2,946,360 of record CP019797.1, read on the forward strand.
CAGGGAGGAAGTCATGCGCCGAGCATGCCGAAAACCCCGAGCCGGGCGCAATCGCCTGCCTGCGTGCAGTTCCGGCCTGGGCGCCCGTCGGGAAGGCCCCGTGCGGGGCGAGCCCCGCACCAGCGTTCCAGAGGTGTACGCCCCTATCGATTGACTGCCGGCGCCCATCGGGATCGCGCCTGCAGGCGGCTCCCTGGGTCGGCGACGCTACCGCGCGAAGCGCGACCGGCGACGCCGGCCCGAAAAGCGGGCCGCATGCGGGGACGGGTCAAGGTGCGAGGGAGAGCGTGGCCTGCCTATTCGGCACCGCAATGCAGGCCAGCCGGACGCCTGGTGCGCCGCCCTGATCCGGAGAAGAAGAAAAGAACGGGGCCATGCCTTGCGGCGCAACATGGAGCAACCGCGCGCAGCGATGGTGTGTCGCGGCCAATGGCCGGCATTGCGGGTATCCACCCGATGAGGAGCCCCCCTTGGTAAGGGGGGCGCGCCGAAGGCGCGGGGATCGGGGATAAGGACCGTGTACCCATGATCCGTGCAACGGATCATGGGTGTGTAGCCCGCTGCGCGGGCTACACCACGGTCAACTCAACTTTCAGTTGAGCTGACCGTGGCAGTGCTTGTACTTCTTGCCGCTGCCGCAGGGGCACGGATCGTTGCGCCCGACCTTGGGCTCGGCGAGCGCGGCCTGCACGTCGGCCGCTTCCTCGTCGGCGCTGTAGCCGCCGTTGTCCTGGTGCTGGAACTGCGACATCTGCAGGCGCGCTTCGGCCTGCTGGCGCTCCAGCGCCTCCATCGCCGCCACTTCCTCCTCGCTGCGGATGCGCACGCGCGAGAGCAGCTGGATCACCTCGCGCTTGACGTTCTCCAGCATCTCGGAGAACAGCTCGAAGGCTTCCTTCTTGTATTCCTGCTTGGGCTGCTTCTGCGCGTAACCGCGCAGGTAGATGCCCTGGCGCAGGTAGTCCATGCGCGCCAGGTGCTCCTTCCAGCTCTGGTCGAGCACGGTCAGCATCACGTGCTTCTCCAGCGCGCGCATGGTTTCGGCGCCGACCGCCGCTTCCTTCTGCTCGAAGTGCTGCTCGATGTGGGCGGCCACGGCCTGGGCGATGCCCTCGGCGTCCAGTTCCTCGTGCTGCCTGAACAGCCCCACCAGGTCCATCTGCACGCCCAGGTCCGACTCCAGCGTGGCCTGCAGGCCCGGCAGGTCCCACTGCTCGTCCACCGAATTCGGCGGCACGAAGCGGGCCACCAGGTCATAGATCACGTCGCCGCGGATGCCGTCGATGTTGTCCTTGACCGACTCGGCGTCGAGCAGCTCGTCGCGCTGGGCGTAGATCACCTTGCGCTGGTCGTTGTTGACGTCGTCGAAGTCCAGCAGGTTCTTGCGGATGTCGAAGTTGTGCGCCTCGACCTTGCGCTGCGCCTTCTCGATCTGGCGGCTGACCAGGCGGTCCTCGATGACGTCGTCTTCCTTCATGCCCATCAGGCGCATGGCCTTCTGCACCCAGTCGGACGCGAAGATGCGCATCAGGTTGTCTTCCAGCGACAGGTAGAAGCGCGAGGAACCCGGGTCGCCCTGGCGGCCGGAGCGGCCACGCAGCTGGTTGTCGATGCGGCGCGATTCATGCCGTTCGGTGCCGACGATGTGCAGGCCGCCGGCGGCCTTGACCGCGTCGTGGCGTTCCTGCCAGGCGGCCTTGACCGCGGCCTTCTGCTCGGCGCTGGCGTCCTCGCCCAGCTCCTGCAGCTCGGTCTCCAGCGAACCGCCGAGCACGATGTCGGTGCCGCGGCCGGCCATGTTGGTTGCGATGGTCACCGAGCCCGGGCGGCCGGCGTTGGCGACGATGGTCGCTTCGCGGTCGTGCTGCTTGGCGTTGAGCACTTCGTGCTTCACGCCCGCCTTGCGCAGGTGCTCGGACAGCATCTCCGAGGTTTCGATCGAGGTGGTGCCGACCAGCACCGGCTGGCCGCGCTTGGCGCATTCCTCGATGTCGGCCAGCACCGCGTTGAACTTGCCCTTGCGGTTGAGGAACACCTGGTCCGGGTGGTCCTTGCGGATGGTCGGCTTGTTGGTCGGGATCACCACCACTTCCAGGCCGTAGATGCTCTGGAATTCGTAGGCTTCGGTGTCGGCCGTACCGGTCATGCCGGACAGCTTCTTGTACATGCGGAACAGGTTCTGGAAGGTGATGCTGGCCAGCGTCTGGTTCTCGCGCTGCACCGGCACCCCTTCCTTGGCTTCCACCGCCTGGTGCAGGCCGTCGGACCAGCGGCGGCCGGCCAGGGTGCGGCCGGTGAACTCGTCGACGATCACCACCTCGCCGTCGCGCACGATGTAGTCCACGTCGCGCTGGTAGATCGCGTGCGCGCGCAGCGCGGCATTGAGGTGGTGGACCACCGTCAGGTTCTGCGCGGCGTACAGGCCGCCGTCGTTGTCGGCGTCGATGATGCCGGCCTGCCGCAGCAGTTCCTCGGCATGCTCCATGCCCGCTTCGGACAGGTGCACCTGCTTGCCCTTCTCGTCGACCCAGTAGTCGCCCTCGCCCTCTTCGGTCTCCTGCTTGACCAGCTGCGGCACCACGCGGTTGACGCGGATGTACAGCTCCGGCGAATCGTCGGCCGGGCCGGAGATGATCAGCGGGGTACGCGCTTCGTCGATCAGGATCGAGTCGACTTCGTCGACGATCGCGTAGTGCAGGCCGCGCTGGTAGCGGTCGGCGCGGGTCAGCGCCATGTTGTCGCGCAGGTAGTCGAAGCCGAACTCGTTGTTGGTGCCGTAGGTGATGTCGGCGGCGTAGGCCTCGCGCTTGTCGCCATGCGGCATGCCCGGGTAGACCACGCCCACGCTCAGCCCCAGCCAGTTGTACAGCTTGCCCATCTGCGCGGCGTCGCGGCGGGCCAGGTAGTCGTTGACGGTGACCACGTGCACGCCCTTGCCTTCCAGCGCGTTGAGGTAGACCGGCAGGGTGGCGACCAGGGTCTTGCCTTCACCGGTGCGCATTTCGGCGATCTTGCCCAGGTGCAGCACCATGCCGCCGATCAGCTGCACGTCGTAATGGCGCATGCCAAGCACCCGCAGCGAGGCCTCGCGACAGACCGCGAAGGCTTCCGGCAGCACCTTGTCCAGCGCTTCGCCGGCGGCGATGCGCTCGCGGAACTCGGGGTCTTGGCCTTCAGCTGGTCGTCGGAAAGCTTCTGGATTTCCGGCTCCAAGGCATTGATCTTGGCGACGATACGGTTGAGCTGGCGGAGCTGGCGCTCGTTGCGGCTGCCAAAAACGCGGGTAAGCAGGCTGTTGATCATTGAAGGAACCGGTTTGAATGGAATGCCGTGCGCGGACCCCACCCCAAGCGGGACCAGCCGGGCACAAACGAAACAGGGCGCAATGCGCCCTGTCGATGGCAACGCCTATTGTAGCTTGGGGCGGGCGCCTGGCGATTCAAGCGCCCGCAGGCGCCCCTCAGCCACGCCGGACGCGGCCCACCGGGGTGGTGCTGCCGTCGCCCAGGAACTTGCGCGGGTTGACCACGCGCCCGTCCTGCCACACCTCGAAGTGCACGTGCGCGCCGGTGGAACGCCCGGTGGAGCCGGCCTTGGCCACTTCCTGGCCGACCCGGACCAGATCGCCCTCGCGCACGCTCAGGCGCGAGTTGTGCGCGTACAGGGTCTTGTAGCCATTGCCGTGGTCGACCTCGACCACGTTGCCGTAGCCGCCCTTGACCCCGGAGAAGCTGACCACGCCCTCGGCCACCGCGGTCACCGGGTCGCCGACGCGGGCGTGGAAATCCATGCCCTTGTGGGTGGCGGCACCGCGGCCGAACGGATCGGCACGGGTGCCGAAGCCGGAGGTCACGTAGCTGTTGCGGATCGGCATGCGCGAAGGCACCGCGTTCTGCTCCAGCTGGTGGTCGAACAGCAGCGATTCGAGCACCGACAACTGCCTGCCTGAAGCAGCAAAGCGCTGCTCCAGCACCTGTAAGTCGCTGTTGACCGCGCTCAGCGGGATGTCCTGCGCCGGGCCGGCATCGCCGTCACCCAGGCCGGGCGTCTCGTTGAAATCGAACTCACCGTCCTCGAGCTTGCCCATCTGGGTCAGGCGCTCGCCCAGCGCGTTCAGGCGCGTGGCCTGGGCCTGCAGCTCGCCCAGCCGCGCCGCCAGCGCGTTGACCTGGGTCTGCGCGTCGGCCTGCACCTTGGCAAGTTCGCGCTCCTGGCGTTCGACCTGCGCGCGCAACGCCGCGTCACCGGCCGCGCCGACGCCCAGGGTGAGGCCCACGCCGACCAGGCAACCCAGGCCCATCACGCTGCCCAGCAGGGCCTTTGGCCTATCCTCGAAAAACACCTGCAGGCGCGCCAACGGCGTTTTTGCCTGCTGCCCCCGTGTTTTGATTACGATCTTTTTGAATGCCATCGAAGAATTCTTATGTCTGAGCCGAAATCCAGCGTTCGTTCCCGCAGCGCGCCCAAGCAGGCGCTGGAAGCGGTGATGGCGGACAAAACCGGGAACCCGTTGCGGCGAGCCCTGTGGCTCGATGCGCTGGACCGGCAGTTGCGCCCCCATCTGCCGCCTGCGCTGGGCAACCGTTGCCGGCTGGCCAATGTGGACGGCGAACACCTCGTTTTTCTCGTCGAATCGCCGGTCTGGCACGCCAAGGTCAGGCTTGCCGAAAACCAGTTGCTCGACGCGGCCCGATCCATCGGGCTGAAGGCCACCCGGGTGACCGTCAAGACTGCCACCGCGCCTGCACCCTCCCCGGTGCGAAACGACCAGCGCAGTACTCACGCAGTAACGGCCGCCACGCACAAAGGCCTGCGCGACGCCCTGGCTTGTCTGGCGGATGTGAAGGGCACCCGTTCCTGAATGCGGGTGGCGTTCCTCCACCGCAGGCGGGCATCCCGACGGACCCCCGCACCAAGCCGGCAGGAATCCTAGCCGCGACTTGCAGTGGAGGCGTTAGTGTTTTGTTAATTAATGGTTAAATTCAGGCCGGAATGGCGCCTGGATTCACATTTTGTCCACGCCCGTCGGCGTGCCGCCCATTCAGGCGTAGGCCACCGCCCCGTACACGATCGGGTCGGCGGCGGCCGGCGAATCGAAGCACGCCCACTCCCACGCACTGGCATCGGCCAGCAGGGCACGGACCAGCTTGTTGTTGAGCGCGTGGCCGGATTTGTAGCCTTCGTAGGCGCCCAGCACCGGCCCCCGGCCAGGTACAGGTCGCCGACCGCGTCGAGGATCTTGTGGCGCACGAACTCGTCGGCATAGCGCAGGCCGTCGTCGTTGAGCACGCGGAACTCGTCCAGCACGATGGCGTTGTCCATCGAGCCGCCCAGCCCCAGGTTGCGCTCGCGCATGTACTCCAGGTCGCGCATGAAGCCGAAGGTGCGCGCGCGGGAGATTTCCTTGATGTAGGCGGCGGTGGAGAAATCGATCTCCACCCGCGACTGCCGTGCCGGGATCATCGGGTGGTCGAACTGGATGGTGAAGCCCAGCCGGTAGCCCTCGTGCGGTTCGAAGCGGGCGATCTTGTCGCCGTCGCGCACTTCCACGGTCTTGAGGATGCGCAGGAAGCGCTTGGGCGCCGCCTGCTCGACGATGCCGGCCGACTGAAGCAGGAACACGAACGGGCCCGAGGAACCGTCCATGATCGGCAGCTCGGCCGAGGACAGCTCGACGATGGCATTGTCCACGCCCAGCCCGGCCATGGCCGACATCAGGTGCTCGACGGTCTGGATCTTGGCGCCTTCGCAGGTCAGGCCGGTGCACAGGGTCACTTCGGTGACCAGGTCGGCGCGCGCCGGCACTTCCACCACCGGGTCCAGGTCCACGCGGCGGAACACGATGCCGTGGTCGACCGGTGCCGGGCGCAGGGTCATGTAGACCTTGTCGCCGCTGTGCAGGCCGACGCCGGTGGCGCGGATCGTGTTCTTGAGGGTGCGCTGCTGGATCATCGGGGTACGTTCTGGAGGGACCGCCCGGAGCGCGGCCATAACCAAACAAGAATAACACGCATCAACATCCGTCCCTGGCGCGTGGCCGGCACGCCTCCTCCGGGGAGGCGAAGCTGCCGCCGGGCCGATCCTGGCCCGGCAGCAACGGACATGGATGCTGCCACCGGGGAGGACAACCCCGGCGTCCACGACAACTCACCGCCTGCCGGCCATGCCGCCCGCCGCAGGCGTCCCGTCGGGGACGCCCGGCGCTGGCGACCGGCCGGTCAGTCGGCCTGGCGGCGGAGGAACGCCGGGATGTCCAGGTAGTCGCTGGGCAGTTCCGCCGCGGCCGGTGCGGCCGCCGGGGCCGACGCGGCCACGGTGTCCGAACTCGGGCGACGCAGGCCCATGCCCAGCGAGCTGCCCACGGCCTTGGCCACGGCATCGGCCGGGCTTTCGTAGTCGCCGCCGAACTCGGCCTGGCCGGTGGTGGCATTGCGCACCAGCTTGATCGGTGCACGCTCGCCCGGGCGCTGCGCGCTCTTGGCCACGGCGCGGTTCAGGCCGGTGGCGACCACGGTCACCCGCACTTCGTCCTGCATGTCCGGGTCGAGCACGGTGCCGACCACCACGGTGGCGTCTTCCGAGGCGAAGCCGTCGATGGTGCGGCCGATCTCGTCGAACTCGCTCATGGTGAAGTCCGGGCCGGCGGTGATGTTGACCAGGATGCCGTTGGCGCCGGCCAGGTTCACGTCGTCCAGCAACGGGTTCTGGATGGCGGCCTCGGCGGCGGCCTGGGCGCGGTCGTCGCCGCGGGCGGTGCCGGTGCCCATCATCGCCAGGCCCATTTCCGACATCACGGTGCGCACGTCGGCGAAGTCGACGTTGATCAGGCCCGGGCGCACGATCAGGTCGGCGATGCCCTGCACCGCGCCCTGCAGCACGTCGTTGGCGGCGCGGAAGGCCTGCACCATGGTGGCGTTGCGGCCGAGCACGGTGATCAGCTTCTCGTTGGGGATGGTGATCAGCGAATCGACGTGCTGGCTCAGTTCCTCGATGCCCTTGAGCGCGACCTGCATGCGGCGGCGGCCCTCGAACGGGAACGGCTTGGTGACCACGGCCACGGTCAGGATGCCCATTTCCTTGGCCAGCTGCGCCACCACCGGCGCGGCGCCGGTGCCGGTGCCGCCGCCCATGCCGGCGGTGATGAACACCATGTCCGCGCCCTGCAGCGCGTCCATGATGCGCTCGCGGTCTTCCAGCGCGGCCTGGCGGCCGACTTCCGGGTTGGCGCCGGCGCCCAGGCCCTTGGTGACGTTGGTGCCGAGCTGCAGCTGCAGCTTGGCGCCGCAGTTCTTGATCGCCTGCGAATCGGTGTTGGCGGTGATGAACTCGACGCCGTCCACGCTGGAGTTGACCATGTGCGCCACGGCGTTGCCGCCGCCACCGCCCACGCCCACCACCTTGATCACCGCATTGGGTGCCATCTTCTCGATCAGTTCGAAATGTGCCATGTCCATGTCCTCGTTATAACCGCTTCCGTTGGCGTGGCCCCGCAGGCGTCCTGCCCTTGGTCACCGCGCCGCCATTGCGGCAGTTGTCGTTGGAATCCCGCGTGGCCTGCGCCATTGCGGGGTACCGCCCTGCTTCAATCACCGGCCAGCGGCCGGCGTTACCGCCCGTTCCGCGTCAGAACTCGCCGCGGAACCAGTTCTTCAATTTGTTGAACAGCGTGCCGGCGCGCCCGGTGGGCAGCGACGGACGCCGCGGGTGTTCGATCTGGCTGCCCATCAGCAGCAGGCCCACGCCGGTGGCGTGCACCGGGTTGCCGACCACCTCGCCCAGCCCGGTGACGTGCTGCGGGATGCCCACGCGCACCGGCATCTGCAGCATTTCCTCGGCCAGTTCGACCACCCCTTCCATCTTCGAGGCGCCGCCGGTGAGCACCATGCCGGCGCGCACCATTTCCTCGAAGCCCGAGCGGCGCAGTTCGGCCTGCACCATCTCGAAGATCTCCTCGTAACGGCCCTGCACCGCCTGCGCCAGCGAGGCGCGCGGCATGCGCCGCGGCGGGCGGTCGCCGACCGACGGCACCTGGATGCTCTCCTCGGCGGTGGCCAGCTGCGCCAGCGCGCAGGCGTAGCGCACCTTGATCTGCTCGGCCTCCGGGGTCGGCGTGCGCAGCATGTGCGCGATGTCGTTGGTGACGTGGTCGCCGGCGATCGGCAGCGAGGCGGTGTGGCAGATCGCGCCCTGCACGAACACCGCGATGTCGGTGGTGCCGGCGCCGATGTCCACCATCACCACGCCGAGCTCGCGCTCGTCGGCGGTCAGCACCGCCACGCTGGAGGCCAGCGAGGACAGCACAAGGTCGTCCACCTGCAGGCCGCAGCGCTGCACGCACTTGCTGATGTTGGCCGCGGCCGACTGCGCGCAGACCACCAGGTGCGCGTGCACCTCCAGGCGCACGCCGGTCATGCCGACCGGGTTGCGGATGCCTTCCTGCGAGTCGTCCAGCACGTACTCGCGGGGGATCGCATGCAGGATCTTCTGGTCGGCCGGGATCGCCACCGCCTTGGCCGCCTCCAGCACGCGGTCCAGGTCGCCCCAGGTCACCTCGCCCTCGCGGATCGGGGTGATGCCCTGCGAGTTGCGGCACTGCACATGGTTGCCGGAGATCGAGGCGTAGACCGAGCGGATCTCGCAACCGGCCATCAGTTCGGCCTCCTCGATCGCGCGCTGGATCGACTGCACCGTCGATTCGATGTCGACCACCACGCCGCGCTTGAGCCCGCGCGATTCGTGCGAACCGATGCCGATCACCTCGATCGGGCTGCCCGGCGAGTACTCGCCCACCAGCGCTACCACCTTGGAGGTGCCGATGTCGAGGCCGACGATCAGTGATTTGTCACCCTTGCGATTCATGTCCTGTCCTGCGTCTGCTTTGCTGCCGGCGGCGGAGTTCCCCAGCTCAGCGTGAAACCGTTGGTGTAGCGGAGGTCGGCGCGCACGATCGGCACCTGGGTGCGGGTGAACTGGGGCAGCACGCGCACGAAGCGGCCCAGCCGCGAGCGCGCATCGTCGCGGCCGACGATGACTTCGGTGCCGTTGTCCAGCGCCAGCGACCAGCTGCCGCGCGCGTCCATCGCCACCCGCCGCACGTCGATGCCCACCGGTGCGAACAGCGCGCGCGAGTCGTTGTAGAGCTCGACCACCTCGGCGGTCTTGCTGTCCGGGCCATCGAGCTCGGGCAACGGCGCGTTCTCCAGCCCGTGCGGGGTGGCGAACAGCCGCCCCTGCTCGGACAGCAGCCGGTCCTTGCCCCAGCGCGCGAACGGCTTGTGTTCGACCACGCTCACCTCGAGCACGTCGGGCCACTGCTTGCGCACCTGCGCGCTCTCCACCCAGGGCAGCCGCTCCACCGCGTGCTGCGCATCCTGCAGCTTGACCGCGAAGTAGCCGGCGCGGGCATACGGCAGCAGCGCCTTGCGCAGCTCCTCGCCGGGCACGCGCTTGAACTCGCCGTGCACGCGCAGCCGGGTCAACGGCCAGCGCTCGGCGCCGACCCAGCCGTTGAGCACCGCGACCACCGGCAACGCCACCAGGGCGATGGCCAGCAGCCAGGCGAGGATGCGCAGCAACGCGCTCATGCGCGCCCCCCGCCGGTCCTGGCGGTTCCGCGCGACGGCACCGCGCCGCGGCCGTTGCCGGCCGGAAGCGGGGTGCGCATCAGCGGAAGCAGGCAGGGCTTCATTCGTCCCGCGCCTCCTGGAAACCGCCGCTGGCGATCTGCTGGGCGACGTGGCCGATGTCGCCGGCGCCCATCATCAGCAGCAGGTCGCCGTCGCGCAGCACGTCCGGCAGCACCGACACCAGGTCATGGGCATGTCCGACCACCACCGGCTCGCTGCGGCCGCGGGCGCGGATGGCGCGGGCCAGCGACTTCGAATCGGCACCCGGGATCGGCGCCTCGCCGGCCGGGTAGACCTCGCTCAGCACCAGCGCGTCGACTTCCGACAGCACCGCGGCGAACGCGTCGAACTGGTCGCGGGTACGGCTGTAGCGGTGCGGCTGGAACGCCACCACCAGCCGCTGCGCGGGCCAGCCACCACGGGCGGCGGCGAACACCGCGGCCAGCTCGCGCGGGTGGTGGCCGTAATCGTCGATCAACCGCACCCGGGCGCCCTTGGCGGTGGTGACCACGCCCAGGTCGTTGAAGCGGCGGCCCACGCCCTCGAACTTCTCCAGCGCGGCGGCGATCGTTTCCGGCGCCACCCCCAGCTGCCAGCCGATGGCGGCGGCGGCCAGCGCGTTGAGCACGTTGTGGCGGCCCGGCAGCGCCAGCGTCACCGGCACGCTGCTGCCTTCGGGCAGGCGCAGGGTGAAGCGCATGCGCGCGCCGTCCTGCACCACGTCCTCGGCGCGCACGTCGGCGTTGCCGCTCATGCCGTAGGTCATGACATGGCGCGGGGTCTGCGTGGCCAGTGCGGCCACCTCCGGGTCGTCGATGCACAGCACCGCCAGCCCGTAGAACGGCAGCCGCTGCAGGAACTCGGCGAACGCCGCCTGCACCCGGGCGAAGTCGTTGCCGTAGTTCTCCAGGTGGTCGGCGTCGATGTTGGTGATCACCGCCACCAGCGGGTTCAGCCGCAGGAAGCTGCCGTCGCTCTCGTCGGCCTCGGCCACCAGCCATTGCCCGCCGCCGAGCTTGGCGTTGGCGCCGGCGGCCAGCAGCTGCCCGCCGATCACGAAGGTCGGGTCCAGCCCGCCTTCGCTGAGCACCGCGGCGGTCAGCGAGGTGGTGGTGGTCTTGCCGTGGGTGCCGGCCACGGCGATGCCGCGGCGGAAGCGCATCAGCTCGGCCAGCATCGCCGCGCGCGGCATGATCGGGATGCGCTGGCTGCGCGCCTCCATCAGTTCCGGGTTGTCTTCGCGGATGGCACTGGAGACCACCACGCAGTCGGTGCCGAGCACGTTGGCGGCGGAGTGTCCGCGCATCACCCGCGCGCCCAGCCGCGCCAGGCGGCGGGTGGCGGCGTTGTCGGCATTGTCCGAGCCGGAGACTTCATAGCCCAGGGTCAGCATCACCTCGGCGATGCCGCTCATGCCGGTGCCGCCGATGCCGACGAAATGCACCCGCGGGAACGCCCGGACCAGGTCGGTGGTGTCGTGGAGGCGGCGGATCATGCGCGGCCTCCGGCGAGGCGGGCGCGGGTGCGCGGTGCCGTGTTCATGCTGCTTCCTCGAGGATGATGTCGGCGATGCGTTCGGCCGCATCGGCCTTGGCCAGCGCACGCGCGGCCTGGGCCATCTGCATGCGTCGGGCGGGAGTGGCGGCGAGCGCGCGCAGCACGCCCTCCAGGTGGGTGGCCAGCACGTCGTCCTGCTTCAGCAGTTCGGCGGCGCCGCGCTCGACCAGGTATTCGGCGTTGCGGGTCTGGTGGTCGTCGACCGCCGCGGCGAACGGCACCAGCACGCTGCCGACGCCCACCGCGCACAGTTCGGCCAGGGTCGATGCGCCGGAACGGCACACCACCAGGTCGGCCCAGGCATAGGCCGCGGCCATGTCCTGGATGAAGGCATCGACGCGGCCGTCGACGCCGGCATCGCGGTAGGACCGGCGCGCCTCGTCGAGCAGCTTTTCGCCGCACTGATGCCAGACCTCGATGGCGACGCTGCCGGCCAGCGCGGCCAGCGCCCTGGGCACCGCGTTGTTGAGCGCGCGCGCGCCCTGGCTGCCGCCCAGCACCAGCACCCGCATCGGGCCGCTGCGGCCGGCCAGGCGCTGCTCCGGCGCCGGCAGCGCGGCGATCTCGGCGCGCACCGGGTTGCCGACCACCTCTTCGCCGCTGGCGAAGCTGCCGGGGAAGCCGGTCAGCAGGCGCCGCGCGAAGCGCGACAGGATGCGGTTGGTCATGCCCGGCGCGCGGTTCTGTTCGTGCACCAGCAACGGCAGCCCGTGCAGGCGCGCCGCCATGCCGCCGGGGCCGGAGGCGAAGCCGCCGAACGCCACCACCGCGCGCGGGTTGCGCTCGCGCAGGATGAAGCCGGCGGCGCGGATCGCGCGCAGCACCCGCAGCGGCGCCGCCAGCAGCGCCAGCTTGCCCTTGCCGCGCAGGCCGGAGATCGCCAGCGTGTCGATGGCGATGCCGTGCTGCGGCACCAGCCGGGTTTCCATCGCGCCCTCGGCGCCGAGCCAGGTCACCGGGATGCCGCGCCCGCGCAGCACCCGCGCCACGGCCAGCCCCGGGAAGATGTGCCCGCCGGTGCCACCGGCCATGATCAGCACCGGCCGCGGGGTGCCTTGCGCTGGCGTCGCCACATGCGGCTGCGAAGGATGCTGCGAGGGTTGCGTCATCACGCGATCCTCCCGAAGGTCGGTTCGACCCGCTGCTGCATGCGGCTGGTGCCGCGCGCGGCACCGGCCTGCATGGCCGCGGCGATCGCGCTGGCGGTGGCCGGCTCGGCCGGCTGCGCGGCGGCGTCCGCCGGCACGTCGGCCACGTCGGCGTCATCGCGCACTTCCTGGCGGCGCACCGCGCGGTTGTATTCCCACGACACGCGCAGCAGCACGCCGACCGCCACGCAGGTCATCATCACGCTGGAACCGCCGGAGGAGATCAGCGGCAGGGTCAGGCCCTTGGTCGGCAGCATGCCCAGGTTCACGCCGATCGACACGAAGGTCTGCAGGCCGATCCACAGGCCCACGCCGAAGGCGATGTAGCCGGAGAAGTGGCGGCGCATCTCGATGCAGCGCATGCCCAGCCAGAACGCACGGCCGACCAGCAGCGCGTACAGCGCGATGATCGTGCACACGCCGGCGAAGCCCAGCTCCTCGGCGATCACCGAGAAGATGAAGTCGGTATGCGACTCGGGCAGGTAGTTGAGCTTCTGGATGGACGCGCCCAGGCCCACCCCGGTCCATTCGCCGCGGCCGATCGCCATCAGCGCGTTGGACAGCTGGTAGCCCGAACCCAGCTGGTCTTCCCACGGGTCCATGAACGAGGTCACGCGGCGCATGCGGTACGGCTCGAAGATCACCAGCAGCACCAGCGCCGGCAGCATCAGCAGCACCGGCAGCACGATGCGCTTGAGCTGCGCGCCGCCCAGCACCAGCATGCAGGTGGTGATGCCCAGCAGCAGCATCGACGAACCGAAGTCCGGCTGCAGCAGCAGCAGCACCACCAGCACGCCGACCACGCCCACCGGCTTGAGCATCGCCTGCCAGGTGGCGTTGACCTCGTCGCGGAAGCGCACCAGGTAGCTGGACAGCCAGATGATGTACAGCACCTTGACCGCCTCGACCGTCTGGAACTTGGACACGCCCAGGTTGATCCAGCGGCGCGCGCCGTTGACGGTGCTGCCCAGGCCGGGCACGAACACCACCACCAGCAGCGCGAAGCAGCCCAGCAGCAGCAGGTGGTTGTACTTCTCGACGTCGCGCAGCTCCACCCGCATCGCCACCGCCGCCAGCGCCACGCCGATGCCGATGAACACCAGGTGCCGGGTCAGGTAGTAGAACGGGCTCTGGGTGAGCGCGATGGAGCTGGAGGCGACCATCACGATGCCCAGCGACGCCAGCGCCACGGCCGCGCCCAGCAGCCACTTGTCGTAGTGGCCGCCGATCGCTTCGAGCCGGGTTGCCTGGCGCGCGGTATCGTCCATCAGCGCACCTTCAGCGTCGCCAGGCCGATCAACACCAGCACCACCGAGATGATCCAGAAGCGCACGATCACCCGCGGCTCGGGCCAGCCCTTGAGTTCGAAGTGGTGGTGGATCGGCGCCATCCGGAACACGCGCTTGCCGGTCAGCTTGAAGCTGGCCACCTGGATCATCACCGACAGCGTCTCGATCACGAACACGCCACCCATCACCACCAGCACCAGCTCCTGGCGCACGATCACCGCGATGGTGCCCAGCACCGCGCCCAGCGCCAGCGCGCCGACGTCACCCATGAACACCATGGCCGGGTAGGTGTTGAACCACAGGAAACCGAGCCCGGCGCCGGCGATCGCCGCGCAGATGATGACCAGCTCGCCCGCCCCGGGGATCTGCGGGATCTGCAGGTAGCTGGAGAACACCGCATTGCCCGAGGCGTAGGCGAACACGCCCAGCGCGCAGGCGACCAGCACGGTCGGCATGATCGCCAGCCCGTCCAGGCCGTCGGTCAGGTTGACCGCGTTGGAGAAGCCGACGATCCAGAAGTAGGCGATGGCGACGAAGCTGATACCGGCCAGCGGCAGCGCGATGGCCTTGAACATCGGGATGTACAGGGTCAGCGCCGCCGGCACGTCGGCGGTATGGAACAGGAACAGGCCGGCGCCGAGGCCGAAGATCGACTGCAGCAGGTATTTCCAGCGCGACTTCAGGCCGTTGGGGTCGCGCCTGGCGATCTTGATCCAGTCGTCGTACCAGCCGATGGCGCCGAAACACAGCATCACCGCCATCACCAGCCACACGTAGCGGTTGCGCAGGTCGCCCCACAGCAGCACCGACAGCAGCACCGACAGCAGGATCAGGCCGCCGCCCATGGTCGGGGTACCGGCCTTGGAGAAGTGCGACTGCGGGCCGTCCTTGCGGATCGGCTGCCCGCCCTTGAGCTGCGCCAGGCGGCGGATCGCCGCCGGCCCCAGCCACAGCGACAGGCCGAGCGCGGTCAGCGCGGCGAGGATGCCGCGGAAGGTGAGGTAGTTGAACAACCGGAACAGGTCGTCCAGCTGCTGCAGCCAACGGGCCAGTTCAAGCAACATGCGGTGTGTCCTCGCCACGCTTGAGCAGCGCGGTCACGATCTTGTCCATGGCGCTGCCGCGCGAGCCCTTGACCAGGCACCGCACGCCAGCATGAAGGTCGGTTTCCAGCGCCGCGGCGAGCGCGGCGTGGCTGTCGAAATGGCGCCCGCCCTCGCCGAACGCGGCGGCGGCGGCGGCGCTCAGCGGCCCCAGCGCATACAGCCGCTTGAGCCCGGCTTCGCGCGCGCGGCGGCCGGCCTGCGCATGCAGCGCCTCGGCATCGGGGCCGAGCTCGCGCATGTCGCCCAGCACCAGCCAGGCCTCTTCCTTGCCCGCGGCCAGCGCGGCGATCGCCGCGGCCAGCGAACCCGGGTTGGCGTTGTAGCTGTCGTCGACCAGCACCGCGCCGCCGGGCAGCACATGCGCGACCTGGCGACCGGCCACCGGGCGCGCCTGCGCCAGGCCCTCGGCCACCCGCGGCAGGGCGATGCCGGCAGCCAGCGCCAGCGATGCGGCGGCCAGCGCATTGAGCACGTTGTGCCGGCCCGGCAGTTGCAGCGCCACCTCGGCCTCGCCCTGCGGCGCGTGCAGGCGGAAACGGGAACCGGCTTCGGCCAGCACGATGGCGCTGGCGGTGACGTCGGCGCTGGCTTCCAGGCCGAAGCGGAGCACGCGATGGGCGCCGGCACGCTCGGCGAAGAACGGGGCGAACGCGTCGTCGGCGTTGACCACGGCCACCCCGCCTTCGCGCAGGTCGTCGTAGACCGCCGCCTTGGTGTTGGCGATCTCCAGCAGGCTGCCCATGCGCTCCAGGTGCGCGGGCGCGACGTTGTTGACCAGCGCCACGTCCGGCGCGGCGATGGCGGTCAGGTAGGCGATGTCGCCCGGCTTGCCGGTGCCCATCTCGTAGATCGCGAAATCGGCGTCTTCCGGCGCGTCGATCACCGCCAGCGGCATGCCGATCTCGTTGTTGCGGTTGCCCGGGGTGGCGTAGACCTGGCGGCCCTCGACCATCGCCACGTGCTGCAGGATCGCCAGCAGCAGGGTCTTGACACTGGTCTTGCCGTTGCTGCCGGTGATGGCGAACACGCGGGTGGCGCGGTCGCGCTGCATCGCGGTGGCGATCCGGGCCAGCGCGCGTTCGGCGTCGGCGACCACCACCTGCGGCACGTCCAGCGGCAGCAGCCGCTCGACCAGCAGTGCGCTGGCGCCGTTGTCCACGGCGCTGGCGGCGAAATCGTGGCCGTCGAAGCGCTCGCCGCGCAGGGCCAGGTACAGGCTGCCCGGCGCCAGCGTGCGGCTGTCGTTGCCGATGGCGTCGATGCTCGCATCCTCGCCATGCAGTTCGCCGCCGGCCCAGTGCGCGATCAGCGACAACGGGGTGCGCTTCATCGGGCACGTCCCGCGGTCTGGCCGTCGTTGGAGCCGTGCGTGGCGCGCACGCCCTGGCGGCGGTTGGCCAGCGCGCGCGAGGCGACGTCGGTGTCGTCGAATGGATGCTTGATGCCTGCGATCTCCTGGTAGGGCTCGTGCCCCTTGCCGGCGACCAGCACGATGTCGCCGGGGCCGGCCTGGGCGATGGCCGCGCCGATGGCGCGCGCACGGTCGCGCTGTACGTGTATTTCGGTGGGCCGGCGCGCCGCTTCGGCGGGCGCGGCGAAGCCGGCCATGATGTCGGCGACGATGCCGTCGCCATCCTCGCCGCGCGGGTTGTCGTCGGTGACGAACACCACGTCGGCATGGGCCTGGGCGATGGCCGCCATCTGCGGACGCTTGCCGGTATCGCGCTCGCCACCGCAGCCGAACACGCACAGCAGGCGGCCGTCGAGGTGGCCGTGCAGGCTGCGCAGCGCCTGCTCCAGCGCGTCGGGGGTGTGCGCGTAATCGATGACCACGGTCGGCTCGCCCTGCCCGCCGAGGCGGTTCATGCGGCCGCGGATCGGCTGCAGCCGGCCGAGCACGCCGGCGATGGTCGCCGCCGGCTGGCCCAGCGCGTGCAGCGCGCCGGCCACCGCCAGCAGGTTGTCGACGTTGAAGCGGCCCAGCAGCGGCGAGCGCAGCGGGTGGCGCTCGCCGCCGATCACCAGGTCGAAGCCGATGCCCTGCCCGTCCAGCACCAGGGCCTCGGCACGGACCGTGGCGCCGGCCTGCCCGGTCGAGCTCACGCCGATGGCGCGCACGCCACTGGCGAGCGTGCCGACCAGTTCGCGGCCGAACGCGTCATCCAGGTTGATCACCGCCGCCTTCAGCCCGTCGCGGTGGAACAGCCGCGCCTTGGCCGCGCCGTAGGCGGCCATGTCGCCGTGGTAGTCCAGATGGTCGCGGGTGAGATTGGTGAACACCGCCACGTCGTAATGCACGGCATCGACGCGGCCCTGGTCCAGCGCATGCGAGCTGACTTCCATCGCCACCGCCTGCGCGCCCTGGTCGCGCAGCCGCGCCAGTACTTCATGCATCTGCAGCACCAGCGGCGTGGTGAAGCCGGTCGGCACCACGTCGCCATACAGGCCGACGCCGAGCGTGCCGATGCTGCCGCTGCGGATGCCCAGCAGGTGCCAGGCCTGCGACAGCAGCTGCACGGTCGAGGTCTTGCCGTTGGTGCCGGTCACGCCGACCATGGTCATCGCGCGCGAGGGGTGGCCGTGGAACTGGTCGGCCATCGCGCCCATGCGCCGGCGCAGGCCGGGCACGGCGATGGCATCGGCCGGTGCCGGCAGTTCCGCCGGCGCCGGCGGGTCGAACAGGATGGCGCTGGCGCCGGCGGCCCGGGCCTGCTCGACGAAGCCCAGCCCATGCGCGCCGAAACCGGCGATGGCGACGAAGGCATCGCCGGGGCGCACCTGGCGCGAGTCCAGCACCAGCCCGCCGATCTGCGGATCACGGGCCAGGGCCAGGTCGGGCAGCAGCTGCGAAAGCGGCATCGTGCGGCTCACTGGCGCACCTCCGGCGTGGCCGGCTGCGGCGCGGTGGCGGTGGGAATGGCGGCGTTGAACTCGGCGTCGATGTTGGGCTCGGCCGGGTCCTGCGGCACCGGCAGCATCGCCGGGTTGTGGAGCGGGTTGCCACCGACCTTGCCCGCGGCCTGTGCCGCCAGCCACGACTGGATGTCGTCCGGCGGCACGTCCATCAGCCGCAGGGTGCCCTCCATCACGTGGTGGAACACCGGCGCGGACACCAGGCCGCCGTACTGCAGCCTGCCGCGCGGGTCGTTGACCACGATCACCGCGGCGAAGCGCGGGTTGGTGGCCGGCACCACGCCGGCGAACAGCAGGTTGTAGTGGCCGCGTTCGTAGCCGTTGGGGCCGTTCTTGCGCGCGGTACCGGTCTTGCCGGCAACGTGGTAACCCAGGATCGCCGCCTGCTTGGCACCGCCCTGGGTCACCACCGTCTCCATCATCCGCACCACTTCCTGCGCGACCGCCGGTTCGATCACCTGGCGCGCTTCGTTGTGCTGGCCCTTGACGAAGGTCGGCTGGATCACGCGGCCGCCGTTGGCCAGCGCCGAGTAGGCCTGCGCGATCTGCAGCGGCGTCACCGACAGGCCGTAGCCGTAGGACATGGTGGTCTTGGTGGTGCCGTACCAGCCCGGGCTGCCCGGCGACGGCACCACGCCGGCCGATTCGCCCGGGAAGCCGCTGTGCGGCGCCACGCCGTAACCGAAGGCGCGCACCGCGTCGTAGAAGGTCTGGTCCGGCAGCCGCGCCACGATCTTGGCCGCGCCGATGTTGGAGCTGCGGGTGATCACCCCGGTGACGTTGAGCACGCCGTTGTTGCGCGGCACGTCGCGGATCGTATAGCGCCCCAGCGACAGATAGCCGGGGTTGGTGTCGATGATGGTGTCCGGGGTGACCACGCGGTGCTGCAGCGCGGTGGCGATGGTCAGCGGCTTCATCGTCGAACCCGGCTCGACCAGGTCGGTCACGGCGCGGTTGCGGCGCGCATCCGGGGTCGCCCCGCTGACCGAGTTCGGGTTGTAGGTCGGCAGGTTGGCCATGGCCAGGATCTCGCCGGTGGCCACGTCCATGATCACGATGGAACCGCCGGCGGCTTCATTGGCGGTCACCGCGTTGCGCAGCTCGCGCATGGCCAGGAACTGGATGCGCCGGTCGATGCTGAGGGTCAGGTCCTTGCCGGGCTCGGCGGCGCGCACCAGGTCGATGCTCTCCACGATCGCGCCCTTGCGGTCGCGGATCACCTTCTTGGCGCCAGGCTTGCCGCGCAGCCATTCGTCGAACGCCAGCTCCAGCCCTTCCTGGCCGTGGTCGTCGATGTTGGTGAAGCCCAGCACGTGGGCCATCGCCTCGCCCTGCGGGTAATAGCGGCGGAACTCGCGCTGCGCGAACACGCCGGGAATCTTCAGCGCGACGATCTGCTCGGCCACGTCCGGGTTCATGCGCCGGCGCAGGTACATGAACTCCTTGTCGGCCTTCTGCGTGAGCTTGGCGGTCAGCTCGTCCACCGGCAGCGACAGCGCCTGCGCCAGCTCGGGGATGCGCCCGGGCGCGCGCAGCAGCTCCTGCGGGTTGACCCAGATCGAGGCGACCGGGGTGGACACCGCCACCGGCTCGCCGTTGCGGTCGGTGATCATGCCGCGCGAGGTGGCGATGGGCACTTCGCGCAGGTAACGCGCTTCGCCCTGGCGCTGGTAGAAATCGCTGTTGACCAGCTGCACGTAGGCGGCGCGGCCGACCAGGGTCACCGCGCACAGGCCCAGGCCCGCGCCGACCATCAGCATGCGGCTGCGCAGGTTGAACTGGCTGCGGTTGCGGTTGCGGCGGGGGGCGTTCATCGCGCACCCCTGGCCGCCATGGACGGCGGGAATGCCGGTTCTGCAGGGGCACAAACCAGCCCTGCGCCACCCTGCGGGCGGCGTCGCCATGCGCAACGGGTGTCCTGGCGCGTGCTCATGGCCGCACCACCACGATGTCGCCGGCTTCCGGGAACTTCATGCCCAGGCGCCCGCGCGCCTCCTGGTCCACGCGGGTGGCCTGGGCCAGGGTGGCCTGCTCCAGCTGCAGGCGGCCGAATTCGATATTGAGTTCGTCGCGCGCGTGCTCCAGCCGCGACAGCTCCACGAACAGCTGGCGATGGCGGTGGCGCATGAACACCACGCCGATCGCCGAGGCGATCGTGCAGGCCAGCAGCACCACCAGCAGCAGCCGGCTCATGCGGCGCCTCCGGCGGTGGCCGGCGCGCGCTTTTCCGCCACCCGCAGCACCGCGCTGCGCGCGCGCGGGTTGGCCGCCAGCTCGTCGTCCCCGGCCTTGATGGCGCCGCCGACCAGGTCCAGGGTCGGCACGAACGCCTGCACTTCCGGCAGCCGGCGGTTGCTCGGCGGCGCCTTGGCGTGGCGGTTCATGAACTGCTTGACGATGCGGTCTTCCAGCGAATGGAAGCTGATCACCGCCAGCCGGCCACCGGGCTTGAGCCGCGCCAGCGCCGCGTCCAGCCCGGCCTCCAGGTCGGCCAGCTCGCGGTTGATGTGGATGCGGATGGCCTGGAAGCTGCGCGTGGCCGGGTGGATCTTGTCCTTGCCGCGCGGCATCACCGACGCGATCAGCTCGGCCAGTTCGGCGGTGCGCGAGAACGGCTGCCTGGCGCTGCGGTACTGGACGATGGCGCGGGCGATGCGGCGGCTCTGCCGCTCCTCGCCATAGGTCCACAGCACGTCGGCGATCTCGCGCTCCTCGGCGCGGTTGAGCCACTGCGCCGCGCTTTCGCCCGCGTCCGGGTCCATGCGCATGTCCAGAGGACCGTCCTTGCCGAAACTGAAACCGCGCTCGGCCACGTCCAGCTGCGGCGAAGACACGCCCAGGTCGAACAGCACGCCATCCAGGCCGGCGGCGGTCTCGCTCCAGCCCAGCAGGTCGGCGAAGCTGCCGCGATGGATCGCCACGCGCGGGTCCGGCGCGAAATCACGCTCGGCCACGGCGATGGCTTCCGGATCCTTGTCCATCACCAGCAGGCGGCCATGCGCGCCGAGCTGGCGCAGCACGCCGCCGGCGTGACCGCCACGGCCGAACGTGCCGTCCAGATAGGTACCGTCCTCGATCACCCTCAGGCCCTGCAGGACCTGGGTGTACAGCACCGGCAGGTGAGCCGCCGGCGGCTGCGACACCGGAGGGTGACCGGCCTGCGCTTGACCGCGCACCCGGGCACCCCGGCTCACAACTTCAGATCGAGCAGCCCATCGCCCAGATCCTCGTCAGACAACGTCTGCTGGATCAGTGCGCGATGCGCTTGCTCGCTCCATAGTTCGAATTTGTCGCCCATGCCCATCAGCACCGCCTTCTTCTCGATGCCGACCGCGTTGCGGTGGCTCGACGGCAGGCTGATGCGGCCATTGCCATCCAGTTCCAGATGGGCGGCCGAGCCGACAAGTTTCTGCTGCAGGGTGCGCACCACGCGCTGGGTGTTGGGCTTGGCCATCACGTCGTCGCGCACCCGCTCCCACTCCTGCTCGGCGTACAGCCACAGGCACCCGGCTTCGAACGGGTTGTAGGTCAGCACCAGGCGGTTGCCGCTGGCACGCGCGACCAGGTCGCGGTAGGCGGTGGGCACCGCCATGCGTCCCTTGTCGTCAACCGTGATGGCCGTCTCGCCTTGAAACACGCCGTCTCTACCTTCAGTGCCTGATGTCGCCTGGGCGGTCATTGAACCACGGAAAACCACAAAAAACCTGGTTTTCCCTCGGATGACCACCTTAGCAGCGGGCGAAGGCTTGTCAACAACTTTTAGCGGGCAAAATCGTCATTCGCATCAAGGGCTTGCGCCGATCTTTAGAGACTTGTTCAAACTTTATCCACAAGTTGCTGTTTCGTCTCAAATTTTGAGATTTCAAGGAAATTCAGGCGTGTGGAAGCCGCGTGAAAACGCCGCCCGGGCAGGTCCACCATTCAGCGCGCCGTGGCCGCGGCCCGCGCAGGCAGGCACACTGGCGTCATGTGCCTGGTCGCGCTCGCCTGGAAATCCCACCCCCGCTGGCGCCTGTTCATGGCAGGCAACCGCGACGAGTTCCACGCCCGCCCAACCGCGGCCCTGGCGCGCTGGCCGGCGCCGCACGAGGACGTGGTCGCCGGCCGCGACCTGCGCTCGGGCGGCACCTGGATGGGCATCGGCGGCAACGGCCGCGTGGCGGTGATCACCAATGTGCGCGACCCCGGCGCCGCCAGCGGCGGACCGTCGCGCGGCGCCCTGGTGGCCGACTACCTGGCCGGCGCCGGCCCCTCCGCGGCCGGGCAGGTCGAGCGGCTGGCGGCCCGGGCCGGCGACTACGCACCGTTCAACCTGCTGCTGGCCGACCCCGACGGCTGCCACTACCTGGGCAACCACCCGCCGGCACGGCAGGCCTTGGCACCGGGCGTGCACGGCATGTCCAACGGCGCGCTCGACGCGCCGTGGCCGAAAACCCGGCGCCTGGCGGCCGCGCTGGAGGACTGGCTGCGACGGGACGACCCGCCGCTGGACGACCTGTGGGCCGCGCTCGCCGACGAACGGCGCCCGGACGACGCCGAACTGCCGGCGACCGGCATCGCCCTGCCGCTGGAGCGCCTGCTGTCGGCCGCCTTCATCCGCGGCCAGGACTACGGCACCCGCGCCAGCACCGTGATCGCGATCGACCACGACGGCCACGGCTTCATCGCCGAACGCCGCTTCGGCCCGCAAGGCGTGTTCCTGGGCCACAGCCGGCTGGATATCGCGCCCTGACCACACCGCGGCACGCGTATCGCCCCACGCACCCGCCCCGATGCGAAGCGGGCAAACCATGCCTTCGAAGCAGCGCCCCACATCACGACCAGCGCCAGAATCAGGCCGCTTCAACACCTGCCCGACGCCACGCGAAGCGAGCAAAGCCATGCCACCGGAGCAGCAGCTCCACACCACGGCCAGCGCAGGAATCAAGCCGCTTCTACGCCTGCCCGACGCGACGCGAAGCGAGCAAAGCCATGCCACCGGAGCAGCAGCTCCAGACCACGACCAGCGCAAGGATCAGCCCGCTTCTACGCCGGCCGAACGCGATGCGAAGCGAGCAAAGCCATGCATCCGCAGCAACAACTCCGCACCACGACCAGCGCGAGGATCAGGCCGCTCTTACGCCGGCCGAACGCGATGCGAAGCGAGCAAAGCCATGCAACCGAAGCCACAGCCCCCTTTAGTAAAGGGGGCGCGCCGACAGGCGCGGGGTTGTGGAGGGCAAAGGGCCCGGGGCCCACAGTTTTGTACCGCCTCCGCGGTACAAAACTGTGGGGCTTTTCCCGCCCAGCAGGCGGGAAAAGCGGCGGAGCCGGCCTGTAAGCCGGGTTCTGTCGTGGACAGTCATTCTTCTAGGCGCCACGTCACCGTGACGCTCGAGCAACCTACCCGGACCCGACGCGGGCCACGCCATTAGGTCCCTATTTGGTCTTGCTCCAGGTGGGGTTTGCCGTGCCGGTCCGTTACCGGACTCGCGGTGCGCTCTTACCGCACCATTTCACCCTTACCGGCCTCCCGAAGGAGACGTAGGCGGTATCTTTCTGTTGCACTTTCCGTCGGCTCGCGCCGCCCAGGCGTTACCTGGCACCTTGCCCTGTGGAGCCCGGACTTTCCTCGGCGTTCCCGAAGGAACGACGCGACTGTCCGGCCGACTCCGCCGCGCGCATTGTACGTGCTGGCGGCAGCGCTGCGGGCATTACCGCGAAAGTCCGCCGGACAGACTTCAGGTCCCGGCATGCGCGGCCTGTCGCCGCGGCGACTGCCCCGGCCCCGGGCAGCAGGCGGCGCCCCACCCGCGCCCGGCCATGTCCGCGCCCGTGCCAGGGCGCGGCATCAACCGCCGTACAGCAGCTTGCGCGGCGCGCCGCTCAGTTCGGCGGCGAGCTTGGCCGCGGTGGACGGCGGCAGGTGTTCCTTGAGCCGGGCATGCAGCCGGCGGCCTTCGGCGATCTTCGCCGCTTCGTCGTCGGCCGCGCCCTGCACCATCACCACGAACTCGCCCTTGCGCTGGTTGTCGTCGGCGTCGACCGCCGCGCGCAGCTGCGCCAGGGTGCCGTCGAGCACGGTTTCGAACAGCTTGGTCAGTTCGCGCGCGACCACCGCCGGGCGTTCATCGCCGAACGCGGCGGCCATGTCGGCCAGCGATTCGGCGATGCGGTGCGAGGATTCGTAGAACACCAGGGTGCCGGTTTCACCGGCCAGGCGCTGCAGGCGTTCGCGCCGGGCCGCGGCCTTGGCCGGCAGGAAGCCCTCGAACACGAACCGGTCGCTGGGCAGGCCGGCCACGCTCAAGGCGGCGATCGCCGCGCAGGCGCCGGGCACCGGGCTGACCTTCACCCCGGCCGCACGCGCCGCGCGCACCAGGCGGAAGCCGGGGTCGCTGACCAGCGGGGTACCGGCGTCGCTCACCACCGCCATCGATTCACCGCCGAGCAGGCGCGCCACCACGCGCTCGGCCATCGCCTCCTCGTTGTGGTCGTGCAGCGCCACCAGCGGCCGGCTGATGCCGAAGTGCGAGAGCAGCTGACCGGTATGGCGCGTGTCCTCGGCGCAGATCGCGGCCACCGACCGCAGTACCTCCTGCGCGCGCGGACTCAGGTCGGCAAGGTTGCCGATCGGGGTGGCGACAACGTACAGGGTGGCGGGGGCGGCGGGCATCATCGGCTTTTCCATGGGCAAGGGTAGAATCCTACCGTGTCACCCACCCGGCGCCGCCGCGTGCCGTTGAACGGACCCCGAATGAACAAGCCCGCCGCACGGATCACCGCCCTGTCCCTGTCGCTGCTGCTGTTGGCCGCTTGCGCCACCACCGGCCCGGCACCGACCACCTCGCCGGGGCAGCAGGCCGCCATCGCCCTGCTCGAACAGGGCAAACCGCGCGAAGCCGCGCAGCAGCTGGAAGCCGAAGCCGCGCTGGTCCGCGGCGCCGCAAAGGCACAGTTGCTGGCCGATGCCGCCTTCGCCTGGCACGAGGCCAACGACGATGCGCGCGCGCGCATGCTGCTGCCGCAGGTGCAGGCGCGCCAGCTGAGCGGCGCCAGCCGCCAGCGCCATGCCCTGCTGGGGGCGGAACTGGCGTTGGCCGACAAGCAGCCGGCCGCCGCACTGCAGGCGCTGGGCACGCTGCAGCCCGACCTGTTGCCGGCGGCGCAGCAGGCGCGCTGGCACCTGGCCCGCGGCCAGGCACTGGAAGCCAATGGCGACGCCTTCGCCGCGGCCGCTGCCCGCGCCCGTGCCGGCGTGCTGCTGGCCGGTGCCGCGCGTACCGACAACCAGCGCGCCATCACCCGCCTGCTGGCGGGGCTGGACGACGCCACCCTGGCCAGCCGCAGCGCCGCGCTGGCGGCCGGCGACCCGCTCTACAACCATGCAGGGCGCGCGCTGATCGGCCGCGGCCTGCCGCTGCCGCGTCCGTTCGAGCGCGATGCCGCGTGGCAGCTGGATACCAGCAAGCGCCCGCCGGCCGACGCCGACGGCTATCGCCCGCCGTTGAAGATGGCGGTGCTGCTGCCGCTGTCCGGCACCCTGGCCACGGCCGCCGCGCCAGTGCGCGATGGCCTGCTGGCCGGTTACTACGGCGAGTACCGGCGCCGCCCGCAGGTCGATTTCATCGACACCCGCGGCACGCCGGCCGGCGCCATCGCCGCCTACGACAAGGCGGTGGCCGGCGGCGCCGATTTCGTGGTCGGCCCGCTCGGCCGCGACGAGGTCGACGCGCTGTTCGGCCGCGAGCCGCTGCAGGTGCCGCTGCTGGCGCTCAACCGTGGCAAGGACAGCCCGCCCGCGGGCAGCGCCGGTTTTTCGCTGGCACCGGAGGACGACGGCATCATGGCCGCCGAATACCTGTTGGCGCGCGAGCGCGGCAAGGTGCTGGTGATCGGCAGCAACGACGACAACGGCCGCCGCGCCACCGCCGCCTTCGGCGAGCGCTTTGCCGAGCGCGGCGGCAAGGTTGTCGCCAGCCTCACCGTCGGCGACGCCCCCGGCGACATCGGCGCGCGCCTGCGCCAGGCCGGCGCGGTGGACGCGGTGTTCCTGGCGGTCAAGGGCCCGCAGGCACGGGCGCTGGCACCGCAGCTGGCGCTGGCCGGCATCGGTGGCGCCACCCGCGTGGGCACCTCGCAGCTGGTGTCGGGCACCGGCAAGGCCGAGGAGGACATGGCGCTGGACGGCATCGCGTTCCCGAGCGAGGCATGGACGGTGCGTGGCGCGGCGGGCCTGCCCGCGGCCAGCGAGCTGGCCGCCACCCTGCCGACCGCGCGTGGTGCCGCCGCGCGCCTGTTCGCTTTCGGTTTCGACGCCTGGAAGATCTCCGCCTACCTGGAAAAGCTGGCCAACAGCACCCAGGGCGGCCTGGCCGGCGCCACCGGCACCCTGCACCTGGACGGCTTCGGCAACGTGCTGCGCACCCCGGCGTGGTCCACCTTCAGCGCCGGCCAGCCGGTGCCGATCGGTGATGGCCGCTGACCAGGCCGCACGCGGCGCCGCGGTGGAAGCCGCCGCGCGCCGCCACCTGGAGCAGGCCGGCCTGCGCTGGCTCGCCGGCAACGTCCGCTACCGCGGTGGCGAACTCGACCTGGTGATGGCGGACCCGGCCACCGGCGGCATCGTCTTCGTGGAAGTGCGCTACCGCCGCAGCCGCGCGTTCGGCGGCGGCGCCGCCTCGGTGGATGCCGGCAAGCGCCGGCGCCTGCTGCTGGCCGCACAGCTGTACCTGGGCGCGCACCCCGCCCACGCGCAGGCACCGTGCCGCTTCGACGTGGTCGAAGCCAGTGGCGAGCCGCCGCAGCTGCACTGGCTGCGCGACGCCTTCCGCGCCGACGACAGCTGATGCCCAGCGTGTTCACCCATGCCGCCGTGCCGCTGGCCCTGTACTGCGCCAGCCGGCGCGGCCACATCTCCGCGCGGCTGCTCTGCGTCGGCATCGTCGCCGCGGTGCTGCCCGACGCCGACGTGCTGGCGTTTGCCCTGCATATCCCTTATGCCGATGCCTTCGGCCATCGTGGCGCCAGCCATTCGGTGTTGTTCTGCGCGGTGCTGGCGGCGCTGGCGCTGGCCCTGCACCGGCCGCTGCGCGCGGGGCCGGCGCAGGCGGCGGGCTTCGTCTTCGCCTGCGCGCTGTCGCACCCGCTGCTCGACGCGCTCACTTCCGGCGGCCTCGGCGTCGCGCTGGGGTGGCCGTGGAACGACGCGCGGCTGTTCGCCCCGTGGCGGCCGATCCGCGTTTCGCCCTTCGCCAATGGCTTCTTCAGCGCACGCGGCCTGCAGACCGTGCTGTCCGAACTGCGCTGGGTGTGGCTGCCGCTGGCGCTGGCGGTGCTCGGCTGGCGCCTGATCCACTCCCGTTCCCCTGCCGGTTCCCGCACCCCATGACCGCCCTGCCCGCCGCATTCGACCAGACGCTCTCCGACCTGCTCGGCGCGCACTGGCGCACCGACCCCGCCGCCCTGGCCGCGCACGCGCAGGACAATTCCTGGCGGCACGCGCTGCCGCTGGGCGTGGCGCTGCCGGAGGACCGCGCCCAGGTGCAGGCCATCGTGCGGGCGTGCCGCGCGCACGGCGTGCCGCTGGTCGGGCGCGGCGCCGGCACCGGCACCACCGGCGCCGCGGTGCCGGTCGCAGGCGGCATCGTGCTGTCGTTCGCGCGCATGAACCGCATCCTCGCGCTGCGCCCCGGCGACCGCTGCGCGGTGGTCGAGCCAGGCGTGCTCAACGGCGAGCTGCAGCAGGCGCTGATGCCGCACGGCCTGTTCTGGCCGCCGGACCCGTCCAGCTTCGAGAGCTGCAGCATCGGCGGCAACCTCGCCACCAACGCCGGCGGCCCGCGCGCGGTGAAGTACGGCACCACCCGCGACAACGTGCTCGGGCTGGTGGCGGTGACCGGCGCCGGCGAACTGATCGAATGCGGCGGCCCGTGGACCAAGGACGCCACCGGCTACGACCTCACCCACCTGCTGGTCGGCAGCGAGGGCACGCTGGCGCTGATCGTCGAAGCCACGCTCAGGCTGGCGCCGCGGCCACGCGCGCAGGCCGGGCTGCGCGTGCTCTACCGCGACGCGTCCAGCGCCGCGGCGGCGGTGTCGCGGGTGATGGCACAGCCGGCCACCCCGACCACGCTGGAGTTCATGGACGCGCGCAGCCTGGAACTGCTGCGCGGCAACGGCGCGCAGGTGCCCGATGCCGGCGCGATGCTGCTGATCGACGCCGACGGCGATGACGACACCCTGCCCAACAGCCTGCACGCGCTGGCCCAGGCGGCCGAGGGCGAGGGCCTGCTGGCGCTGGACGTGGCGATGGACGGCAGCGCGCGTGAACGGCTGTGGGCGGCGCGGCGCGCATTGTCGCCGGCGCTGAAGAGCATCGCGCCGGGCAAGATCAACGAGGACGTGGTGGTGCCGGTCTCGCGCATCCCCGAACTGGTGGCCGGGGTGCAGGCACTGTCGGCGCGCTTCGCGCTGCCCATCGTCACCTTCGGCCATGCTGGCAACGGCAACCTGCACGTCAACATCCTCTACCACCCCGATGACCCCGGCGAGAACGCGCGCGCGCACGCCGCGCTGCCGGAGGTGTTCGCACTGGCGCTCGGGCTGGGGGGCACCCTGTCCGGCGAGCACGGCATCGGCCTGGCCAAGCGCGATTTCATGGCGCAGGCCTTCACCCCGGCCACGCTGGCGGCGATGCGCGCGATCAAGCAGGCGCTGGACCCGGACGGCATCCTCAATCCGGGCAAGGTACTGCCCCCCGCGTAGGCCCGTCGCCACCACCACGCGGCGCAATGGACCCTGGACATCGCCCGCGCAGTCCGCCGCGTGCCGGGCCGCGGCATGCAACGCCCACGACGTGGACGCCTGGCCGGCGCGGGTCCACGAAGAAGCGGTGTTCACCGCGCCCTGCGGTCGCCATTTACTCCCGGAAACCAGCGGCGTGCGGCGCGGCAAGGCGGCCATCCGCGCCAGCTGGAACACAGGGCTGGCGCGCATCCCGACCTATGCGTCCAGGCCGATGCGGCATCCGCCGGCGTCGATGCCCGGGGCATCGCCTGCACCTGCATGGCGTTGGAGTGAATGAGGTGCCGCACGTTTCAGGCGGACGGGTGATCCAGGGCGATGGCACCTGCCCGCCCGGCACACCCCGGCCCGTGCGCGCCGAGCGGCACCGCCGCGCACATGCCGGCGCGTCGCGCGACCTACGCCATGAAATGGCGATAGCCCGCGGCACGCTCGCCGCCGGCATCGCCCTCGCAGCGGACGCCGCGCCCCCGGCGATCACGCCGATGCGCGTCAACGGCAGCGCCAGTGTCGATGACAGCGCATGCAGTGCCTGGCGCCGTTCCGGCGCGGCGGTGAAGCACAGTTCGTAGTCGTCGCCGCCGCGCAGCGCGCAGTCGCGCGCGACATCGGTCCCCAGCGTGTCGCACAGGGCGGACGACAACGGCAGCGCATCGGCCTGCACCACCGCGGCCACGCCGCTGCGCGAGGCGATGTGGCCGAGGTCGGCGAGCAGGCCATCGGAGACGTCGGCCGCCGCATGCACCAGTCCACGCAGCGCCAGCCCCAGCGGCAGCCGCGGCATCGGCCGCTGCAGCCGCTGGCGCAGGCGTTCGCAATCGGCGTCGGTCGCGGCGACGCGCACGTCCAGCCGGCCCTGCTGCCACAGCCGCAGCGCGCCGGCGGCGTCGCCCGGATGACCGCTGATCCAGATGTCGTCGCCTACCCGCGCACCGTCACGGCGCAGTGCCTGCGCGGCCGGCAACTGCCCGATCGCAGTGATCGA
Organism: Stenotrophomonas acidaminiphila; assembly: GCA_002951995.1. Classification (NCBI taxonomy): domain Bacteria; kingdom Pseudomonadati; phylum Pseudomonadota; class Gammaproteobacteria; order Lysobacterales; family Lysobacteraceae; genus Stenotrophomonas; species Stenotrophomonas acidaminiphila. The sequence continues at coordinate 2,975,769 of CP019797.1, forward strand.
GATCGACAATGGCCCGCGCGTGGTGTCGCCGCCGACCACGGCGATGCCGCTGGCATCGGCCAGTGCGAACAGCCCGTCGGCGAAGGCATCCAGCCAGTCGCCCTCGGCCTGCGGCAGGGACAGCGACAACGTGCACCAGGCCGGCGTGGCGCCCATCGCCGCCAGGTCGGACAGATTGGTCGCCAGCGCCTTCCAGCCGATGTCGGCCGGCGCGCTCTCGGCCGGGAAGTGCACGCCGGCATTGAGCGTGTCGGCGGTGACCGCCAGCTGCTGCCCCGGCGCCGGCTGCAGCAGCGCCGCGTCGTCGCCGATGCCCAGCACGATGTCGGCGCGCGCCCGGGTGCGGCGCGCGATGCGTTCGATCAGGGCGAACTCGTCAAGGCTCATGGGCAGGCATTCCTGGAACGAAAACGCCGGCGCCGCTGCGGCCGGCCCCGGCGTCGTGCTGGAAGCGGCCGGCGCACCCGGGCACCGGCAGCGGCGTTACTGGCCCGATTCGACCTTGCGCCATTCCACGGCGGCGCGGTCGAGCACGCCATTGACGTAGGTGTGGCCATGCTCGGAGCCGAAACGCTTGGCGGTCTCGATGGCCTCGTTGATCACCACCCGGTACGGCACGTCGACGCGGTGGCGCAGCTCGTAGGCGGCCACGCGCAGCACCGCGCGCTCGATCGCGTCGACCTCTTCGACCGGGCGGTCCACGAACGGCGCCAGCGCCTCGTCCAGCTCGCGGCGGTGGTCGAGCACCCCGCGCAGCAGGTTCTCGAAGTAGGCCAGGTCGGCCACTTCGTGGGCCTGCTCGTGGGCGAACTGGGCCAGCAGCGACTCGGCGTTGCCGCCGGAGATCTGCCACGCGTAGATCGCCTGCAGCGCACGCCGGCGCGCGCGCGAACGCAGCACCGGGTCGACGCCGTCGCGGCGGAAGGGCTTGCCGGCAGGCTTGCCGTGGTTCTTGTTGCTCATGGCAGCTGCTCCAGAAGATTGACCATTTCCAACGCCGCCAGTGCGGCTTCTTCGCCCTTGTTGCCGTGGCTGCCGCCGGCGCGGGCCTCGGCATCCTCCACCCGTTCGACCGCCAGCACGCCATTGAGTACCGGCACGCCGAAATCCAGCTGCGCGCGCATCAGCCCCTCGGCGCAGCGGTCGGCCACGTGCTCGTAGTGGCGGGTGTCGCCGCGGATCACGCAGCCCAGGGTGATGATGGCCGCATGCCGGCCGGCGGCGGCCAGGCGGGTGGCGACCAGCGGGATCTCCCAGGCGCCGGGCACGCGTACCACGTCGATGGCGTCCTCGCCGATGCCGTTGCCGGCCAGGCTCTGCCGCGCGCCGGCCACCAGCACGTCGGTGATGCGCGCGTTCCAGCGGCTGGCGATGATGACGAAACGGGCCGATCCGGCCGGGCGGAGGTCGCCTTCGTAGTGGCTCATGGGGCGGTGCGATGCAAAAGGTGGGTCAGTTTACCGTGTAGGTGCGGGGCGTGCCCCGCACACGACGGCCGCGGGGCGGGACCAGGCCGCCCCGCGGCGCTCAGGGCTGCAGGGTCTCGACGATCTCCAGGCCATACCCGGCCAGGCCGATCTGCCGGCGCGGGGTACCGAGCACGCGCAGCTTGCCCAGGCCCAGGTCGGCCAGGATCTGCGCGCCGGCACCGTTGCGGCGCCACTGGCCCACGTCCTTGTCCTTGCCGGCCGGGCGCACTTCCGGCTCGCGCCGCAGGCGCGCCAGCAGCGCGTCGGAATCGCGCGGCGCCGACAGCACCACCATCACCCCCTGGCCTTCGCCGGCGATGGCGCGCAGCGCGTCGGTGGCGGCCACGCCGAAATCGTCGCGGCGCCAGTGCAGCAGGTCGGCCAACGGGTTCTCGACCTGCACCCGCACCAGGGTCGGGGTGTCCTTGTGCGGCTGGCCCTTGACCAGCGCGAAATGCAGGTCGTGGGCGATGCGGTCGCGGTAGGTGACCAGGGTGAAGGCACCGAACTCGGTGTCGATCTCGCGCTCGTCCACGCGTTCGACGGTGTGCTCGGTGGCCAGGCGGTAGGCGATCAGGTCGGCGATCGAGCCCATCTTCAGCCCGTGCTCGCGCGCGAACACCTCCAGCTCGGGGCGCCGCGCCATGGTGCCGTCGGGGTTGAGGATTTCCACCAGCACGCCGGCCGGCTCCAGCCCGGCCAGCATCGCCAGGTCGACCCCGGCCTCGGTGTGGCCGGCGCGGGTCAGCACGCCGCCGGGCTGGGCGATCAGCGGGAAGATGTGGCCGGGCTGGTGCAGGTCCGACGGCCGCGCATCGGGCCTGACCGCGGTGCGGATGGTGTGGGCGCGGTCGGCGGCGGAGATGCCGGTGGTCACGCCCTCGGCGGCCTCGATGCTGACCGTGAAGTTGGTCTGGAACTGCGCGGTGTTGGCGCGCACCATCGGCGCCAGCCCGAGCTGGCCGGCGCGCTCGCGGGTCAGCGGCAGGCACACCAGGCCACGGCCGTGGGTGACCATGAAATTGATGTCCGACGGCTTGACCAGCTCGGCGGCCATGATCAGGTCGCCTTCGTTCTCGCGGTCCTCGTCGTCGACGATCACCACCATGCGGCCGGCGCGGATCTCTTCCAGCAGTTCGGGGACGGGGGCGAAGTTCATGCGCTGGCTCCCTGGCCTTGTGGATGCCCGCCGTCGGCCGGCATTCCGATCAGCTTTTCCACATAGCGCGCCACCAGGTCGATTTCCAGATTGACGGCGTCGCCGACGCCGGTGTGGGCGAAACGGGTATGGGCGACGGTGTGCGGAATCAGCGCCACCTCGAAACCGGCGTCGTCGGCCTCGTTGACGGTGAGGCTGACGCCATCGACGCAGATCGAGCCCTTCTTGGCGATGTACTTCAGCAGCGGTGCGGGTGCGGCGAAGCGCCAGCGCTGCGCGCGGGCGTCGTCATGGATCGACAGTACCGTGCCGATGCCATCGACGTGGCCGCTGACCAGGTGGCCGCCAAGGCGGTCGCTCGGGCGCATGGCGCGCTCCAGGTTCAACGCCGCGCCGACCGCGAGCCGGCCGAGCGTGGTCAGGCCCAGGGTCTCGGTGGAGGCATCGGCCTGGAACGCGCTGGCGTCGAATGCGATCACGGTCAGGCACACGCCGTTGACCGCGATGCTCTCGCCCAGCCGCACCTGCTCGAACGGCAGGCTGCCGACCTCGAAGGTGAAGCGGACGTCGCCGCCGACGGGCTCATGCGCGGCCAGGCGGCCGACGCCTTCGATGATGCCGGTGAACATCAGCGCACCCCCATGGCCAGCGGCCGGGAGAGCGGATGGAGGATGGAGAGGGTTTTCATGAACGTTTCCCGCGGTTGGAGAGCGAAAAACGCCGCAAGGCATACAGGCACACGCACGGCGGGGCCGCGCGCGGGCCGTCTTCTTTCATCCGGACTCTAGGCGGCACCGCATTCGCGGCATCGCCAACCGTCGGCTCCGGCATCGGACCGGATCTGCTGACCCTCGGCCGTGGAACCCGCATGGTGCGGATTCCCGCGAGCGGACTCGCGTGCCGGCCTCGGCGCTCGCGGGCTCGTGCGCGCTCCCCTCGGGGAACCGCGCACCTACCGCCGGTGGGGAATTACACCCCGCCCTGAAGACGTTCGTGGTTGCCGGCGAACCGGCCGGCGCATTGTACCAGCCCGCCCGCAGCGGACCTGTCCGGCAGATGGATGGCAGTGTTGCAGCGGCAGCGCACCCCCGTAGGTGCCGGGCTTGCCCGGCACGGCTTTCCGCGAACCGTGGCGGGAGCGTGCGGGGCGAGCCCCGCACCTACGGGATGGCGGGGTGCAGCAGCAGGTCCTTGCCGACCCTGTGCGGGGCGGGCTCCGCACCTACCTCCAGCGGCCGCGCACTTTCGCCCGCACGTGCGCTCCTGCACCTCGCGGCGACAGCGCGCCTCCGTAGGTGCCGGGCTTGCCCGGCACGGCTTTCCGCGAATCGTGGCGGAAGCGTGCGGGGCGAGCCCCGCACCTACGGGGTGGCGGGGTGCAGCGGCAGGTCCTTGCCGACCCTGTGCGGGGCGGGCTCCGCACCTACCTCCAGCGGCCGCACATCCTCGCCCGCACATGCACTCCTGCACGTTGCGGCGGCATCGCATCTCCGTAGGTGCCGGGCTTGCCCGGCACGGCTTTTAGCGAACCGTGGCGGGAGCGTGCGGGGCGAGCCCCGCACCTACGGGATGGCGGGGTGCAGCAGCAGGTCCTTGCCGACCCTGTGCGGGGTGAGCCCCGCACCTACCCCCAGCGGCCGCATGCCCTCGCCTGCACGTGCGCTCCTGCACGCTGCAGCGGCAGCCCAACTCCGTAGGTGCCGGGCTTGCCCGGCACGGCTTTCCGCGAACCGTGGCGGGAGCGTGCGGGGCAAGCCCCGCACCTACCGAGCGACGGGGCGCAGTGCGGGCTGATCCCGCACCTACGGGGTGGCGGGGTGCAGCAGCAGGCGCAGGTCCTTGCCGACCATGCGCAGGTCGCCCACCTGCAGCGGCCGTGCCTGCGCCATCGTGTCGATGCCCAGCCCGGCCAGCAACGGACGCGCGCCCTCGCCCATCAGCAACGGCGCCAGGTACAGCAGCAGCTCGTCGACCAGGCCCGCGCGCAGCAACGCCCCGCACAGGGTCGGGCCGGCTTCGACGTGGGCCTCGTTGATGCCGCGCGCGGCCAGCAGCGCCATGACCGCGGCCAGGTCGAAGCGGCCGTCGGCCAGCAACGGCGCGGCGGCGAACTCGGCGCCCTGCAGCGCCGGCGCCGGCAACGCCGGATCGTGCAGGTACAGCGTGGGCGCGCCGCCGTCACGTACCCGCGCGCAGGCCAGCGTGCGCAGCCGCGCGTCGAGCACCACCCGCAGCGGCGGCAGGAACTCGCCGGCCTCCGGGCGCGCGGTCAGCGCCGGGTCGTCGGCCAGCACCGTCGCCGCGCCGGTCAGGATCGCCCCGGCACGCGCACGCCAGCGCTGCACGTCGGCGCGTGCCGCCTCGCCGGTGATCCACTTGGATTCGCCGCCGGCCATGGCGGTGCGCCCGTCCAGGCTGGCGGCCAGCTTCACCCGCACCAGTGGCCGGCCGCGCTCGATGCGCGACAGGAAGCCACGGTTCAACGCGCGCGCCTGCCCGGCCATCAACCCGACCGCCACCTCGATCCCGGCCTGGCGCAACAGCGCGAAGCCGCCGCCATCGACATCCGGGAACGGATCGCCCATCGCCGCGACCACCCGCGCCACGCCCGCCTCGATCAGCGCCAGGGCGCACGGCGGCGTGCGCCCGTAGTGCGCACACGGCTCCAGGGTGACGTAGGCGGTGGCGCCGCGCGCGCGCGCGCCGGCCGCGCGCAGCGCGAACACCTCGGCATGCGGGCCGCCGGCACGCTGGTGGAAGCCCTCGCCGACGACCGCGTCGCCGTGGGCGATGACGCAGCCGACCATCGGATTGGGCCGGGTGGTCCATGCCCCGCGTTCGGCCAGGCGCAGCGCGCGCGCCATCATCTGGTGATCGGTGGCGGTGAACTCATGCATGGGAAACCTCATCGGAAACAGGTGGCGTACCGCCTCGGGGCGGCGCCGGATCGATCCGCATCACGGTGACCGCCAGTGGCCCGAGCTGCAGCCGGGTATGTGGTGCCCAGCCCAGTGCGTGGTACCACGGCACCATCGCCGCCTCGCAGTAAAGATACAGGCGCGGCACGCCCAGCTGCGCGGCCTGCGCCACGCAGTGCCGGACCAGCCGCGCGCCAACGCCGCGGCCACGCGCATCGGGCCGCACGTACAGCGACGCCAGCCACGGCGACCAGCCACGGATCTGCTCGTGGTCGTCATGCAGCAGGCTCACCGAGCCCAGCCAGCCGGCGTCGTCCTCGGCCACCCAGGTACAGGGAATGGTGTCGTCGCGCTGCATGCGCAGCTCGGCCTCGGCCTGTTCGACGGTCCACGCCGGCAGCAGCGTGCCGAAGGCCTGCACATGCGCCCGCGCCAACGCCGGCAGCCACCCGGGCCGCGCCTGCAGACCGACGATGCGCACCGGCGTCAGCGCGATGCCTTGCGCTCGCGGCGTGCGGCGGTGGCGGCGTCCAGCAGCGACAGCTGCTCGTCGCCGGCCGGGTGGTCGCGCTCGAGCTTCTCGATCTCGTCGCGGAAGTCGGCCACGTCCTCGAAGCTGCGGTAGACCGAGGCGAAGCGCACGTAGCCGACATGGTCGAGCTTGCGCAGTTCGTCCATCACGAACTCACCGACGCGGATCGACGGTACCTCGCGCTCGCCGCTCATGCGCAGCTGGTGCACCACCGCGCGCACCGCCGCCTCGATCCGCTCCTCCGCCACCGGCCGCTTCTGCAGCGCGCGGTCGAAGCCGACCCGCAGCTTGCGCGCATCGAACGCCTCGCGCCCGCCATCGCTCTTGACGATGACCGGCAGCTTCAGCTCGATGGTCTCCAGCGTGGAAAAGCGCTCGCCGCAGGCTTCGCAGCCGCGCCGGCGGCGGATGGTCGCCCCATCCTCGGAAACGCGCGAGTCGATCACGCGGGTATCGGTGTGCTGGCAGAAGGGACAGTGCATGGGCTGGAACCAGTGGAGAGGATCAGGACGCGAACACAGGTTACCCGCGATCCGGGCGCAGCGTCCGATGCGTCAACGTTCGCCGTTACCCTGAAACATCGAGTTCCGGTAGCGGGAAACCACCATCGCCACACTGGTGATCGGCTGCGCATTCACCGTCGCCGGCCGGTATCTGGCGCGCATCAGCAGGCGCTTGGTGACAACGTCATAGCCTTCGTCGGTCGCGCAGACCGGCACCACATCCAGTGCTTTTCCCGTGCTGTCCACCAGCACGGCGGTGACTACCAGGCCAGATTGCGGCGGCAACCCACGGGTCAGCGCCGGATTGGACTGGACGGCGAGCACCCGCGCCGCCTCGTGCGCCTGCGGAGAGGCCGGTTCGGGCTGCACAGGCCAGGCATCACCGAACACCTGGCCCAGGGTCCTGCCCGGCACGCGCTCCAGATCACCCTGCTTGCAGGTGATGGGGAGATCGCGGTTGGCATTGAGCGAATGATCCCGCCTCGATGTCAGCTCGGCCTCCTCCGCGCACGCCTGCAGCGACACCATGCAGAACAACAGGGCAAGACCACCACACAGCACTCGCTTCATTCTTCCTCCTGGAACGGCCAGCTTGCCGAAGACCCCATGGCGGGAACGTGCCATGGGGTGTCCTCACTGTCCCCTGTCAGCCGTAGACCGGGAACTGCCGGCACTGCAGGGTCACGTTCTCGCGCACGCCGGCGATGACGTTGTCGTCGTTCGGGTTGTCCAGCACGTCGGCGATCCAGTTGGCCAGCGCCACGCAGTCCGGCTCCTTGTAGCCGCGGGTGGTGATGGCCGGGGTACCCAGGCGCAGGCCCGAGGTGACGAACGGCGAACGCGGGTCGTTCGGCACCGAGTTCTTGTTGACGGTGATGTAGGCCTTGCCCAGCGCCGCTTCCGCGTCCTTGCCGGACACGTCCTTGCCGATCATGTCCACCAGCATCAGGTGGTTCTGGGTGCCGCCGGACACGATCTTGTAGCCGCGCGCGATCAGCGTTTCGGCCATCGCCTGGGCGTTCTTCACCACCTGCTGCTGGTAGGCCTTGAACGCCGGCTCCAGTGCTTCCTTGAAGGCCACCGCCTTGGCCGCGATGACGTGCATCAGCGGGCCGCCCTGGATGCCCGGGAACACGATCGACTGCAGCTTCTTCTCGATCTCCTCGCCGGCGCCCTTGGCGATGATGATGCCGCCGCGCGGGCCGCGCAGGGTCTTGTGGGTGGTCGAAGTGACCACGTGGGCGTGCTCGATCGGGTTCGGGTAGACGCCAGCGGCGACCAGGCCGGCCACGTGCGCCATGTCCACGAACAGGTAGGCGCCGACCTTGTCGGCGATGGCGCGGAAGCGCGCCCAGTCGACGATCTGCGAATAGGCCGAGAACCCGGCCACGACCATCTTCGGCTTGTGCTCCAGCGCCAACCGCTCGACTTCGTCGTAGTCGATCAGGCCCTGCTCGTTCACCCCGTACTGCACGGCATTGAACAGTTTGCCCGAAGCGTTGACCTTGGCGCCGTGGGTCAGGTGGCCACCGTGGGCCAGGCTCATGCCAAGGATGGTGTCGCCCGGCTGCAGCAGCGCGAAGTACACGGCCTGGTTGGCCTGCGAGCCGCTGTGCGGCTGCACGTTGGCATAGTCGGCGCCGAACAGCTGCTTGAGCCGGTCGATGGCCAGCTTCTCGGCGATGTCCACGTACTCGCAGCCGCCGTAGTAGCGCTTGCCCGGGTAACCCTCGGCATACTTGTTGGTCAGCTGGCTGCCCTGGGCTTCCATCACCATCGGGCTGGCGTAGTTCTCGCTGGCGATCAGCTCGACATGGTCTTCCTGGCGCTGGCATTCGGCGGCAATGGCCTTGGCCAACTCGGGGTCGTAGGACTCGATACGGGCGTCACGCGGGAACATCTCGGCTCCTGGGAGGGTGGGCGGGGAGAGCGCCGATTGTAGCGCTTCCCCGGCCCCGCACCGGCCGCCGCCCGCGCCGCGCCCGAAAAGCAAGGGCGCCCCGGGGGCGCCCTGCCGTCACGCGACCGCCGCCGGCTCAGTGGTTGAACACGATGTCGGCGATGATGCCGGTGGCGATGGCCACCATCAGCAGGTTGCCGCGGTCGTCGCGGATCCAGCGGTGGCCGTGCGGCGGCCGGCGCAGGTGGTAACGGTCGTAGTCGTTGACCACGTAGACCGGGCCGCCGTAGTAGTTGCTGTAGCGGTAGCCGCGCTCGAACCCGTAGGGGCGGTAGACCACGCGCGGCGGCGGGGCGTAGTAGCGGCGGTCGTTGTGGCGGGCGTCGCGGTAGCCCTCGCGGTAGCCGGCGTTGTAGTGGCGGCGGTCGTCGCGCCAGTCGCGGCGGTCCTCGCGCCACTCGCGGCGGTCATGGCCGTGGCCGCGGCCGCGGTCGTCCCAGCCGTGGCGGCCGCGATCGTGGTCGCGGTCGCCGGCGGCGAAGGCCGGGGCCGTGGCGCCGAAGGCCAGCAGGGTGGTCATCGCGGCGACTGCAAGTCGGTGCATCTTCATGGTGGCCCTCGCGGTGTTGATGGACGCATTCCATCATGCTCACGCGATCTGAACGGTTTCCGGCTGGAAACGGTTACCGATACCGCCATTCATGGTCCGGCCAGCCGTGCCGCGGCCGCCGGTGCGGGGCGGCTTCCCGCTATAATCGCCCATTCCCTTTTGCCTCGGGCTCGTCCGCCTTACGGACCGGGCGCGGGCGTGCGCTACGGAGACGTCATGTCCTCGCAATACATCTACACCATGAACCGCGTCAGCAAGGTGGTCCCGCCCAAGCGGCAGATCATCAAGGACATCTCGCTGTCGTTCTTCCCGGGCGCCAAGATCGGCCTGTTGGGCCTGAACGGCGCCGGCAAGTCCACCGTGCTCAAGATCATGGCCGGCGTGGACACCGATTTCGAGGGCGAGGCCCGCCCGCAGCCCGGCATCAAGGTCGGTTACCTGGCCCAGGAGCCGGAGCTGAACCCGGAGCACACCGTGCGCCAGGCCGTGGAAGAAGGCGTGGGCGACGTGCTGCAGGCGCAGGCCGCACTGGAAGCCGTGTACGCGGCCTACGCCGAGGAAGGCGCCGATTTCGACGCGCTGGCCAAGGAGCAGGAGCGCCTGGAGGCGATCCTCGCCGCCGGTGACGCGCACACCGTCGAACAGCAGCTGGACGTGGCCGCCGATGCGCTGCGGCTGCCGCCGTGGGACGCGGTGATCGGCAAGCTGTCCGGCGGCGAGAAGCGCCGCGTCGCGCTGTGCCGCCTGCTGCTGCAGAAGCCGGACATGCTGCTGCTCGACGAACCGACCAACCACCTGGACGCCGAGTCGGTGGAGTGGCTGGAGCAGTTCCTGCACCGCTACACCGGCACCGTGGTGGCCGTCACCCATGACCGCTACTTCCTGGACAACGCCGCCGAGTGGATCCTGGAACTGGACCGCGGCCGCGGCATCCCGTGGAAGGGCAACTACACCCAGTGGCTGGAGCAGAAGGAAGAGCGGCTCAAGCAGGAAGAGAACCAGGAAAAGGCCCGCCAGAAGGCGATTGCCAAGGAACTGGAGTGGTCGCGGCAGAACGCCAAGGGTGGCCGCTCCAAGGGCAAGGCGCGCCTGGCCCGCCTGGAAGAGCTGCAGTCGGTCGATTACCAGAAGCGCAACGAGACCAACGAGATCTTCATTCCGCCGGGCGAGCGCCTGGGCAATTCGGTGATGGAGTTCCGGAACGTCTCCAAGAAGTTCGGCGACCGCCTGCTGATCGACAACCTGTCGATGATCATCCCGCCGGGCGCCATCGTCGGCATCATCGGCCCCAACGGCGCCGGCAAGTCGACCCTGTTCAAGATGATCACCGGGCAGGAGAAGCCGGATTCGGGCGAGATCGTGATCGGCCCGACGGTGCAGCTGTCCTACGTGGACCAGAGCCGCGAGAAGCTGGAAGGCAACCACACCGTCTTCCAGGAAATCTCCGGCGGGCTGGACATCCTCAACATCAACGGCGTCGAGATCCAGTCGCGCGCCTACATCGGCCGCTTCAACTTCAAGGGCCAGGACCAGCAGAAGATGGTCGGCTCGCTGTCCGGTGGTGAACGCGGCCGCCTGCACATGGCCAAGACCCTGCTGCAGGGTGGCAACGTGCTGCTGCTCGACGAACCGTCCAACGACCTGGACATCGAAACCCTGCGCGCGCTGGAAGACGCGCTGCTGGAGTTCCCGGGCAACACGTTCGTCATTTCGCACGACCGCTGGTTCCTGGACCGCATCGCCACCCACATCATCGCCTTCGAGGGCGATTCGCACGTGGAGTTCTTCCAGGGCAACTACCGCGAGTATGAAGAGGACAAGAAGCGCCGCCTCGGCGACGACGCCGGTCCCAAGCGCCTGCGGTTCAAGGCACTGAAGTAGGCAGCACCCGGACGGCCGCAGCGATGCGGCCGTCCGCTTTCCAGCCCCCGCCCCGCCCGGACATGGGTGCCGGCCGGCACGGCGCGTGGCGACGCCCCCGTCATGGCCGCGACCGCAGGATGGGCGTGGCGGCCGCCCCCCGCGCTGCCCTTCACCCCAGGGGCAGCGCGTCCTCCCCACCCGGCAGCCCGGATTCCCCCATGCGCCTCCTCGACCGCCTGTTCAAGCTCCGCCAGCACGGCACCGACGTCCGCACCGAAGTGCTGGCCGGGCTGACCACCTTCCTGACGATGTCCTACATCGTGTTCGTCAATCCCGACATCCTCGGCACCACCGGCATGGACCCGGGCGCCGTGTTCGTGGCCACCTGCCTGGCCGCGGCGATCGGCTCGACGGTGATGGCGCTGGCGGCCAACTTCCCGGTCGGCATGGCGCCGGGCATGGGCCTGAACGCGTTCTTCGCCTTCACCGTGGTCGGCGCGGCCGGGCTGCCGTGGCAGCAGGCGCTGGCGGCGGTGTTCATTTCCGGGCTGGTGTTCCTGGTGCTGTCGCTGAGCGGCATCCGCGCGTGGCTGGTGGCCGGTATCCCCGCCTCGCTGCGCGCGTCCATCGTCGCCGGCATCGGCCTGTTCCTGGCGATCATCGCGCTGCAGAAATCCAATGTGATCGTCGCCAACCAGGACACCATGCTGGCGCTGGGCCCGCTGAACACCGTGCCGCCGCTGCTGGCGCTGGGCGGCTTCCTGCTGATCGCCGTGCTCGAGGCGCGGCGCGTGCGCGGCGCCATCCTGATCGGCATCCTCGCGGTCACCGCCGCCGGCTGGCTGGCCGGCGACGTGCAGTACCAGGGCCTGGTATCGCTGCCGCCGAGCCTGGCGCCGACCTTCCTGCAGCTGGACCTGCCCGGGCTGCTGCACCACGACGGCGGCGCGCCGCTGGCGGTGCTGCTGCAGGTGGTGCTGGTGTTCGTGCTGGTGGAGGTGTTCGACGCCACCGGCACGCTGTACGGCGTGGTTGGCCGCGCCGGCCTGCTCGACCTGGCCGATGGCAGGAAGCGCTTCGGCCGCGCGCTGCTGGCCGACAGCAGCGCGATCGTCGCCGGTTCGCTGCTGGGCACCAGTTCCACCACCGCCTTCGCCGAGAGCGCCTCCGGGGTGCAGGCCGGTGGCCGCACCGGGCTGACCGCGCTGGTGGTGGCGGCGCTGTTCTTGGCCGCGCTGCTGTTCTCGCCGCTGGCGGGCATGGTGCCGGCCTATGCGACCGCGCCGGCGCTGCTGTTCGTGGCCGGGCTGATGCTGCGCGAGCTGGTCAACGTCGAATGGGGCGACCTCACCGAATCGGTGCCGGCGGCACTGTGCGCGCTGGCCATGCCCTTCACCTACTCCATCGCCAACGGCCTGGCGTTCGGCTTCATCGCCTATGCCGTGCTCAAGGCCGGCACCGGCCGCTGGCGCGAGGCGCGGCCGGCGTTGTGGCTGGTGGCGGGGCTGTTCGTGCTGCGCTTCGCGCTGGAGTGAAACCGGCACCCGCCGGTTCGCGGCCAGCGCGGCGGCCGCTCACGACGCCAGCATCAGCATGAAGATGGCCATGGCCACGGCCACGGAACTCAGTACCGAGAACACGCCGTAGCCCAGCAGGGCGCGCCATATCGTCGACCAGGCCGGGCGCCCCTCGAAGAACTGCAGCAGCGAGTACACCGCGTAGGCGACGCCGGCCAGCCCCACCCATACCTGGGTACTCGGGATCCAGCGCTCGAACGGGATCAGCACGCTCCAGACCACGAAGACCTGCACCGTCAGCAGGGCGGTGATGACCAGCCACTCCGGATAGTTCAAGCGTCCATAGCGGCCGAACACCAGCCGCAGCACCCAGGCTTCGATCGGCAGCAGCGCCAGCGTGAAGGCGGCGAAATGCGCGTCGATCCAGCCGGCGACCGCCTTGCTCGCGGCGACGTACCGCGCCACCAGCGCCGCGGCACCCGGCTCGAGCCCCTGCGCCATGCCCGCGGGCGCATCCGTCTCCATCACCGTGCCGCCGGCGAACAGCCGGCTGAGCAGCACCACCGCCGCCGCGGTCACCATGACCAGCAGCAGCGGCTTGACGTGGTTGCCGCGGCGCCCGTCGATGTAGTCGCGCATCAACCTGCCCGGGCGCAGCATCAGTTCCCTGAGCGAATACAGGATGCCGCGGTCCATGTGCAGCACGCTGTGCTCCAGCTCGTGGCCGAGGAAATGCCAGTCGATGCGGTGGACCGGCGTGGGCTGGCCGCAGCCGGGGCAGAACTTCTGCTCCGGGCCGGTGACCGCGCGTGCGCAGTTGATGCAGTGGTCGTTGTCGTGCATCCCCATGCCCGCGCCTGTTGGAAGGGACGCATTCTAGCCAGAACGCAGCCGGCGGTTGGCGGGGCGGTCGCCTCAGCGCCAGCGCGGCTGCAACTGCCCGTCGGCGCCGAAACGGTAACGTCCCTCGGCCCAGCCGTCGCCGAACAGGGTCAGCATCTGCGCATAGTAGGCGGGCGCGTCGCTGCGCTGCCGGTCGGGGGTGGGCAGGCTGGCCTGCAGCGACTGCGCCAACCCGCGTTCGCCCTGCGCCAGCAGGTACGGCACCAGCGCGGCGCGGAACCCATAGCCGCCTTCGCCGCTGCCCACGCCGCTGCGGGTGTCGACCTTCTCCCACATCGGGGCGCCGTCGCGCAGCCGCCGCAGCGGTCCGGCCAGCGCCTGCAGCTGCGCCCGGAACAGGCGGTCGCGCGGCGACAGCAGGCCCGCCCACAGGTAGCAGCGGATGGCGTCGTAGCTGCCGTTGGCGCCCCGCACCGGGTCGGCCACGAAGGCGCCGTCGCGCCATGCCGCCCAGTCCGGGGCGAAGCCGTGCGGCGCGGTCTGCCGCAGCAGCTCCAGGGTATTGCCGGCCAGCGCGGACCATGGGCCGTCGCGGTCCACCGCGGCGAAGCGGCGCAGCAGCGGCAGTGGCAGGTAGCTGGGATTGACCCGGGTGGCGCCGTCCTCGACGAAGCCCTGCGGGCCTGGCAGCAGCATCGGCCCCAACCCGGGCAGGTCGACGATCTCGCTGGCGCGCACCTGCGCCAGCATGTCCTGGCCGATGCGCTGCAGCGCCGGGCGATGCCACAGCCGGCCGGCCTCGAGCAGCGCATAGGCCAGCCACAGGTCCGAATCGGCGGCGGGGTTGGCGTCGAGCACGCCCCAGCCGCCCTTGGCATCGCGTCCCCACAACCAGGCCGGCAGGCGCTTGCCCATGTCGCCGGCGGCAAGGTTGTCCACCGTCCACGCCAGGACCCGGTCGAACAGCGCCTGGTCGTTGTCCACCAGCGCGAAGAACAGCGCGTAGGACTGGCCTTCGGAGGTGGTGCGCAGGTCGTCCTGGCTGCGGTCGATCATGCGCCCGTCGGCGCTCAGGCTGCTGTCCACCAGCACCTGCCAGCGCGGCCAGCCGGTAGCCGCGGCGGCGGCCGGCACCAGGCCCAGCAACGGTGCGGCCGCAAGCGCCTGCAACAGCGCGCGGCGCGCGGGGTCAGCGGAGTTCGCCATAGGGCACCAGCGGTGTGACCGGCAGCGGCAGGTTGCCCTGCCAGGGCTTGAGGGTATAGCGCAGATACAGCTGGAACGTGTTCGGCGAGTAATCCTGGCTGCGCTGCACGGTGCCGGCGGCGCCCAGCACCAGGTGGTCGCCGAGCCGGCGCTCCAGCGCCAGGTACAGGCGGTGGCCGGTCCCGGTGCTGCTGGCATCGGCGCTGTACAGCCCGGCCGGGTCCAGGGTGAGCGGGCCATACAGCGGCTGCAGCTGGGCCAGCACCCGGTCGACCAGCGATGCTTCGGGGAAGCGGCTGATCGCGCGGGTGCGCGCACGCGAGACGCTCAGCGAGGCATCGACCCGCAGCGACCAGTCGTCGTTGCGCCAGGCCAGGCTCGCCGGCACGCTCAGCGACGCGTACTGCTGCGGGCTGTAATAGCCGCCCTGCCCCAGCGAATAGCCGCCCAGGTCGCGCGCATAGCGCCAGTACATGCCGGTCAGGCCGACATCCACCCGCAGGTCGGGGCGCTGCACCAGCTTGTGGTACCAGCCGGCCATCGCGCGCGCGCGGTCGTTGTCCATGACGTTGCGGCCGGTCAGGCGATGCCAGCTCCAGTTGGACCACATGCCGTTGCGACCGCCCTGGTCGTAGCCAAGGCTGAAGGTCACGCCGTTGGCGGTCACCCCGCCCCAGGCGACGCCGCTGCGCGGATCCACCGCGCCGGCCTGCGACAGCAGCGAGTTGGTCATCGGCCGCCGCGACAGCGTCGCGCCCCAGCCGAAGCGGCCAAGGTCGCCATTGACGGTGGCGCCGCCGAGCCAGTTGCCGACCACGTAGCCGGCGGGCGTGTGGCCGATGTCGAAACGCCAGCGGTCGTCGCGCGTGCGCCAGCCCAGGGCCAGGCCCGCACCGGAGTTCATGCGCTGGTGCAGGCGGGTGTCGCAGCCCGGTGCCTGCAGGCGGCTGCCGTCCGCACGCAGCAGGTACAGCTGGCAACTGCCGAAGTCCTGGTCGTGGAAACCATTGGCGTCGGTTTCGAAACGACGCGCGTCCAGCCGCACCTGTTCCAGCCGCGCCCAGCCCAGCCCGCCGGCGAACGGCGCGTCGAGGTGGACGATGCGGGTGTCGCGCGCGAGCCTGGAGATGCCCGGGGTGCCGTCGCTGCGGCGGCCCGCGTCCTGCATCAGCGTCAACGTCGGGTTCTGCTCCAGGTACAGGCTTTCCACGTCGCCGCGCAGGCTGCGCCGCAGCCAGTCGTCGCCGGCGGTCTCGCGGCTGGCGCGGGTCAGCGCGCGGTCGTCGCGCGGCTGTGCCTGCCCCGGCGCGATCAGGCCGTTGTCGGCCATCGCACGCGCATACATGTCCAGCGCCTGCTGCGGGTCGCGGCCGCGCAGCAGCCGCGCGGCATCGCGCCAGGACTGCGGGTCGGGGCCGTCGGCGGCCGCCAGCACCCCGCGCAGGACGTCCAGCGCCCGGGCGTCGTCGCCCAGCGCGGACCAGATCGCGGCGAGCTGCCGCTGCTGGCCGATGTCGCCGGGCGCCAGCACCGGCGGCGACGCCATGCGCGCGCGCGCGGCTGCCAGGTCGCCGCGGTCGATCAGTGCCTGCACGCTGCCCAGCTGCGCATCGGCGTTGCCGGGCTGGGCCTGCAGCACCTGCGCGTAAAGCTGCAGTGCCTGGCCGCTGTCGCCGCGCAGCCGCGCCCAGTCGGCCAGCATCAGCACGATGTCCGCGTCCTGCGGCAACTGCCGCAACAGCGCGACGGCCTCGTCCTCGCGACCGGCCGCGCGCAGTTCCCAGGCGCGTGCGGTGGCCTGCTGCCGGCGCAGGCGCGTGGCCAGCGCATGCATGTCGTCGTCCCACTGCGCGGCGGGCAGCGCGTCCAGCGCGGCCAGCGCCGCGGGGATGCGATCAGAACCAGACAGGTACAGCGCCTGCGCGTAACGTGCCGCCGGCGTGCTGCCGGCCCTGGCGGCCATGTCGGCGATCACCGCGTCGGCCTCGTCGACCGCACCGCCGGCGCGCAGCGCGTTGGCCTGCGAGTAGGCCAGCCACGGGTCGTCGGGCAGTTCGCGGCGCAGCTCGCGGCCCAGCACGATGGCCTCGGCCATGTCGCCCGCGGCCAGCGCACGCTCGCGCCGCTCGCGCAACCGCGACAGCTGCAGCGCACGCAGCTCATCGGCATACAGCGCGCGCTGGGTCGCCGGAAGGCTGGCGATGTAGGCCTCCATCCGTTGTGGATCGGTGCGACCGTAGAACTGCACCAGTTTGCGCACCACGTTGGCGTCGTTCGGCGCGATGCGCCGTGCGGCCTGCAGTTCGCGGCTGGCCGCGTCGTCGTCGCCGCGCGCCACCGCCACGTCCACCAGCCCGAGCTGGGCGTTGATCTCGCGCGGCTGCTGGCGGCGCGCCTGCGCGTACAGCGACTGCGCGCGATCGAGCTCGCCGGCTTCCAGCGCGGCATCGGCCTGCTCCATCACCAGCCAGTAGCGGGTGCTGGCGATCAGGTCGCGCCACTTGTCGCTGTTGCTGGTATCGGCCTGCAGCTGCTGCGCCTTCTGGAACTGCGCCAGCGCCGGTTCGCGCTGGCCCTGGCGCATCAGCGCCAGCCCCAGCCCGCCGTGGAAGTCGGCCTCGTCCGGGAAGCCGGCCAGGGCCTGGCGGAACGCGGCCTCGGCCTCCGCGTTGCGGCCGGCGTCGAGCAGCTGCGTGCCGCGCAGCCCGGCCAGCCAGGCCGGGTTGCCCACCCGCCTGCGCTGTTCGTCGTAGAGCGTGCGCGCCTCGTCGATGTTCGCCCAGCCGGGATAGCGGGCGATGAAGGATTGCAGCCGGCGTACGTTGCTGGCGTCGGCCTGGCGCGCGGACAGGTAATCCCATTCGGCGTCGGCGGCATAGGTGAGCGCTTCGGGGTTGTTGCCCATGCGCTGCAGCGCGGCCAGCGCCTCGCCGTCGTGACCGGCGGCGAACAGCAGCTGCGCCAGCGTCTGCAGCAGCGCGGTGTTGCCGGGATAGGCCTCGTCGAGCGCCGCCAGGCGGCGGATCGCCAGCGGCCGGCCGGCCGCCTCGGCGCCGCGCAGGCGCCAGTATTCCAGGCCCAGCTGCATGCCCGGCGGGTCATCGTTGAACAACCGGCGGTAGATCGCCAGCGCCTCGGCGTTGCGCCCGCCGGTGGCGAGCATGCGCGCCTCCTGCAACTGCGCCTGCAGGTCGCCGCGATACGCCGACCACAGGCGTTCGCCGGCCGCCAGCTCGCGGCTCCCCGCGCCCACCTGGCGCAGCCGCGCCAGGGTCGCGGTGGCGTCGTCGATCTTCTGCTGCGACAACTGCACTTCCAGGATCGCCAGCATCGTGGCGCGGTCATCCGGCGCCAGCAGGCGCAGCCGCGCCAGCGCGTCCTCGATCAGCCGCTGGCGCCCGGTGGCCTCGCCGATACGCACCTGCTGCAGCAGCCATTGCCGCTGCGAGGCCAGGCTGCCTCCCGGGGTGGGCGGCAGCGCCTGCGCGCCCGCCTGGCCGACCGCGGCCAGGCCGACCAGCAGCGCCAGCGGCAGCGGAAGCCGGCGGCTCATCCCTGGTCCGCCGCTTCCAGCCGGCGCCGCGACACCCAGCGCAGCGCGCGCCACAGCAGGAACGCCACCATCAGCACCACCACCGTGGCCAGCACCGCCAGCAGCACCGGATGGTCGGCCAGGTGGTACCAGAGCAGCAGCCACCAGGGCAGCGAGCCGACATAGTAATGCTCGCCGACGAACTGGCTGTGGATGCCGGAACTGCGCAGGATCGATACCGAACCGGCAATGGCCTCGCGCTTGCCGATGTCGCTGAGCGCGTCGTCGAGCAATGCGTAGTCCGCGTCCTTGCTGGCGGCCAGCGAGACGATGCTGCGCTGGGCGTGGTGCGGCGACTGCAGGCCGATGATGGCGGCGAACGGCGCGTCGGCGGTGACGCCGACACGGTTGATCGCCGCATCGCTGCCGCTGCTGCCCAGGCGCGCCTCGATCACCGCTTCCTGCGGCGAGCCCACCCGGCCATTGCGCAGCGTGGTGCGCTGGTTGTCGATCATCAGCGACAGCTGGTCGCTGCCGCGCAGTTCCTGCGGCAGTTCGCCCAGCATCAGCACGTCGGCGTCCAGCCGCGCGGCCTGCTTCCAGTCGTCGCTCACGCGCAGGCCATAGGCCGGATAGCCGCTCTGCACGCCCAGCCCGCCGACCAGGTTCAACAGCAGCCCGACCTGCGCCGGGTTGGCGCGCGGCGGCATCAGCACCACCGTCTCGGACAGGTCGGCCATGCGCGTGAACGGGAAGCCGCTGAGCGCGAACGCGGCCAGGTCCGGCAGGCCCATGTAGTGGTGGAAGCCGGAGAAATCGATGGTCGAATCCTCCTCGATCGCGGCCTGCAGGTTGGGCGGCAGCACCGTCTGGCAATGGTCGCGCTGGGCGCTGCCCATGACGCTGGCGAAGTTGAAATCGAAGCGCAGCTGGTTGCGGTCGCCGATCTTCAGCGCCGGGATCAGCAGCTTGCCGTCGCCGGCGCCGGCATCGCCGCTGAGCACCGGCAGCCGGATCTCCTCCAGGCCCTGCTTGCCGGACCGGCGGATCAGCGGGAAGCTGGAAATGAACTGGTCGTTGATGCCCACGCTCAGGCGCGACTCGTCGCTGCTGAACGGCGGCGTATAGCGGTAGCGCAGGTTGAGCGGGATGCCCTGGTTGCGCCAGATGAACAGGTCCGGCGGCAGGTTGAGGTTGAGCACGATCGGCTGCGGCGCGATGCCGCTGGCGCGCAACTGCTGCGGGTAGTCGAGCAGCTCGCCGAAGCGCACGGCGCGGTCGGTGCGCACCCAGTTCGGCGCATCGTAGGGCTTGCGCGGCGCCAGCGGCTTGACCTCGTCCACCTGCACGCGGGTCCCACGGAACAGCACGTTGCCGGCGGCGATGGCCGACACCGCGGTCTGCAGGTCCGCGTCATTGCGGCCCAGCACCAGCAGCAGCTTGCGCTGCGGGTCATCCGGCAGCGACCGCAGTTCGATCACCGGTCCCTGCACCGGCGCATGGTCGGCGATCACCGAAGGGAACCGGCCGTTCACCGCCATCACCACCGCGTGGCCCTGCGCCGGCAGCCGGTCGAAACTGACCGGGAACCGCGCCTGCCGCCACCAGCCGGCCATGCTGCCGAAGTACGACGCCATCAGCGCGGCCGCGCGCTGCTGCGCCACCGACGGCGACCCGGCGAACACCACCGGCAGTTCCAGCCGCGCGCTGTCGCGCGGATCGAAGAACGGCAGCGGGAAGTTGGCCAGGTCGTCCTGCATCGCCAGCGGCTGGCCGCCCAGGCGCAGGGTGCTGTTGCTGGACAGGTTGACCCACAGCGAGCTGTGGGTCGGCTCCTCGCAGATGTCGGTGTAGTGGCCGACGAACTCCAGCCGCACCTGGTTGAAGTCGGCGATCAACCGCGCGTCCAGTGGCACCTTGGCCTGCACCGGCCGGCCGAGCTGGTCGTTGCCGATCGGCACCACGTCCATCAGCGCGTCGTTGAGATAGACCCGCAGGTGCGACAGCGTCGGCAGCAGCGACGGCGACGGGGTGAAGGCCAGGTCGAGTTCGGCCGCGCGCACCAGGCGGTCGCGGCGCACCTGGAACTCGAAGGTGGTGGTGTTGCGGATGCCGGACAGCAGCGTGTCCTGGCGGCGGCCAAGCTGGGCCAGGGTGCTGGCGCGCTGCCACGGCCAGGTGGCGCCGGCCCAGGCCGGCCCCGTTGCGGCCGCCGCCGACGGCGGCGTGATCGCGGCGGCGCCGGGCGCTGGCGTGGCATCGGCGACCGGGGCGGCGGCCGCCGTTGCCGCCTGCGGCGCACTGGAACCATTGGCGACCGGCAGCGCCAACAGCGGCAGCAGCAACCAGCGCAGCGAAGTGGAAATGCTCATGGACGAAGCCCCGGGTCAGCGGCTGGGTCAGCCGGGTAGGAAGGAAGCGGACGTTGCGGCGCGAAACTGGCCACCCAGCGCATTGCGCGGCGGCTCCAGTGCATCGGCCGGTCGAGATCGATCGGCGCGAAATCGCCGATCCGGCGGTAGCCCTGCCAGCCGAGCTTGATCACGCTCCACAGGCTGCGCGGCAGGCTCATCGGCTGGTAGCCGGCGTGCCAGTCCAGCCAGGCATCGGCGCGGGCGAAGGTGCACTGCACGAACTCCACCCGCTGCGATTCGTCGTCGAACCGCAGCAGCAGGCCCAGGCGCGCGCCGACGCTGCGCTGGACCACCGCGGCGAACGCGAACTCGCGGCGGCCGCGGCCGAGTAGCAGGGTCACCGCGGTGCCGGCGGCGAGTTCCTGCGCGGGCGCGCGCGCCAGCTCCAGGCCGACACCGTCGTTGGAATAGTCGTGCATGACCCCGCGCAGGGTGCGCCCGTCGGGCAGGCGCAGCGCCATCGGCAGGCGCTGGCTGACGCGATGGGTACGGCGCACCTGCTGCACTTCGGCGGCCACCGCCAGGGCGCCGCCGACGATGAGCAGGTTGTACAGCACCCACAGCGAACTGACGATCACCGTGCCGCGCTCGTCGGCCGGGCCGTGCAGGAAGCGCCACACCGCGAACCCGAGCCCGGCGACGTTGAGCAGCGCCAGCACCAGGTAGGGCTGGGCCACCTTCCAGTCGAAGCGGTCGCCGGCCTGGGTGCCACCCTTCTCGGTGACGTTGAACTTGCCCTTGGCCGGGCTGAACAGCGCCACCGTGGTCGGCCGCGCGATGTACCAGGCCAGCACGGTCTCGTAGACCTCGCCCCAGAACGGCCGGCGCCACTGCCCCTGGATCCGCGAGTTGGTCAGGTTGGCGTGCGCCATGTGCGGCAGCACGAACAGCAGGATCGCCACCGCCGGCGCGTAGATGATGTAGACGTGCAGCAGCAGGAACGCCAGCGGTGCGGTCAGGAACACCAGCCGCGGGATGCCGGCCAGGAAGTGCAGCATCGCGTTGGCGTAGCAGAAGCGCTGGAACAGGCTCAGGCCCTTGCCCAGCAGCGGGTTGTCGATGCGGAAGATCTGCACCATGCCGCGCGCCCAGCGGATGCGCTGGTTGACGTGGGCGCCAAGGCTGTCGGTGGCCAGGCCCGCGGCCTGCGGAATGCGCAGGTAGGCCGAGTTCCAGCCGTTGCGGTGCAGGCGCAGCGCGGTGTGCGCATCCTCGGTGACGGTTTCGGTGGCGAAGCCGCCGATATCGTCGATCGCCGCGCGCCGCAGCACCGCGCACGAACCGCAGAAGAACGCCGCGTTCCACAGGTCGTTGCCGTCCTGCACCAGGCCGTAGAACAGCTCGCCCTCGTTGGGGTCGCGGCGGAACACACGCAGGTTGCGCTCGAACGGGTCCGGCGAGAAGAAGTGGTGCGGGGTCTGTACCAGCGCCAGCTTCGCATCGCGCAGGAACCAGCCGGTGGTGACCTGCAGGAACGAACGCACCGGCAGGTGGTCGCAGTCGAAGATCGCCACCAGCTCGCCGTCGAGCTGGGTCAGCGCATGGTTGAGGTTGCCGGCCTTGGCGTGGCGGTTGTCGCTGCGGGTGATGTAGTTGACCCCGGCCTGGGCGGCGAACGCGCGGAACTCCGGGCGCCTGCCGTCATCGAGCAGGTGGATGCGCAGCTTGTCCGCCGGCCAGTCCAGGCCCAGCGCCGCATTCACGGTGTGCCGCACCAGCGACAGTTCCTCGTTGTAGGTGGGGATCAGCACGTCCACGGTCGGCCAGTCGCGCGGATCGGCCGGCAGCGCCGAAGGCTTGCGCTGCAGCGGCCACGCCACCTGCACGTAGCCCAGCATCAGCACCAGCCACGAATAGGTCTCGGCCGCGAGCAGGACCACGCCGCAGGCCAGGTCGAAATCGTTGTTCCAGTTGAGCGTGGCGGTGTAGCGCCACCACAGGTAGCGGCACGACACGGTGATCGACAGCACCACCAGGATCAGCGTGGCGTAGCGCCCCGGCATGCGCCGCACCAGCAGCGCGATGCCCCACAGCAGCAGCACGAACACGAACTGCGCGAAATAGCTGAACGGCTGGGTGACGCACAGCAGCGCCAGGCCCAGCGTGGCCACGCCGACGCCGTACGTCAGCCACCGCCGCGTGCGCCTGGACAGCGCGCCCAGGGTCATGCGCGCGCGCTGCCACGCGGCGCTGTTCCAGACCCGTCGCGGCAGGCCACGCATCGTGTCCAGGTACCGCCGCCAGCCGCGGTCGGCGGCGCCGCGCAGGCCGGCGACATGGCGGCGCCGGGCCGCCGCCAGCCGGTGGCGGCGATGCGAGGTCTGCGGGGTGATGCGCACCAGCAGCAGCCAGCCGGCCTGGATCAGCATCCGCAGCGGGTCGCCGAAGCGCCAGCGGCGGTAGACCCGCAGCTGCGGGAAGGCATCGGGCAGGCGCGGCGCCAGTGCCTGCCACGCCGGCCCTTCCAGCCGCAGCAGCGCCCAGCCCATGGCCTGCAGCAGCCACAGCAGCCACAGCGTCGGCAGCGGCGCCCGCGCAGCCTCGCGCAGTTGCGGCCAGCGCAGGTAGCGCATGCGGCGCGGCCTCATGGCGTCCGTCCCGCGCGCGCGCGCAGGCGTCCGCGCTCGGCCAGGCACCACACCGCCAGGCTGGCGACATCGGCCACCGCCTGCGCGCCATCGGGGTCGGCGCCCAGGGGCCGCTTGCGTGCCAGCGCGGCCGCCACGTTGGCGTCCTCGTGCAGCGGTTGCGGCACCAGCGGCGGACCGCCGTCGATCCACAGCTGCATCAGATCGCGCTGCACCGCCAGCGCCGGGTCGTAGCGGTTGCACAGCAGCCGGCGCGCATCGTGTGCGCGCCGCTGCAGCAGCACGTGGCAGCCCGGGTCCACCGTCGCCAGCCGCAGCGGCAGCGCGCAGGCGGCGTGCTGATTGACCGTGTCGACGTGCGCTTGCAGCCGCTGCGGCAGGTCGAACAGGATCCAGTCGAACTGCGCGGCCAGCAGCGGCAGGCGCTCGGCCCAGAACCGCGGCGTACGCCGCAGCCGCTCCTCGATGGTGGCCACCTCGGCGTCGCTGGCGCACCCGTACGGCAGCAGCGCCAGCCCGGGCAGCGCTTCGAACGCCGCCTCGCGCCAGTCGCCATCGTCCAGCCAGGCCCGCGCCCAGCCGCGCGCCTCGGCGGCGGGCAGGCCCAGGTGCAGGCCGAGCAGATGGTCGGGGGTGCACTCGACCAGCAGCACGCGCTCGCCCTGCGCATGCAGGGCATGGCCGAGCGCGGCGATCATCGTCGTCACCCCGACGCCACCGCGCACGCCCTGCAGTGACAGCGTGGTACTCATCGCCGCGGCTCCGCCGCCAGCTCGGCGAACAACGGCCAGCGCGCAAGCGCCTGCGACCGCGCGCGCTGCGCGGAGAAGTCCAGGTACGGCAGCTCCGGCATCTGCAGGTGCGCGCGCAGCACGTCGATGTCGTCCAGTTCCGAGGTCAGGCCCGCCGGCAGCCGGTTGCTGGTCATGGCTTGTCCTCCGGATAAGGGGTCCACGTCGGGCTGCCCTTGAGCTGCAGCCACGGCTTGCCGTCGTACTCCATCACCTTGGCGCCTTCGTTCTCCGACACCGACGGGGTCGTCGGCAGCCCCTGCAGCAGGCCGTCCCAGTTGCGCTCGTCGGCGCTGGCCTGGGCGTTGAGCGCATAGATGCGCGCCACCAGTTCGGACAGCGCCAGGTAGCTGCTCGGGGCGGTGACGTGGCGCGGACCGGCCGCGGCCGGGATGCCCATGCCGACCAGCTTCACCCCCACCGGGACGTGGGTGATGGACGGGCTGGGGATTTCGCGCATGCCCGGGATCTGCATGCGGTCGCCGTGCAGCGCCGCACCGTGCTCGGGCACCACCACCACCATCGCGCGGCGTCCGTTCTTCTCCAGCGCGTCGATGAACCCCTGCAGGTCGCCCAGCACCATCTGCGCGCGCGCCTTGTAGTCGCTGGCCATCGCGCGCCCGTCGGCACCGACGATGCGGTTGCCGTCATGCAGCGAGATCGTGTTGTAGAACAGCGCCACCTGCGCGCTGGAGGCGGCCTGGCGCTGCTTGAGCCAGCCGCCCAGCACGTCGCCGTCACGGCGCAGCGGCGACTTGTCGAAGGCGATCAGCGCGCGCGGATATCCCTCGATCGGCAGCGGCGTGGCCGCCAGCCCGCCGTAGCGGGTGAGGTCGCCGATGAAATCGTCGAAGTGGCCGTCGTGGTTCATCGCCAGCTCGTTCTGGAACCCCAGCGCCTGCAGGTTGGCGAACAGCTGGCACTGCGCCGGTACCGGGTCGAACAGCGCGGTGTGCGAGGTCTGGCCGCAGCTGGCGCGCAGCAGGCGGATAGCCGCCGGGCCGCTGTAGGAGGTGGCCGAGTTGAACGCGTCGAACACCACGTCCATGCCGTCGAACAGCGGGTTCTGGCGCAGCCCCACTTCCTCCAGGTCGCTCCAGGCCAACGAGCAGATGTTGAGCACGATCACGTCGAAGGGGGTGCCGCCGTGGGCCGGCGGGAAGGCGGTCTTCAGCCCGGCCTGCTGCTGGTAGAAGCCGGCCAGGTAGGCGTCCAGGGTCTGGTTGTTGGCCGGGCCGCCGCGCGCGGCCGCACCGGCCCCGCCGGCGCCCTGCGCCGCGCCGGCATCGCCACCGCCGGCGGACTGCAGCCCGGCCGGCAGCGGCAGCGCCATCGCCGCCATGCCCAGCATCCCCAGCACGCTGAGCGTGGTGACCCGCAGCCACGGCTTGAGCAGCAGGTAGCCGCAGACCAGCAGCGCCAGCAGCGCGACCATCTGCCAGTTGATGAAGCGCCCCAGCAGCTCCAGCCAGTACGAGGCGGAGAAATCCAGCACGCCGGGCTGCGCCAGCAGGCGCTCGAACGGCGGCCACCAGGTGTCCTGGTAGTACAGCGCCACCGCCACCGGAACCGCGACCACGGTGCGCGCGATGCGCGCGCCGCGCCACGGCAGCGGCACCAGCAGCGCCGCCAGCAGCAGCAGGTTGGGCAGGATGTGCAGGTCCAGCGCGCCCATCCAGGCGAGGATCACCTTGGACAGGAAGTACAGGTTCCAGCCGCGCAGGTCCGGCCACGCGTGCGGCGTGGCGGTCGCGGCGGCGGCGGTGCGGGCCTCGCTCATGCCGGCCCCCGCGGCGCATCCTGGCGGCGGCGCTCGCCGACCCGCTTGAGGTAGCGCGGTGGCAGGCCGCGGCGCAGGCGCGCGCGCAGCGCGCGCAGGATCGTCCCGAGCATCACGCCCAGCGGAATCATCACCAGCGCACACGCGGCCACCAGGCTCCATACCTGTTGGTCGTTCATCCTTCCCCTCCCAGGCGGATCGGCCGCGGCGCCGTCCATGACGCCGCGGGTGCCGGCGGCACCGGCGGCGCCTGCAGCGGCGGCGGCGCGGCAAGCCCGCCGCCGGCCGCGCTCATGGCGGCGACGTCGTGCCCGGCCTGGCGCTCGTAGCCATCGAACAGTTCCCGCCAGGGCAGCCGGAACAGGTTGCCCAGCGCGCGCTCGATACCGTCGCCGCGGCAGGCGAACAGGAACAGCCACACCTGGCCGGCGTACATGCAGGCGAAATCGCCGCGGCGGCGCATCTGCAGCTGCTGCAGCGCATGCACCGGGCTCAGCCCGGCGACCGGCTGCAGCACCAGCACCGCGCTTTCCACCGCGCCACCGCCCTGCTCGAGCAGTTCGCCGGCCAGCTGCCGGAACTGCGCCGGGGTGACGATGCCACCAACGTCCGGCGGCCGGTGCAGGCGGATCAGCCGTTCCGGATCCTGCGGCAGGCGCCCCTGCCAGAGCTGGCCCTGGATCGTTTCCAGCAGGGTCAGGAAACGCGCCAGCGGCAGGTTGGCCGGCGCCACCAGGCTGGCGCCGGACTCCAGCAGCAGGCGTTCGTCGGCATAGCGCAGGCAGGGCTGCATCTCGCGCACCACCAGCTTCAGGCCGTTGCCGCGCTCGCTGCGCAGCTGGAACACGATGCGCGCCAAGGCATCGACATCGGCGTTCTCGGCGATCGCCAGCACCACCGTGGCCGCCTGCGCCTGCAGCGCCGCGGCGACCAGCGCCGACCAGTTCTCGAACAGGCGCCAGGCGGCGGAGAACGGCGGTGCGCCCTCCAGCGCGTCGGCCTGCGCCAGGTAGAGGAAGCGGTCGCCGCCTTCCTGCGCCAGCGCCGCCGCCATCGCGCCGTCGCCGGCGCCGAGCACGCCGAGCCGGAAGCCCTGCCAGCGGGCCTCGAAATCGCGATGCGCGAACACGCCCTCGGCGTTGCTCCAGTAGTGGACCAGGTATTGCAGCGCGCCGCGGTGCGGGTACAGCTGGGCAACGCCACTGCACAGCGGGTTGAGCGGCAGCAGGCGCGGCGCCAGCGTGGCCACCTCGCCATGGCACAGCAGCAGTACGCAGTGGCTGCCGGCGGCGGCCCAGTCGTGCAGTTGCCTGCACCAGCGCGCGAGGTGCGGGCCGTGCAGGCCCTCGAGCGCGATCGCCGGCACCTTCACCACGCACAGGGTACGGCGTGCGGCGGCGCAGCGCGCCAGCTCGGCCGGCAGTGCGCGGACCGCCGGCGCCAGGTCGGCCACCGCCGCTTCATGCAGGCGGATCCGCGCCGGCCCCTGGTGGACCGCCAGCGGCGCCACCATCGATGCGGGGGAGCGCCCGAGCGCGGCCACCACCGCCAGCGGCACGGCATCCGCGCCGGCCAGGACGCCGGCGGCGAACAGGTCGGCGTGGCCCGCATCGGCGCAGGCGATCCAGTACACCCCACCCGCGCGCAGATGGGTGAGTTCGTGCTGCAGACCGTCGATGGCGAGTGAAATCATCTTCAAATCGTTTCCCAGTCAGCGGCCAGTTTGCAGGTCGCCGCGCCGCGTCCCCCATCCCTCGCGGGAATCCTTGACCGTTGTCACATTAACCCCGTGCGGGCCGCCGGCTCAATGTCACTCGCTCACGGCCCGCCTCACGCGCACCGGCCGCGCATGCCCCCGCAGGGCCGCCGGGCCCCGCGCCGCTGCGGTTCTCAGGGCGCCGGGGCAGGCCGAACACCTGCCGCAGATAGGCCAGGTACCCCGGGTCGTCGCACATGCTTTTGCCCGGCGAATCGCTGAGCTTGGCCACCGGTTGACCGTTGCAGCGGACCATCTTGATGACGATGTTCAGCGGGGTCGGCCCCAGGTCGTTGGTCAGGTGGGTACCCACGCCGAAGGCCACCTGGCAGCGGTCGCGGAAGTAGTCGTACAGCCGCATCACTTTCTCGATGTTCAGGCCATCGCTGAACACCAGGATCTTGCTGGAAGGATCGGCGCGGTTGGCCTTGAAGTGCGCCAGCATGCGGTCGCCCCATGCGAACGGGTCGCCAGAGTCGTGGCGCACGCCGTCGAACAGCTTGCAGAAATACATGTCGAAATCGCGCAGGAAGGCATCCAGCCCGACCACGTCGGACAGCGCGATGCCGAGGTCGCCGCGGTATTCGCGGGCCCACGATTCCAGCGCAGCCACCTGCGAGTCGCGCAGCCGCGGGCCCAGCGCCTGGAACGCCTGCAGGTACTCGTGCGCCATCGTGCCGTGCGGGGTCATGCCGTAGCGGCGGGCGAAATACACGTTGCTGGTGCCCACGTACTGGGCACCCAGCGCATCGCGCAGCAGCGGCAGCATGTGCGCGTGCCAGTCGCGCGAGTACCGGCGGCGGGTACCGTAGTCGGCGATGCGGCAGTTGCCGAAGCCCGGGGTATCGCGCAGCAGCGCGGTCTTGGCGCGCAGGCGGCGCTCGCCCTCGGCGAAATCCGGGGTACTGGTATTGCGGAACCAGACCTCGTTGATGATCGCCAGCAGCGGCACCTCGAACAGGATGGTGTGCAGCCACGGGCCGGTGATGTCCAGCTCGATCTCGCCGGGCACGCTGGCCGAGGCGCGCAGGTCGATGTACTTGCGGTCCAGGTGGAACAGGCCGAGGAAATCGGCGAAATCCGGCTTCACGAAGCGCAGCTGGCGCATGTAGTCCACCTCGTCGGCGGCGAAGCGCAGGCTGCACAGGTGGTCGATCTCGGCGTTGATCTGGTCCAGGTGGCGGGCCAGGTCGATGCCGGGGGTGCGGCACTTGAAACGGTACTGGACGATGGCCCCGGGGTGCTGGTGCAGCACCGCCTGCATCATCGTGAACTTGTAGAGGTCGGTATCGAGCAGGGACTGGATGATCATGCGCGCATTATGCGCCGCCTCCGGTCCCGGCCCGGGGCCGCCGCCGCGGCGGCCTCCCCTGCCCGCGGGCCGCGGGCCCGGCCGGGGCCGGGCACGCGGGCAGCGGTCATTCGTCCGCGGCGTAGGGCGAGCGCAGCGGCTGCGGCTGCCGGCCCAGGCCCGCGCCCAGGCGGTCGAGGAGGAAGCGCAGGTACACGTTGGTGCCGAACTGGCGGTAGTCGCGGGCGTTGTTGAACTCCATGCGCCCGCCCAGGAACAGCTGGGTGGACAACTGCCATTCGGCCGCCGCGCTCAGGTTGTAGGACACCCCGGTCTTGGTCTGGCCGCTGTAGACCGGTTCGACATAGCGCGGGGTCAGGCCCAGCAGCGCGGCCAGCGACGCGGCGTCGTAGGCCGCCTGCTGCATCGCCGGGTCCAGCGGGAAATAGTCCGCCGGATCTTCCTTGAAGCTCTGCACGCCGACGCTGGCGTCGACCTGCCAGGCCAGCCGCTGCGCGGCGCTGCGCCCGTTCCAGTGCAGCGGCACGCCCACGTCCACGTAGCGCTGCGGGCTGAAGTAGCCGCCATGGCCGTAGGTGAAGCCGCTGAGGTTGCGGTCGTACTGCATCGCGGTCAGGTTCAGGCCCGCGGTCAGCGACTGGTTCGCCGTTTCCAGTGCGTGCACGTAGACGCCGGCGCCCAGTTCCTGGCGGTCGTTGCCGGCCACGTGGGTGCCCTGCAGGCGGTGCCACGCCAGGCTGGCGTAGCCGCCGAGCAGGCCGTTGTCCACGGTCGCGGCCATGCGCGCGCCGGTCGCGGTCACCCCGCCCCATTGCAGGCCGTTGCGGGCGTCGCTGACGCCGGCGAAGGACAGCAGGCTGTCGGTCACCGCGCGCCGCGAGGCCTCGCCCGACCAGGTCAGGGTATCGCCGACGCGGCCGCGGTAGCCGACCCCGCCGACGATGCCGGTTTCGCCGAAGCCCAGCGGGGTGGTGCCGACGTCAGCGTGGAAGCCGCCCTGTTCGAAGCCCACCGACAGCCCGGCGCCACTGGCGTCCTGCGAACCCAGCCGGCGCGCGCCGGCGGCGTTGGCCACCATCGCATACAGCGTGTCCTGGAACGCCAGCGGCGTCTGCGCGGCGCTGCTGCCTCCGGCCAGTGCCTTGAGTTGCGCCTGCTCGGCGGCACTGAGCCCGCGCAGCAGCGCGGTGCTGCCCAGCACCTGCCGGGCGATATCGGCGATCGGGGTGTTGCCGAGGTCGCGGCCCAGCATGTAGTCCGGCAGCGGATCGGCGTACAGCAGCTCCAGCGTGGCCTTGCGGCGTTCGGCCGCGGTGAGGGTGGCGTCGGTCTGGTTGAACAGCTCCTGGTAGCGGCCGCTGTCCAGCGCGCGTTCGTAGATCAGGTTGCGGGTCGCGGTGGTGGCGCCGTTGGTCAGCAGCGCCTGGTACAGCGACGAGCCGACCAGGTCGTCGACCGGGGCGCGGTCGGCGGCCAAGGCCCCGGACAACGCCAGCTGCGGACCGGCGCCGAAGCGGCTGGCCGAGGCATAGGCGTCGTCGACCCGGCCGGCGTCCAGCACCGTCGGCGTCACCGCCACCTGCAGCTTGCCGTCGCCGACGCCGAAACGGGCCTGCAGCGGCACCTGCAGGTCGGCCAGCTGGCCCAGCCCGGCTTCGCCGTCACGGTTGCGGTAGGCGGCGCCGGCGGCCAGCGCGCTGCTGCTGTCGGCGCGCAGTTCGCGCAGTTCGTCGATCACCCCGCGGACCGGGGCCGGCGACATGCCGGCCGGTGCGGCCGGCGCCGCGCCACGACGCGGTGCCGGGATGGCCGCGGCGGGCACCGCGGGCATGGCGGACGTTGCCAGCACCGGGGCCGGCAGGCCGTCGGCGTCGACCTGCGCGGGCGGCAGCCTGGCGGTGGCCGGCGGCGTGGCGGCAAGCGCGGCGACGCTGGCCGGCAGCGGCGCCGGATCGGCGCGCAGCGCGGCCGGCCGGGTGTTGCCGCGGGTGATCCCGGCGAAGGGATTGAAGGCACGGCCGGCGCCGGCCAGCGCGGTGCTGGCGTGCGGATAACCGTTGTCCGGCTGCCCCGCGCCGCGCGCGGCGGCGGCGATGGCGGCCTTGAAGTAGCTCTCGGCGCGGCGGTTCTTGCCCGCCGCACGGTAGACCCGCCCGGCCGCGGCCAGCACCTCCGGCGATTGCGGCGCGCGTGCCAGCGCCTGTTCCAGGTAGTGCTCGGCGGTGCCGAGGTCGCGCATTGCCGCGGCACTGCCGGCCGCGGCCAGCATCGCATCGACATCGCCCGGCGCCAGCTGCAGCAACTGCTGGTACAGCGCCAGCGCCTGGCCGTGGTCGTCGGCGGCGGCGTACAGGCGCGCCAGCGCGGCGATGGTCTGCGGATCCTGCGGCTGCTGCGCCAGCACCGGCGCCAGCACGTCGTAGGCGCCCTCCAGGTTGCCGAGCTCGCGCAGCGCATCGACCTGGCGCAGCACGTAGCCGCTGCGCAGGGCCTGCAGGCGCCTGCGTTGCGCCGGGTCCAGGCTGGCATCGCCCAGTTGCCGCAGCAGGGCCGCCAGCTCGGCGTCCTGGCGCGCGCGCAGCAGCACCTCGCCGTACTGCAGGCGGTTGTCCACGTCCGGGTTGCCCTGCATCAGCCGCTGCGCCAGCGCCAGCGCGCGCTGCTGGCTGCCGATGTCGGCGTAGGCGCCGGCCAGGGCGGCGGCGATGCCGGGCTGGTCGATGCGTTCGCCCAGCGCCGACTCGGCGCGGGCCAGCAGCAGCTGCGCCTCGCCGACGCGGTTGCCCTGCATCAGGGTGCGCGCCTGCGCGGCCTGCAGCTGCACCCAGACGGTGTCGTGCAACGCGCGCATCTCGGCATCGCGCGCTGCCGCGGGGATGCGCTCGAGCAGCGCCCAGGCACCATTCCAGTCGTTGCGTTCGCGGGCGAACAACGCCTGCGCGAACAGCGACTGCGGCGCATCCGCGTCCTGCGCGCGCAGGCCGGCCATGATGCCGTCGGCCTGGTCCGGGCGCCCCAGGCGCTGGTAAAGACGCGCCAGTTCCAGCCGCAGCCAGGGATCGCGCGGCTGCTGCAGCACCGCATCCTCCAGTTCGATCTGCGCCATTTCCAGGCTGCCCGACGCGATCGCCTGCTGCGCGCGTGCGCGCGCCAGGGTGGCACGCAGCACCGCGGCGCCGCCGGCACGTTCCTGCTGCTCGGGCGTGAGCCGCTCGAACATTACGGCGGCTTCGTCGGCGCGGCCCAGCCGGCCGAGCAGCGTGCCCAGCCCCTGCAGCGCGCCGGCGTTGCCGGCATCCAGTTCCAGCGCCTTGCGGTAGCTCGTCTCGGCCGCGGCGGCATCACCGGCGCCCAGCAGGTCGCCCAGCAGCACGTACCCGGTGGGTTCGGAAGGCTGCAGCGCGATGGCTTCGCGGACCTTCGCCGCCGCGTCGGTTCCCGGCTGCCGCCGCACTTCCTGCAGGGTCTGCCAGTAGCGGGCGGCGTTGGCCGCACCGCGCCATTTGCCATTGGCCGCGGCCGCCGGGCGCAACAGTTCGGCGGCTTCGCCGAACCGCTCCTGGCGCAGCCGCACCGAGCCCAGCCCGCCCATCGCCTCGGTGTTCTTCGGCTGCGCCCGCAGCACCTGCGCGAAGCGCGCCTCGGCGACGTCAAGGGTGCCGCCCTGCAGGGCGCGGAAACCCTCGCCCAGCAGCCGCTGGTTCGGGTCCGGCGCGGGCTCGGCACGCATCGCCTGGTCGCGCAGCTGGGCCTGGCGCGCGGCGATCTCGCGGTCGTCCGGCTGCAGCTCCAGGAACGCCTGGAACAGCGGCGCGTCGGCCCGGGTGGCGTTGAGCCACAGCAGCGCCTGGCGCCAGGCGCTGCGTGCCGGCCCGGCGGTATCCGGGCGCTGGCTGAGCGTTCTGAGCTGGGCGATGCCCTCGCGCCGGCCCGGCTCGCGGTAGGTCAGCACCTGCGCCAGGGCCAGCGCGGCGGCAGCGTTGTCGGGCTCGGCGGCGACCCGCCGGCGCAGGCCGTCGCGCGCCCGCGTCCAGCCGTCCTGGGTGCCGGCCAGCACCTGGTAGTACTCCAGCGCGAGCGTATCCGGCGGCCCACCGGCGCCGAAGGCCTCGTCATAGGCCTTGACCGCTTCGGCATAACGACCGGCCGCCGCCGCGCTGCGCGCCGCCTGCAGCGAACCGCCGGCGGCGCTGCCGCCGCCCGCCAGCGCCGCACGCAGCCGCGCGGTCTGCGCCGCCGACGGATGCCGCGACTGCAGTTGCTGCAGGCGCCGCTGCGCTTCCGCGCGACGTCCCTGGTTGAGGTCGATCAGGCCCAGCCCGAGCAGCGCGTCGGGCTGCGCCGGGTCGGCCGCCAGCAGCTTGCGCCAGGCATCGGCGGCCAGGTCCTCGCGGCCCTGGTCGAGCCAGTAGTTGCCCTGGTTGACCAGCTGCCGGGTGGAGGCGGCGTTCTGGCTCCAGGCCGGCGCGGTCAATACGCACAGGCCGAGCAGGTACAGCGGTTTCAGGTTTTTGCGGAACATGTCGTACTCCACGCGGGCATCAGGCGCCCGTCGGCAGCGAAACGGAAACGGCGGTCCATCCAGCCGCGCCCGAACAACACCAGGGCGCGGTCGTAGTAGCCAAGGGCGTCGGCGGCGGGGCCTGGCGCGGGAATGCGGCTGGCCTGCGCATTCGCCATGGCGCTCTGGCCCAGCGCCGACAGGTACGGCAGCAGCGCGGCGCAGAAGCCGGCCGGCGCGGCGCCGTCGGCGGAACCGCTGCGGGTCTGGATCTTCTCGGCGAAGCCGCCGCGCGCGCGCAGCAGCCGGGCCGGCCCCGGCAGGGCGTCGAGCAGGCGCCGCCGCAGCGGTTCGCCGGGGTCGGTCATGCCGGCCCACAGGTAACAGCGGATGGCGTCGTAGCTGCCGACCGCGCCCTTGCCCGGGTCGGTCACGAACGCGGTGCCGTTCCAGGCGATCCAGTCCGGCGCGAAGCCGACCGGCGCTGCCGCGCGCAGCAGCGCCACGCTGCGCTCGGCCAGCCGCGCCCACGGGCCGCGCGGGTCGACCATCGCGAACCGGCGCAGCACGAACAGCGGCAGGTAGCTGGGATTGAGCAGCCAGCGGTCGCGCTGCACGAAGCCGCGGTTGCCGGGCAGCAGCATCGGCCCGAAGCCCGGCAGCTCGACCACCTCGGCCGTGCGCATCAGCGCCAGCACCTGGCGGCCGGCCTGGGCCAGCCCGGGGCGGTTCCACAGGCGCCCGGCCTCGAGCAGCGCATAGGCGATCCACAGCTCGCCATCGGACGCGGTATTGGCGTCGAGCACGCGCCACTGCCCGTCAGCGGCG
Organism: Stenotrophomonas acidaminiphila; assembly: GCA_002951995.1. Taxonomy (NCBI): domain Bacteria; kingdom Pseudomonadati; phylum Pseudomonadota; class Gammaproteobacteria; order Lysobacterales; family Lysobacteraceae; genus Stenotrophomonas; species Stenotrophomonas acidaminiphila. Next base: position 3,009,791 of record CP019797.1, read on the forward strand.
CGCCCCCACAGCCACGCCGGCAGGTTGAGGTCCGGGCGTCCGCCGCACAGGTGGCGGCGGGTCCACGCCAGGATGCGGTCGAACAACACCGGGTTGTTGTCCACCAGCGCGAAGAACAGCGCATAGGACTGCGACTCGGAGGTGCTGCGCTGGTCCGGGTGTGAGAAATCGATGATCCGCCCGTCGTCCTGCAGGTGCCGCTGCACGAAGCCCTGCCAGTCGCGCCACGCCACGCCGCAGGCGGTCGCCGCCCGCAGCGGGCAGGCCGCGACCGCCGCGGCCGCGGCGATCAGCCCGAGCAGGTCGCGCCGGGACAGCATGCGCGCGGCAGCCGGCGCCATGCTCAGCCCGCCACCTTCAGGCGCGCACGCGCATGGCGCCGCAGCAGCCAGGCGGCCAGCATCGCCAACAGCAGGCACACCAGGCCCACGCCCAGCGCCATCCACAGCGGGTGATGGGCGAAGAACCAGCGCAGCGCCAGCAGCGGCGGCAGCTCGCCGACGTAGTAGGTCTGGTTGCCGGCCAGGCTGCGCACCTTGTCGCCCTGCAGCAGCACCACGCTGCCCTGGAACTGGCGCAGGCGCTCGGGATCGAACCAGGCCTCGAACAGGCGGTTGACGTGGGCCGGTTCGTCGGCCATCAACGCCACCACGCTGCGGCCCTTGCGCAGCGGCGATTCGAAGCCCTGCAGCAGCACGTCGCCCGGCGCCGGGCGCACGCCGACCTCGGCCACGGTCGGCAGGTCGGTACGCCGCGCGTCGGGCGACAGGAACGCCGGCAGCTTGTCGAACAGCCAGTCGGACAGGCCGAAGCGGCGGGCCTGCGCGGCGTCGCCGACCGGCATCGCCGCGGCCCAGCGCGCGAACAGCGGCTGGTTGCGGCGCGAACCGAGCACCAGCAGATCCTGGTCGGCGTGTTCGTCGACCTGGCGCGCCTGGATGACGCGCGTGCGCAGCGCCGGATAGCCGGTCGAGGCACCCATGCGGCCGAGCAGCGCCAGCGCGTTGGCCACGTCGTCACCGCTGGCGTTGTCCGGCATCACCAGCGCGCTGTCAGCCAGGTCGGCCATGCGCGTGAACGGGAAGCCGGCGTTGCCGAAGGCGGCCAGGTTGGGCATCGCCATGTAGTGCGCGAAACCGCTGAGGTCGATGGTGGACGCGTCGTCGATCGCGGCCGACACGTCCGGGAAGGTGTTCTTGCATTCCTCCGCGCGCGGGCGGTCGAAGAAGAAATGGAAGCGCAGCTGGCTGCTGGCCGACAACGGCCCGGTCGGCAGCAGCAGCGGCTGCCGGATCGGCATCGCGCCGCGCGCACCCAGCTTCTGCCACATCTGCCGCGGTACCGAGGTCGCCAGCGGGCGGCCGTTGAGCGGCAGGGTGGTGACGAAGGCATCGTTGATGCTGATGTTGAGCGCGGACTTGTCCGCGCCTTCGGGCAGGGTGTAGCGGTAGCGCAGGTCCACCGGGATGCCGTCCTTGCGCCACACGAACAGGTCCGGCGGCAACTGCAGGCCGATGCGGATCAGGTCCGGGTTGTAACCGACCACGTTGAGCTCGCTGGTGCTGCGGACCAGTTCGGAGAACCGCACGGGGCGGTCGCTGGGCACCCAGTTGGGCGCGTCGTAGGGCTTGCGCGGCGTGGCGTCCTTGACCTCGCGCAGGGTCGCGCTGGCGCCGGACAGCGGTGCGCCCAGCGCCAGCGCGGTGGCCGCCGCGCGCAGTTCGGCATCGTCGCGGCCCAGCACCAGCAGCAGCTTGCCGGCGGCATCGTTGGGGTTGCTGGCCACCGCCAGCGTCGGACCGGACACTTCGACCGGCGCCACCCCGGCCGGCAGGTTGCGCGGCGTCGCCACGACCACCGCATTGCCGCGCGCCGGCAGCACCCCGGTGGACACCGGGAACAGCGCGCCGCGGTAGCCGGCCAGCGCCCCGAACCACGACGACACGATGCCGGCGGCCTGCAGCTGGCCGTTGCCCGGCTGCCCGGCGAACACGAACGGCAGCTCCAGCCGGCGGGTGTCGCGCGCATCGAAGAACGGCACCGGCAGCAGCGCCAGGTCGTTGCTCAACGGCAGCGGCAGCCAGCCCAGTTCCAGGTAGCTGGCGCTGTCGATGTTGGCCCACAGGCTGCTGTGGTCCGGATCCTCGCACTCGCGCGTGTAGTGGCCGATCAGCTGCAGGTTGATGCGGTTGTAGCCGGTCACCAGGCGCGGATCGATGGCGACGTCGCGCTCGACCGGGCGCCCGGCCTCCTCGGCCGACACCGGCAGCGTCGCCACGGTGACGTCGTTGACGGTGACGCGCAGGTGCGACAGGTCCGGCAGCAGCGCCGGCGAATAGGTGTATTTCAGGCGCAGCGCGGCGTGGTCGACGACCTGGTCGGCGCGGATCGAGAACGGGATGCCGGCCGTGCCCTGCACGCCACGCAGCGTCACTTCATAGTCCAGCCCCAGCTGCTTGAGCGTGGCGCGGCTGCGCTGCAGCGGCAGCGCGCCCGGCACGGGCGCGGCGGCGATCTCCGGCTGCAGGCCCGGCGGCGAGGGCGCGGCGGCGGGAGTCTGCGCATGGGTGGCGCCGGCCAGCAGGGCCAGGGTGAAGGCCAGCCAGGCGCCGCGCGTACGCGCGTGGGAGGTCGGCGGAATGTGCAGGCAGTGCTTCATGCGGTTTCTCCGGGGGCGGGCCGGGCAGCGTCGTCGTGCCGCCCCCTCGTGATGACGAATCGGCCCAGGCGATGGAAGCCGCGCAGGCTGGCGCGGAGCACGTCGGACAGCGAGCGCAGGAAGGTGTCGCGCTCGTGCCGGCCCCACAGCGAGACCCAGATGTCGGCGCGGGCGAAGGTGGAAGCGACCAGCCAGCGTTCCTGCTCGATGCTCAGCGCGCCGAACTGCAGGCTCAGCCCCTGCGCGTCGCGGTCGTGGCGTACCAGGGCCGGCAGGCGCTGGCTGCGCTGGCGGTGGCGCAGTTCGATCTCCACCGGCGTATCGGGCTGCACCGGCTGCGGCTCGTCCAGGCGGATGGCCATGCCGCCGGTGGAGAAATCGACCGTGCTGCAGGCCAGCGCGCGTCCGTCGGGCAGGTGCAGCAGCGCCTTCATTTCCAGCGGCACGCGGTGTGCGCGGCGGATCTGGCGCTGCTCGCTGCAGGTGGCGATGACCGCGCCGAGCATGACCATGTTGTAGAAGGTCCAGCCCAGGTTGAGCCAGATGGTGTTGACCTCGCCGCTGCTGTCGGCCATCACCAGGCGGACGATGCCAGCGACCACCCCGGCCAGGTTGAGCAGCAGCAGGAGCAGGTACGGGCGGGCGATCTGCGCGTCGAAATAGCTGGCGTGGACCAGGCCGCCCTTGGCGGTGACGTTGAACTTGCCCAGCCGTGGGTTGATCACCGCCATCAGCGTCGGCCGCAGGATGTACCAGGCCAGCGCGGTCTCGTAGACCTCGTTCCACAGCAGGTGGCGGTGCCCGCCCTGGATGCGCAGGTTGGTCAGGCTGGCCTGCGCCAGGTGCGGCAGCGCATAGGCGAAGATCATCAGCGCCGAGGCATGGATCACGTGCGCGCCGAAGAACAGGAACGCCAGCGGCGCGGTCAGGAAGATGATGCGCGGCAGCCCGTAGAAGAAGTGCAGCATCGCGTTGGTGTAGCAGATGCGCTGCACCAGGCTCAGGCCGCGGCCGAGCATCGGGTTGTCGACGCGGAAGATCTGCGCCATGCCGCGCGCCCAGCGGGTGCGCTGGCCGACGTGCGCCGACAGGCTCTCGGTCGCCAGTCCGGCAGCCTGCGGCACCGGGATGTAGGCGCTGCGGTAGCCGGCGCGGTGCAGGCGGATGGCGGTATGCGCGTCCTCGGTCACCGTCTCCACCGCCACCCCGCCCACCTCTTCCAGCGGCGCGCGCCGGATCACCGCGCACGAGCCGCAGAAGAAGGTCGCGTTCCAGGCGTCGTTGCCGTCCTGCAGCAGGCCGTAGAACAGCTCGCCCTCGTTGGGCACCTTGCCGAAGGTGCCCAGGTTGCGCTCGAACGGGTCGGCGGAGAAGAAGTAGTGCGGCGTCTGCACCACCGCCAGCCGCGCGTCGTGCAGGAACCAGCCCATCGACATCTGCAGGAACGAGCGCGTCGGCACGTGGTCGCAGTCGAAGATGGCGACGTACTCGCCGTCGGACTTCTTCAAGGCCGCGTTGATGTTGCCGGCCTTGGCGTGGTTGTTGTTGGTGCGGGTGACGTAGTTCACCCCCACCTCTTCGCAGAACGCGCGGAATTCCTCGCGGCGGCCGTCGTCGAGCAGGTGGATCTTCAACTTGCCGGCCGGCCAGTCCATCACCGTCGCCGCCAGCACGGTGGTGCGCACCACCGACAGCGGTTCGTTGTAGGTGGGAATGAACACATCCACCGTCGGCCACAGCGACTGGTCCCCGGGCAGCGGCAGCGAACGCCGGTGCAGCGGCCAGGCCACCTGGAAGTAGCCCAGCACCAGCACCACGAACGCGTAGACCTCGGCCATCACCAGGCCGAAGCCCAGGGTCAGGTCGACCACGCTGCCCATGCCCATGGTCTCGGTCAGCCGCCACCACATGTAGCGGCTGGACATGACCAGCGACAGCCCCATCAGCAGCAGCGGCACGGTGCGGTTGCGGGCGCGCCGCAGGCACAGGCCGATGCCGAACACCGCCAGCGAGAACAGCAGCTGCTGGGTCACGTCCAGCGGCACGGTGACGACGAAGGCGATGAGCAGCACGCCCACCAGCACCAGCGCGGCCAAGCCAAGGCGAGCCAGGGCCTGCGAGCCCTCGGGCCTGATTGAAAGTCTCATTGATTTCCCCTGTGTGCCGCCCCTGCGGGCGGCCTTGCCGGTCGGAGCGCCTGTCACGGCGGTCCTGCGTGGCGTCGGTGCCCCACTCCTATTGCCCGCGCAAGCGGACCAGGGGGCTGTCGTCCGGAATCGTCCCGCCGGCGTCGGCCAGCCTGCGGAACAACTGCGACAGTGGCGTGTCCGCCGGCGTGGCGGGCGGCTCGGCCGCAGGCGCGGGTTGCGCGCCGGCCACGGTTTCCATGGCCGCCGGCGCAGCCGGCCGCGTCGTCGCGGCGGGCAGCGCGGCCTCGGGGAATTGCCGGTACTCCGGCCGTCCCTTGCCGTCACCCAGCTTCATGAACAGGCCCGCCACGTCGTCATCGCACGGCGGCGGCGCCGCCGGTTGCCTGCTGCTCATGCCAAACGCATCCCATGCATCGTCAAAACACCCGCCCTACGCCAAAGATCGAAACGTCGCGGTTGCCGGTGGCCAGGTGGCGCACGTCGAGAACCGCCAGCATGCCGGCGCCACGCAGCCAGTGCCGGTAGGCGCCTTCCAGGAAGCCGTGGTGCCAGCGGCCACCCCCCAGCGCCGCCGCCAGCGGCGAGGCCGCATGCACGATGCGCAGCTGGTCGGGGCGCTCCTCGAACGCCGCCCACCCCCATTCGCAGTCCGCCCACACCGCGTTGACCGCGGCCTGCAGGGCCTCGACCGTCGCCACCGGTGGCAGCGCATGGGCGTCGGCAAAGCGCTGCCCGATACGCGCCATCAGCCGCGCCGATTCCTCCTCCGGCAGCGCCTGGTCGAATTCGGCGGCCATCGCCCGCAGGAAGCCCCGCCATTGCCGGGCACAGGCACGTTCGCGATACCCATCGAGCAACTCCGTCGGGTTCACCCGGCCATTCCCCTGCGCATCCGCACCGCACCTACGCACCGCATCCCGCCTCCTGCGCCATCGGACATCACCCAATATTGTGAATTAGATCACAATTCAAGCCAACACCCAGCAAACTTCCGCCGCCGCGGTCATACCGCCGCACCGGTTGCACTGCCGGGGATGCGCACAGCAAAGCACACGACCGTAAGAGAACCACGCCGGAATGACGGCGGCTTTGCAGGCGGCACGGGACAACAGGGGGAATGCCGGGCGCTGGCGCCGGCGGGCCGTCAGCGGCGCAGCAGCAGCCGCGGCACCTGCGCGGCCGCATGCGCCCAGATCGCGCACCACACCGCGGCGCGCACCGCCAGGCCGCGGCGCGGCGCCTCGAACTTGCGGAAATAGCGCCACAGCCCGCGGTGCTTGTGCCACTCGACGAAGAACGGCCGCGCGCGGCTGGAGACGCCGCGCACGTGCAGCACCGCCAGTTCGTTGGCGATGGCCACCGTCGCACCGGCCTGGCGCGCGCGCCGGCACAGGTCCAGGTCTTCGGCATGCAGCCGGTAGCCGGCGTCCCAGCCGCCGATGCGCTCGAACAGCGCGCGCGGCATCAACAGCAGCGCGCCGGACAGCGCCGGCACCACCTGCAGCGGTTGCGCCGGGTCGGCGGCCAGCGCCAGCCGCGCGCCGGCCGCGGGTTGCGCAGCATCGCGGCGAAGTCGGGATCGCGGCGCCGCACCGCCGCGTCCGCACGGCCCTGCTCGTCCACCTGTTCCACCCCGAGCAGGCAGTCGCCCAGCGGCAGGCCCAGCGCGTGCAGCCGCGCCAGCGTGTCGGCCTCGACCATCAGGTCGGGATTGACGAACGCCAGCCACGGCGCGTCGCTGTCGCGCGCGCCCTGGTTGCAGGCGGTGGCGAAGCCGGGGTTGTCGGGGTTGGCGATGAAGCGCACGCGCGGATCGGCCAGCGCATGCCGCTGGACGATGCCGAGCGAACCGTCCTCCGAGGCGTTGTCCACCACCCGGATCTGCGCCACGCCATGCGCGGCGCGCAGCCGCGCCAGGCATTCGTCCAGCGTCGCCGCGCTCTGGTAACTGACGACCACCACCGCGATCGCTGCGCTCACGACGCCGCCTCCGATCCAGGGCCGTCGCCGTCACCGTCGCCGAACAGGTCCGGCTGCCGCGCCGGGAGCGCCGCCAGCTCGCACAACTGCAGCAGGTGCTGGCGATGGCCATGCAGCGGATCGTCCATCAGGAAGCCGGCCAGGCGCGCGGTCCAGGCCGGCCAGCGGTTGCCCAGCACTTCCATGTCGCCGTCGGCGGGGCGGCCCTCGTCGTGGCGGCCGACGAAGGCGTTGTCGCACAGCACGTTGCGCCAGCCCAGCCCGCTCATGCGCAGGCTCAGGTCCACCAGCGCCGCGTACCAGGAGGCGCAGCTCTGCGTGTCCAGGCCACCGGCGCGGCGCCGCGCGCTGCCGCGTATGAGCACCGCATGGGTGACCGCCGAGGGCAGTTCCGGGTGCAGCAGCGGCATCGACGCGCAGGCGCGCGCCAGCCGCGCCGGATCGGCCGGCAGCGCATTGCGTTCGCCGGCGCGCGGCCAGGCCACGGTCTCGCCGGCATTGCTCCAGGGCGTGGCGGTGGCGATGGAGGCATCGCGCGCCAGGCAGTCGGACAGCTGCTGCAGCCAGCCCGGCAGCGGCACGGCGTCGGGCGCCAGCACCGCCACGTCGGCATCGCCGCAGGCCTGCAGCATCTGTTCCAGGTGCGCCGATTCACCGATCGAACGCGGGCGCCGGGTGTACTCCGCCTGCAACCGGGTACGCGCCAGCCACGGTTCGATCACCGCCTGCACCCGCGGCCCCCCCTGCGCGTCGTCGGCCAACCAGACCGGGGTACCGGCCGGTGTCGCCGCTTCCAGCGCCGCCAGGCAGGCGTCGAGCGCCACGTCGTCCACGCCCACCGGCAACAGGATCACCGGCAAGGGCACACGGCGTCCCCGGTGCGGCGTGGCGTGGATGGTGCGGTAGTGGTCACGACCGGCGGTCCCCTGAGGCTGACGCCGCGAACTCTAGCAGTCGCCCGTGGCGACGCGTACCCGCTGCCCGTACGCCGTGGCGCGGCAGCGCGGCGCGCATCCGCCGTGCCGGGCACGACAGCGGCGCCGGGCCCGATCCGCGGCCGCAGGCGTGCCGGCGCGGCGTCGCCGCGGGCCCGTGTCGCCACGGACCCGGCGATGGCGTGGCGCGCTCAGCCGCACCACACCCGCGCGTTGCGGAACATGCGCAGCCACGGCGCGTCCTCGCCCCAGCCCTTCGGCGCCCAGCTCAGGTTGACCGTGCGCGGGGTGCGTTCCGGGTGCGGCATCAGGATGGTGACGCGGCCGTCGCGGGTGGTCAGGCCGGTAATGCCATCGGGCGAACCGTTCGGGTTCAGCGGGTACTGTTCGGTCGCGCGGCCGTCGCCATCGACGTAGCGCAGCGCCACGTCCACCGCGGCCTGGTCCACCGCGCTGTCGAACGCGGCGCGGCCCTCGCCATGCGCCACCGCCACCGGCAGCCGCGAACCGGCCATGCCGCGCAGCAGGATCGACGGCGATTCCACCACCTCCAGCAGCGCGGTGCGGGCCTCGAACTGCTCGCTGCGGTTGCGCAGGAAGGTCGGCCAGTGCTCCGCGCCGGGGATGATGGCCTTGAGCTGGCTGATCATCTGGCAGCCGTTGCACACGCCCAGGGCGAAGGTGTCCGGGCGTGCGAAGAACGCGGCAAAGGCTTCGCGCAGCGCCGGGCGTTCCAGGATCGAGGTGGCCCAGCCGCGGCCCGCGCCCAGCACGTCGCCGTAGCTGAAGCCGCCGCAGGCGGCCAGGCCGCGGAAGTCCGCCAGCCGCACGCGGCCTTCGATCAGGTCGCTCATGTGCACGTCGAACGCGTCGAAGCCGGCGCGCTCGAAGATATTGGCCATTTCGATCTGGCCGTTGACGCCCTGCTCGCGCAGGATCGCCACCTTCGGCCGCGTCCCGGTGGCAACGAACGGCGCGGCGACGTCCTCGGCCGGGTCGAACGCCAGCTTCGGCTTCAGCCCGGGGCGTTGAAGCTGCGCGCGACCGCGCGCTCCTGGTCGGCCGCCTCGGGGTTGTCGCGCAGCTTCTGCATGGCGTGGGTCACCGACCACCAGGCGTCGAACAGTTCCTCCCAGCGCCATTCGGCCAGGCTCTGCCCGCCGAGCTGCACGCGCACCACCGGCGCGGTGGTCGGGCGCGCGATGCGCTGCGCGCACTCGGTCAGGGCATGCCGTTCGACCAGGTCGGCGAACGCGGCGCGGTCTTCCCGGGCGATCTGCACCACCGCGCCGAGCTCCTCGTTGAACAGGCTGCGGAACGGGTCATCGCCCCAGGCATCGAGCACGATGTCCAGGCCCAGCCGCGAGGCGAACGACATCTCGCACAGTGCGGCGAAGGCGCCGCCATCGCTGCGGTCATGGTAGGCCAGCAGCAGCCCGGCTTCACGTGCATCGCGGATCAGTTCGAAGAAGCCGCGCAGGCGCTGCGGGTCGTCCAGGTCCGGCACTTCACCGGCGAACGCCGGCAGGGCGCTGTGGTCGGCCTGGGTCTGCGCCAGGATCGAGCCGCCCAGGCGCTGCTTGCCCGCGCCCAGCCCGATCAGCCACAGCTCGCTTTCGCCCTCGCGCTCGAGCAGCGGGGTCAGCTGCTGGCGCGCGTCGACCACCGGCGCGAACGCCGAGATCACCAGCGACACCGGCGACACCGACTTCTCGGTGCGGCCATCGGCCTGCCACTGCGCCTGCATCGACAGCGAGTCCTTGCCCACCGGGATGCTGATGTCCAGCTGCGGGCACAGTTCCATGCCCACCGCGCGGACCGCGTCGTACAGCAGCGCGTCCTCGCCGTCGTGGCCGCAGGCGGCCATCCAGTTGGCCGACAGCTTGACCGTGTCCAGCGAGGTCAGCGGCGCGGCGCACAGGTTGGTGATCGCCTCGCCCACCGCCATGCGCGCCGACGCGGCGGCGTTGAGCAGCGCCAGCGGGGTGCGCTCGCCCACCGCCATCGCCTCGCCGGCGTAGGTGTCGAACCCGGCCAGGGTGATGGCGACATCGGCCATCGGCAGCTGCCACGGGCCGATCATCTGCTCGCGCGCGGTCAGGCCGCCGACGCTGCGGTCGCCGATGGTGACCAGGAAGTTCTTGGCCGCCACGGTCGGGTGCGACAGCACCCGCAGGCCGGCGTCGTGCAGGTCGATGCCGGCGGTCTTCAGCTGCGGCCAGCGCGGCGCGGGCGGGTGCGCGGTGTCGCGGTGCATCTTCGGCGCCTTGCCGAACAGCACGTCCATCGGCAGGTCGATCGGGTGAGGAGCCGCTTGCGCGGCACTGCCGCGCGGCTCGTCCGAACGCCCGGCGCGCTGCGCCGGGCCGGGGCTATCCGTCGCGGCAGCGCTGCCATAGACACTTTCAACCGTTGCGCCATACCCCACCACCAGCCGCTCCTCGGCGGTGGCCACGCCGACCGCGGCGAACGGGCAGCGCTCGCGCGCGCAGATCGCGGCGAACTCGGCCAGGCGGTCGGCCGGGATGCCCAGCACGTAGCGCTCCTGCGACTCGTTGCACCACAGTTCCAGCGGCGACAGCGAGGGATCGTCGGTCGGCACCTTGCCCAGGTCGATCACGCCGCCGACCCCGGAATCGTGCAGCAGTTCGGGAATGGCGTTGGACAGGCCACCGGCGCCGACGTCATGGAAGAACTTGATCGGGTTGCCCGCGCCCATGGCCACGCAGCGGTCGATCACTTCCTGGCAGCGGCGCTCCATTTCCGGGTTGTCGCGCTGCACGCTGGCGAAGTCCAGGTCCTCTGCGCTCTCGCCCGAGGCCACCGACGAAGCGGCGCCGCCGCCCAGGCCGATCAGCATCGCCGGGCCGCCCAGCACGATGACGATGTCGCCATCCTGCAGCTTCAGCTTGTCCACCTGCACGCGGTCGATCGCGCCCAGGCCGCCGGCCAGCATGATCGGCTTGTCGTAGGCGCGGGTGATGCCGTCCTCGGGCAGCTCGAAGCTGCGGAAGTAGCCCAGCAGGTTCGGGCGCCCGAACTCGTTGTTGAACGCGGCGCCGCCGAGCGGGCCGTCGAGCATGATGTCCAGCGCTGGCGCCATCCGCGGGTTCAGCGCGCGCGGCGCCTCCCACGGCTGCGGCAGGGTCGGGATGCGCAGGTGCGAGACCGAGAAGCCGGTCAGGCCGGCCTTGGGCTTGCCGCCGCGGCCGGTCGCGCCCTCGTCGCGGATCTCGCCGCCGGCACCGGTGGAGGCCCCCGGGAACGGCGCGATCGCGGTGGGGTGGTTGTGCGTCTCCACCTTGATCTGGAACGCACTGGGCACCACCGCTTCGCTGCGGTAGCGGCCGGTGGCCGGGTCCGGGCGGTAGCGCGCGGCCGGCTCGCCCTCGATCACCGCGGCGTTGTCGCTGTAGGCGCTGAGCGTGTGCTGCGGGGTCTGCTGGTGGGTGTGCTTGATCATCCGGAACAGCGAGCGCTCCTGCGCCTGTCCGTCGATGGTCCAGCTGGCATTGAAGATCTTGTGCCGGCAATGCTCGGAATTGGCCTGCGCGAACATCATCAATTCGACGTCGGACGGGTCGCGGCCGAGTTCGCCGTAGCGCTGGCGCAGGTACTCGATCTCGTCGTCGGCCAGGGCCAGGCCCAGGCGCTTGTTGGCGCCTTCCAGGTCGGCCAGCGCGATGCGCTGCAGCGGCTTGCGCGCCGGGCTGTCGAACAGCGCCCGCGCCTGCGCGATGTCGGCCAGCAGCGACTGCGTCATCGGGTCGTGCAGCAGCCGGGCCACGGCCGCCTGCTGCGCCGGATCGGACGGCCAGCCGGCCAGGTCGATGCGGGTACCACGCTCGACGCGCTGGATCGCCAGGCCGGCGCCGCGCACCAGTTCGGTGGCCTTGCTCGACCACGGCGACAGCGTGCCCAGGCGCGGCACCACGTAACGCGAGACCGTGCCCGCGGCCGCCTCGGCCGGGTGCGGCTGGGCCTGCAGGATGCGGCCCAGGGTGGCCCGGTCGACGGCCGCGGCATCGGCGGCCTGGGTGAAATAGACGTGCCAGGCACCGGTGATGCGCAGATCGGCGGCGATGGACTGCAGGCGGGATTCAAGACGTTCGCGGCGGAACGGCGAAAGGGCGGCTGCGCCCTCGAGGACGATCATGTCCGGGAGACCATGGTGGGAGTCGGGCCGGCCATTGTACCGGAGCCGGCTTTGGGCCGGGCCCGGCGACGGCGGCCGCGGCCGGGCCGCGGAGTCGGCCAGGGCCTAGTCTGCGGGCGCCGGCCCGACCTCGCGCCCAACCCGGCGCCACCGCGCCCCGTCCCAGACCAGGTAATCGACGATGTCCGGAGAGCGGGCCCCCTCGGCATGGGTGACCACCAGCAGCCGGCTGTCGCGCCGGTAGTCGAAGCGGACGTTGTTCAGCGCCTGGCCGGGGTGGACCTTGCCGCTGCGGCGGTCGATCAGCGCGTACTGGCGGCACCCGCTGCCGCAGCCGACCACGAACAGGGTGAAGCGGTCGGCGAAGTTGGGCGGTTCCTGCGCCTCGCCGTCGGCCTGCAGGTACCGCACCATCTTCCAGCCGATGTCCGTGCGCGGCAGCTTCGCCGGCGCCGGATGGTCGATGCGGCTCAGCGCGACGCGGTGGGCCTGGAACGTGGGCGGTGCCGACGCGCAGCCGGCGTGGAGCAGCGGCGCAAGCAGCGCCGCGCGCCTGGCAAGCGCCGTCCACCCTGCGCCGGGAGCACGGCGGCGCGACACCTGCGGCATCGCGCTGCCCCGGGGCCGACCGATCAGGGGCTGCCGGCGGCGCCGGGCAGCCGCTCCAGCGCGGCCTTGAGCTGCGCCGGCGGCAGGTAGCCGCCCAGCTGGGTGCCGTCGGCGGCGAAGATCGCCGGGGTGCCGCTGATGCCCAGCTGCTGGCCGACGGTGTACTGCATGGTCACCGGGTTGGTGCAGTTCTTCGGCTCCACCGGGCGGTCGGACTTGGCCGCGGTCAGCGCCGCCTTGCGGTCGCTGGCGCACCATACCGAGACCATGTCGGTGTGGTCCTTGCTGCCCAGCCCCATGCGCGGGAACGCCAGGTACTCGACGGCGATGCCCTGACGGTTCAGCTCGGCGATGTCCTGGTGCAGCTTGCGGCAGTACCCGCACTCGATGTCGGTAAACACGCTGATGGTGTACTTGGCATTCGGCGGCGCGAACACGATCCGGTCCGAATGCGGCAGCGACGCCAGCAGCTTGCGGCGGTGGGCCAGCAGGCCCTCGCTGGTGGCCAGCGCGCGCTTTTCGATGTCGTAGGGCTGGGCCTGCAGCAGGTAGCGGCCGTCGTCGGTGACGTACAGCACCTGGCCGGACACCACCACTTCGCGGAAGCCGGCGAACGGCGCGGCGCCGATGTAATCCGGGTTGAAATTCGGGTCCAGCTGCCGGAGCGCATCGCGCACCCGCTTCTCGACCGCGCCGTCCGCGCGGGCCGGCGCGGCGGCGGCCGTCGTTTCGGGCGTTTTCGGCTGCGCGCAGGCGGTCAGGCTGATCGCGCCCAGCAGCGCGGCGATGGCGATTCGGAGCATGGGGATTCCAGGTAAACGGGAAGGACGGAAATCCTGGCGATTCTCGCATACCCCGCCGATGGCGACGTTCAGGGGTGGCGGGGGTGGCGCCGTCCGCAGGGGACATGCGAGGGATGGCGGCGCGCGCAGCCTGGACCTGCACGGAGGTCATCCTGGCGCGAGGTCGCACGGCTAGAGGCTGGGCTCGCCCCGCATTGGCGCGGCATCGCTCGGGTAGATGCGGGGCTTGCCCCGCATGCTCAACCCCGTGCCGGGCAAGCCCGGCACCTACGCGGCGCCCCCGCACTCCGCTGCGGCCTGCCCCGCTGGTGCGTGCGAGGCAGGCCTGCGCTACGGATGACGGACGCCGTCAGAGACATGGCCGGGGGTGCGGTTGGATCCGGGCGCGCGGCGGCGCGGCAGTCCGTACCGGCGCCCTTGTTTCGGCTTGGCGCGGCCGGGCGTTCGGCAGGCCGCGCGGCAGTGCCGCGCAAGCGGCCTGCCTCACCCCCTCGGGTGGTGGGTGCGGTGCAGCTTCTGCAGGTGTTCGCGGGCGACCAGGGTGTAGATCTGGGTGGTGGACAGGGAGCTGTGGCCCAGCAGCATCTGCAGGGCGCGCAGGTCGGCGCCGTGGTTGAGCAGATGGGTGGCGAAGCTGTGGCGCAGGCCGTGCGGACTGATCCGCGCCGGGTCGATACCGGCCGCCGCCGCGCTGGCTTTCACCAGCGCCCAGAACTGCTGCCGGGTAAGCGGCTTCTGCGCACGGGTCAGGAACAGCGGCACCTGGCCGTCGGCCGTGGCCTGCACCGGCCGGCCCGCCGCCAGCGCCGGGCGCGCGTCTGCGAGGTAGCGCTCCAGCCAGTGGCGGGATTCCTCGCCCAGCGGCACCAGCCGCTCCTTGCTGCCCTTGCCGGTCACCCGCAGCACGCCCTGGCGCAGGTTGACGGCATTGGCCGGCAGGTCGACCAGCTCGCTCACACGCAGACCGGCGGCATACATGAGTTCCAGCATGGCGCGGTCGCGCAGGCCCTCCGGCGTGGTGATGTCCGGCGCCGCCAGCAGCGCCTCGATCTGGCTCTCGGCCAGCGCCTTGGGCAGCGGCCGCGGCAACCGGGGCGGCTCCAGCAACGCGGAAGGATCGTCGTCGCGCTCGCCGCGGCGCAGGCAGTCGGCGAAGAACGCGCGCAGCGCCGACAGCAGGCGCGCGTTGCTGCGCGGCGACCAGCCGTGGCGGGTGCGCCATGCCAGGTAATCGAACAGGCCGGCGCGGTCGAGGCCGGCCAGCAGTCCCGGCGGCGACGCGCCCGCGGCGTCGCCGGCGCGTGCGTTCGCCCAGCGCGCCAGCCCTTCCAGGTCCCTGCGGTAGCTGTCCAGCGTGGCCCGCGCCAGCCCCTGCTCGGCCCAGATCGCATCGAGGAAGCGCTGGATGTGGCGGCCATCGGCCTCGCGCGGCGGCGGCAGCTGCATCACCCGCTGGCGGCGTTCGGCGGCGGTGGAAGGCGACGTCATGGCGCGCAGGATAGGCAATGCCGGCACCGCTGCCCATCCACATCGCGCACGCCAGCCCGTATGCTCGCGCGATGAACGCCGATTCCGCCGCCCCGCCCCGCCCCTCGCCACTGCTGCTGCGCCGGCTGGCGGCGCTGTTCTACGACCTGTGGCCGGTGCTGGCGCTGTGGATGCTCACCGCCGTGCCGTTCACCCTGCTGGACGTGGTCGCCAGCGGCGGCAACACCCACCACAACATCGCCCCCTACAGCCCGCTGCAGTGGCTGCTGTGGCTGTGCTGCTGGGTGGTCGCCGGTGGATACGCGACGCTCAGCTGGAGGCGCGGCGGGCAGACCCTGGGCATGCGTCCGTGGCGGCTGTACGTGCAGGGCACCGACGGCCCGCCATCAATGGCCCTGCTGTGGAAGCGCTATGCGCTGGGCACGCTGTCGCTGCTGTGCGGCGGGCTGGGGTTCTGGTGGGCGCTGGTGGATCGGGACGGGCTGACCTGGCATGACCGGCTGAGCAACACGCGGCTGGTGCACGTCCCCGACCGGTAACCACCGCAAACAGCCCACCCTTCATTACCCCGGCGCGCGGCGGCGCGGCTGGGCAACCGGTGCTTGCGGTTCCCTGCGGCGCGGCATGACCGGCTGAGCAACACGCGGCTGGTGCACGTCCCCGACCGGTAACCACCGCAAACAGCCCACCCTTCATTACCCCGGCGCGCGGCGGCGCGGCTGGGCAACCGGTGCTTGCGGTTCCCTGCGGCGCGGCATGACCGGCTGAGCAACACGCGGCTGGTGCACGTCCCCGACCGGTAACCACCGCAAACAGCCCACCCTTCATTACCCCGGCGCGCGGCGGCGCGGCTGGACAACCGGTACTTGCGGTTCCCTGCGGCGCGGCATGACCGGCTGAGCAACACGCGGCTGGTGCACGTCCCCGACCGGTAATCACCGCAAACAGCCCACCCTTCATTACCTCGGCGCGTGGCGGCGCGGCTGGACAACCGGTACTTGCGGTTCCCTGCGGCGCGGCATGACCGGCTGAGCAACACGCGGCTGGTGCACGTCCCCGACCGGTAATCACCGCAAACAGCCCACCCTTCATTACCTCGGCGCGTGGCGGCGCGGCTGGGCAACCGGTACTTGCGGTTTCCCGCGGTGCGGCACGGCCGCCCGGGCAACACCCGGCTGCCGCATCTCCCCGACCGGTAATCACCGCAAGCAGCCCGGCCGTCATTGACCCGGCGCGCGACGGCGGCAGCGCAACCGGCGCGTTCGGCCTTGTGCGCCCGGCAGCATCCGCGCGGCACCCGCCGCATCAGCCCGCGTGCGGCGCGGACTCAGCTCGAGCGCCGCCTGAACAGCCAGCCGGACACCGCCAGCATGATCACCGGCGGCAGCGCGTAGGCGATGCGGTAGTCGAACTTGAGCGCGCCGGCCATGCGCCCGAAGAACATCTGCAGCAGCAGGAAGCCCAGCGCGAACAGCATGCCCAGGAACAGGCGCTTGCCCATGCCGCCACTGCGCAGCGAGCCGAACGCGAACGGCACCGCGGCCAGGCACAGCGCCAGCACGTTCACCGGGTAGAACCAGCGGCTCCAGTAGGTGTCCTCGTAGTCGCGCGCATCCAGCCCGTTGCGTTTGCGGTACTCGATGCTGGTGCGCAGCTCGGCGGCGGTCAGGCTGCGCGGCTTGGCCAGGCCCGAGGCCAGGGCCGCCGCATCCAGGGCCGAGTCCCAGGGCTCGCTGGCCACCGTCTGGCGGCTGGCCGAGCGCTCGCCGAAGGTGTCGCGCCGCACCTGCTCCAGGGTCCAGCCGCTGGCGTCGTGGCGGGCGGTGACCGCATGGGTCAGGCTGGCCAGGCGACCGTCGGCGTCCAGCCGGTAGAGGCGGACGTCATGCAGCAGCAGGCGCGTGCCGCCATCGTCGCTGAGCTGTTCCTCGCCGCTCTGCGCATTGAGGAAGGTGTCGCCCTCGCGCGCCCACAACCCGGAATAGCGGGCCACGGCCATGTCGGTATTGAACTTGGCGCTGGCCTTGAGCGCATCGGCCTTTTCCTGCGCCCACGGCGCCAGGGTTTCGCCGTTGACCACCATCACCGCAGTCAGCAGCGACAGCGCGATGGCCACCGACAGCGCGATCCGGCGCCGCGACAGGCCCAGCGCGCGCAGCGCGGTCAGCTCCGAGGTCGCGGCCAGCTGCCCCAGCCCCATCAGCGCGCCGATCACCGCGGCCATCGGGAACAGCGTGTAGGCGCGGCGCGGCAGGGTGTAGGCGCTCCAGGCCACGGCATGGCCGAAGGTATAGCTGCCGGTGCCGATGTTCTTGGCCTCGCCGGACAGCGACAGCATCGCGTCCAACCCGGTCAGCACCGCCCACGCCAGCAGCACGGTGAGCAGCACCGTGCGGCCGACGTAGAAATCGTGGATGCGCGGGCGCAGCATCATGCGCGGACTCCCCTGCGGCGCGACAGCCGGCCATCGCGGAAGTACATCCACAGCGCCAGCGCCAGCAGCGGCACCGTCAGCCACCACATGCCCAGCGCGGGCGGCAGGGTACCGTTGGCCAGCCATTGCCGGCCACTGATCATCAGGCTGACGCCCACCACATAGCCGAGGAAGGCCAGCATCACGCTTCCGTAGCGCTGCTGCCGCGGGGTGCTGCGCGACAGCGGCAGTGCCAGCAGGGCGAAGGCCAGCGCCAGCAGCGGCGGGGTGATGCGCCAGTGCAGCTGCGCCTGGGCCTCGGGCCGCTCGTCGCCGAGCAGGCGCAGGGTCGGCAGCACCTCGGGGTCGTCCTGCCCGCGCGGCTCGTCACGGTCCGGCAGGGCCACCTCGTTGCTGGCGTAGCGCATCAGGCGGTAGTCCAGCGCGCCGTTCTCCGGGCCCTCGACCCGGTGGCCGTCCTCCAGCCGCAGGAAGCGCTGGCGCTCGCCCTCGAAGAACATGCTGCCGCTGTTGGCCGAGACCACGTCGATGCGCCCGTCCTTCTGCCGCTGGATGAACACCTTGCCCATCTTCGTGCCGTCTTCGTTCAGCGAGGACAGGTAGACGATGCCGCCGCCGGAGAGCTGGGTGAACTTGCCCGGCTCCAGCCCGGCCACCACCACGCTGCGGCTGGCCGCCTCGACCATCGCGTCGGCGGTGCGGTTGGCCCACGGCCCCAGCCACAGCGAGCAGGCCCCGACCACCGCCACCACCGGCGCCACCAGCATCAGCACCGGCCGCAGCAGCCGCCGCGGGCCGACCCCGACCGCGGTCAGCACCGCCATTTCCGAGTCCCGGTAGAGCCGGGCGATGGCCAGCGACAGGCCCAGCAGCAGCGCCAGCGGCAGGATGATGGGCAGGTAGACGATGAACTGCAGGCCCAACTGCGACAGCAGCAGCCCGGCCGGCATGCGGCCGTCGGCAATCCGCCCCAGGATGTCCACCAGCACCCCGCCCACGCTCACCACCAGCAGCACGGTCAGGGTCGCCAGGAAGCTCTGGATGAAGTCGCTCAGCAGGTAGCGGTCAAGCTTCGCCATGGGGTGGGTGGTTTAAACTCCCGGTTTCGTTCGCGGCGCGCCCGGCCGGTCTGGAGGGGTGGAAACAGTCCGCGATTGTACGGATTTGGCAATGGAATCTGATCAATGTCTCTGCAATTCACCCTGAACCACGCCGCCCCGGCCTCGGCCGCGGTCGACTGCGTCATCGTTGGCGCCTTCTCGGACAAGTCGCTGTCGCCGGCGGCCCAGGCGCTCGACGCCGCCTCGGGCGGCCGCCTCGCGGCGCTGGTGGAGCGCGGCGACGTCGGCGGCAAGACCGGCAACACCACCGTGCTGCACGACCTGGCCGGCGTGGCCGCGCCGCGGGTGCTGGTGGTCGGCCTGGGCGACCCCGCCAAGTTCGGCGTGGCGCAGTACATCAAGGCGGTGGGCGACGCCGCCCGCGCGCTGCGCAGCGGCATCACCCGCAGCGCGCTGTTCACCCTGGCCGAGCTCGAAGTGAAGGGCCGCGACGCGGCCTGGAACATCCGCCAGGCGGTGATCGCCGCCAACCATGCCAGCTACCGCTACACCGCCACCCTGGGCAAGAAGAAGCCCGACGCCCCGGGGCTGGAAACCCTGGCGATCAGCGGCAGCGACGAGACCGCGCTGGCGCAGGGCCAGGCCATCGCCGCCGGCGTCGAGTACGCCCGCGAGCTGGGCAACCTGCCGCCGAACCTGTGCACCCCGGCCTACCTGGCCGAATCCTCGGTCAAGTTCGCCGCTGAGCACGAAGGCGCGCAGGCCGAGATCCTGGACGAGCAGCAGATGGAAGCGCTCGGCATGGGCTCGCTGCTGGCGGTGGCCCGCGGCTCGGCCAACCGGCCCAAGCTGGTGGTGCTGAAGTGGAACAACGGCGGCGACGCCAAGCCCTACGTGCTGGTCGGCAAGGGCATCACCTTCGATACCGGCGGCGTCAACCTGAAGACCCAGGGCGGCATCGAGGAAATGAAGTACGACATGTGCGGTGGCGCCAACGTCATCGGCACCTTCGTCGCCGCGGTCAAGGCCCGGCTGCCGCTGAACCTGGTGGTGGTGGTGCCGGCGGTGGAGAACGCGATCGACGGCAACGCCTACCGCCCGTCGGACGTGATCACCTCCATGTCCGGCAAGACCATCGAAGTCGGCAACACCGACGCCGAGGGCCGCCTGATCCTGTGCGACGCGCTGACCTATGCGCAGCGCTTCGAGCCGGCCGCGCTGGTCGACGTGGCCACCCTGACCGGCGCCTGCATGGTCGCCCTGGGCCACCAGACCGCCGGCCTGATGAGCAAGCACGACGACCTGGCCAACGAACTGCTCGCCGCCGGCGAACACGTGTTCGACCGCGCCTGGCGCCTGCCGCTGTGGGACGAGTACCAGCCGATGCTGGATTCGACCTTCGCCGACGTCTACAACATCGGCGGCCGCTGGGCCGGCGCCATCACCGCCGGCTGCTTCCTGTCGCGCTTCACCGAGGGCCAGCGCTGGGCGCACCTGGACATCGCCGGCGTGGCCAGCGATGAAGGCAAGCGCGGCATGGCCACCGGCCGCCCGGTCGGGCTGCTGGCGCAGTGGCTGCTGGACCGGGTGGGCTGAAGCCGGACCCGGGAACCGGGCACGGGGAATGGAAATTCCCCGTGCCGGCTCCCCGCCCCGCCCCCGTTCACTTCCCTTTCCCCTTCCGGTTACCCGCCTTGACCCGTGCCGACTTCTACCTGATCGCCAAGCCCCGCTTCCTCACCGAGCCACTGAAGCTGGTGTGCGAACTGGCGCGCAAGGCCAACGACACCAGCCAGTACACGCTGGTGCTGGCGCGCGACGCGGCGCAGGCCGAGGAACTGGACGAGCTGCTGTGGTCGTTCGACCCGGACGCCTACATCCCGCACCAGATCGTCGGCGAGGACGTGGACGAGGAAGAAGCCATCGTGCTGATCGCCGCGCCGGGCGCCGACGCGCCGGAGCGGCCGCTGGTGATCAACCTGCGCGACGAGCCGTACCTGGGCAGCTGCGAGCGGGTGCTGGAAGTGGTGCCGGCCGACCCGGCCGCGCGGGAACCGCTGCGCGAGCGCTGGCGCCAGTACAAGGCCGCCGGCTACGCGCTCAACAAGCACGACATGTAAGGGACCCGCATGCGCCTGCTCATCGCCCTGCTGCTGCCATGGCTGGCCTTCTTCACCATCGGCCGGCCGCTGTCCGGCATCGTCTGCCTGGTCCTGCAGGTCACCCTGATCGGCTGGGTTCCGGCCGCGATCTGGGCCGCCTACGCGGTCAGCCAGTACCACACCGACCAGAAGATCAGGCGCGCGCTGAAAACCGGCGCGTTCCGCTGATCCCCTCCCCGCCTTCCACCCGGTTTCCCCGCATGACCCAACTCGCCTCCAGCTACGACCCGAAGTCCTTCGAAACCGCGCTCTACGATGCGTGGGAGAAAGCCGGCCATTTCAAGCCGTCCGGCAGGGGCGAGCCGTACACCATCCTGCTGCCGCCGCCGAACGTGACCGGCACCCTGCACATGGGCCACGCGTTCCAGCAGACGCTGATGGACGCGCTGATCCGCTACCACCGCATGCGCGGCTACGACACGCTGTGGCAGGTCGGCACCGACCACGCCGGCATCGCCACCGAAATGGTGGTCAGCCGCAACCTGGCGCTGGAAGGCAAGGGCGAGACCCGCGATTCGCTGGGCCGCGACGGCTTCATCGACAAGGTGTGGGAGTGGAAGGCGCACTCGGGCAACGTGATCGAAGGGCAGATGCGCCGCCTCGGCACCTCGGCCGACTGGTCGCGCAGCACCTTCACCATGGACCCGGGCCCGAGCGAGGCGGTGATCGAAGCCTTCGTGCGCTGGCACGAGCAGGGCCTGATCTACCGCGGCCAGCGCCTGGTCAACTGGGACCCGGTGCTGAAGACCGCCATCTCCGACCTGGAAGTGGAAAGCGTCGAGGAAGACGGCTTCCTGTGGTCGATCGCCTACGCGCTGGAAGACGGGGCCAGCTACGAGCACGTCGAGCTCGACGCCGACGGCAACGAGACCCTGCGCGAAACCCGCCATTACCTGGTGGTGGCCACCACCCGCCCGGAAACCCTGCTGGGCGACACCGCGGTCATGGTCCATCCGGAGGACACGCGCTACGCCCACCTGGTCGGCAAGCGCGTGACCCTGCCGCTGACCGGCCGCAGCGTGCCGGTGATCGCCGACGACTACGTCGACAAGGCGTTCGGCACCGGCGTGGTCAAGGTCACCCCGGCACACGACTTCAACGACTACCAGGTCGGCGTGCGCCACGGCCTGCCGATGATCAACCTGTTCACCCCGACCGCCGCGCTCAACGAGAACGCGCCGGAGCAGTACCGCGGGCTGGACCGCTACGAAGCGCGCAAGGTGATCCTGGCCGAGCTGGAAAACCTGGGCATCCTGGTCGAGACCCGGGCGCACAAGCTGCAGGTGCCGCGCGGCGACCGCACCGGCCAGGTGATCGAGCCGTACCTGACCGACCAGTGGTTCGTGAAGATGGACGGCCTGGCCAGGCGCGGCCTGGAGCTGGTCGAAAACGGCAGCATCAAGTTCGTGCCGGGCAACTGGATCAACACCTACCGCCACTGGATGGAGAACATCCAGGACTGGTGCATCAGCCGCCAGCTGTGGTGGGGCCACCGCATCCCGGCCTGGTTCGACGACGCCGGCAACTGCTACGTCGGCCGCAACGAGGCCGACGCCCGCGCCCGGGCCGGGCTCGGCGACGACGTGGCGCTCACCCAGGACAGCGACGTGCTGGAGACCTGGTTCTCCTCGCAGCTGTGGCCGTTCTCCACGCTGGGCTGGCCGGAGGAAGCGGCCATGGCGCAGCGCGGCTTCGCGCGCTACCTGCCGTCGAACGTGCTGGTCACCGGCTTCGACATCATTTTCTTCTGGGTGGCGCGCATGATCATGGCCACCGACAGCTTCACCGGGCACATCCCGTTCAAGGACGTCTACATCACCGGCCTGATCCGCGACGCGCAGGGCCAGAAGATGTCCAAGTCCAAGGGCAACGTGCTCGACCCGCTGGACATCATCGACGGCATCAGCATCGACGACCTGGTCGCCAAGCGCACCCATGGCCTGATGCAGCCGAAGATGGCCGAGAAGATCGAGAAGGCCACCCGCCGGGAGTTCCCGGACGGCATCATCGCCCACGGTGCCGATGCGCTGCGCTTCACCATCGCGGCGCTGGCCACCCACGGCCGCGACATCAAGTTCGACATGAGCCGCGCCGAGGGCTACAAGAACTTCTGCAACAAGCTGTGGAACGCCAGCCGCTTCACCCTGATGAACACCGAAGGGGCCAGCTTCAGCGGCGCGCCGCAGCCGCGTACCGACGCCGAGCGCTGGATTCTTTCGCGCCTGGCGAAGGTTTCGGCCGAGGCGCAGCAGCATTTCGCCGATTACCGCTTCGACCTGCTGGCGCAGGCGCTGTACGAGTTCGTCTGGAACGAGTTCTGCGACTGGTTCCTGGAGCTGACCAAGCCGGCGCTCAACGGTGACAACGCCGCCGATGCGGCCAGCACCCGCCACACCCTGCTGTATGTGCTCGAAGCGGTGCTGCGCCTGCTGCACCCGCTGATTCCGTTCGTCACCGAACAGCTGTGGCAGCAGGTGGCGCCGCGCCTGGGCATCGCCGTCGACACGCTGTCGCTGCGCCCCTATCCGACCGCAGCGGAGTTCAGCGGCGACTACGCCCAGGCCGAGGCCGACGTGGAGTGGTTCAAGACCATGGTCAGCGCCCTGCGCCGGGTGCGCAGCGAGCTGAACGTGCCGCCGTCCCGGCTGGTCCGGCTGCTGCTGCAGGGGGGCCAGGCCGTGGACCAGGCGCGGGTGGAGCGCTTCACTTCGCAGCTGCGTTTCCTGCTGAAGCTGGAGCGCATCGAGTGGCTGGCCGCCGACGCGCAGACCCCGCCGGCCGCGGCCGCCATCGTCGGCGAGCTCAAGCTGCTGGTGCCGCTGGAAGGCCTGGTCGACCTGGATGCCGAGCGCGCGCGCCTGGACAAGGAGATCGCGCGGGTGTCGGCGGAGAAGGAGAAGAGCGAGACCAAGCTGTCCAGGTTCACCGACAAGGTGCCGGCGGCGGTGGTCGAACAGGAGCGCGTGCGCCTGGCCGACTGGAACGGCCAGCTGGCCGGCCTGCAGGCACAGCGCGCCAAGCTGTAGGCCGCCCCCGCGGTGACGCAAGCGCCGCCTGCGGGCGGCGTTTGTGTTTGCGGCTATGCTGCGCGCTCCACCGCACCCCGGGCATGCGATGTCGCTGGCGATCTTCTGCGCGGTGCTGTTCGCCGCCCTGCTGCACGCCGGCTGGAATGCTCTCGTCAAGCGCGGTGGCGACCCCCTGCTGAACACGATCCTGGTCACCGGCTGGGCCGCGCTGCTGTCCGCGCTGGCGCTGCCGTGGCTGCCGCTTCCGGCGCCGGCAAGCTGGCCGTGGCTGGCCGCATCCACGCTGCTGCAGGCCGGCTACTACGTGCTGGTCGCGCGCGCCTACCAGGCCGCCACCATGAGCCTGTCCTACCCGCTGATGCGCGGCTGCGCACCGCCGCTGGTGGCGCTGGCCGCCGGCCTGGCATTCGGCGAACAACTGACCGCCGGGGCCTGGCTCGGCATCGCCGTGGTCAGCGCCGGCGTCGTCGGCATGGCCGGCGGCGCGGCCCGCCGGCAGCTGCGGCTGCCGTTGTCCGTCGCCGTGCTGATCGCCACCTACACCCTGGTCGACGCGCGTGGCGCGCGCCTGTCCGGCAATGCCGCCAGCTATGCGCTGTGGTTGTTCCTGCTGTCCGGGCTGCCGCTGCCGCTGTGGGCGCTGGCCACCCGCCGCGCGCAGCTGTGCCGGCACCTGCGCGACCACTGGCGGCGAGGACTGGTGGGCGGCGCCGGCACCACCGCGTCCTATGGCATCGCGCTGTGGGCGATGACCCAGGCGCCGGTGGCGGTCGTCGCCGCGCTGCGCGAAACCTCGATCCTGTTCGCGCTGCTGATCTCGGCCCGGGTGCTGAACGAGCGCATCGACCGCAGGCGCCTGTCCGCTGCGGCGCTCATCGTGGCCGGCGTGGTCCTGCTGCGGCTGGGGTGAACGGGCCGCCTACAGCGGCGGCATGCGGGCGATGTCCGCGTCCACCAGTTCCATCGCCATCACCAGCGCGTCCTCGCGGCCGATCACCGCCGGGTAATAGCGCGGCCGCCGGCCGATCTCGTTGAAGCCCTCGCTGTGGTACAGCGCGATGGCCGCGGCATTGGACGGCCGCACCTCCAGGAACACCCGCGCCGCGCGGTGCTCGCGTGCCACCTGCACCAGCTCGCGCAGCAGCCGCCGCCCGAACCCGCGCGACTGCCGGAGCGGATCGACGCAGACGTTGAGCACGTGCGCCTCGTCGGCGGCGATGCTGAGCAGCCCATAGCCGAGCAGGCCGGTGTCGCCGACCAGCACCCGCCCCGGGTAACCGGCGCGCAGGCAGTCCTGGAAGATGCCGCGGGTCCACGGGAACGGATAGGCGCGCAGTTCGATCTCCATCACCGCGTCCAGGTCGCCCTCGTGCATCGGGCGCAGGACCGGCGCGGGCGTCGCCGCCACCGCGTTCATTGCCGCTGCTTCCGCCGCAGTTCGCGCAGGTGCGGCCACAGCGCGCGCTTGGCCGCGGGGTTGGCGCGCAGCTCGTCCAGCGGCCAGCTGTCCATCAGCGCGCGGGTCTGCGGGTCGTTCGGATTGCAGCCGGACGCGCGCAGCAGCGCGATCTGCAGGCGGTCGGGCAGGCGCACCCCGGCGCGGCGCGGCGCGGGCCGCGCCAGGGGCGGGGCGGCGGGGGCATCGGGCGCCATGCGCGGCGGGGCCTCGCGCCGCGGCGGCGGGGCCGCGCGCGCGGGTGCCGGCGCGGCGACGGGGCCGGCATCCGGCACCGGCGGCGGTGCGCCGCGCGCCGCCGGCTGCGGCAGCGGCGCGTCCAGCGCGCCGCCTTCCAGGTAGACCGAATAGCCCATCGCCTGCAGCCACGCCTGCTGCTGCGGCGACCACAACGGCGTGGACGCGGCCGCGTTCACTGCACCCTGCTGGCCGGTTGACGCCAGCGCTGCCACAGCCACATCAGCGGCCCGGACAGCGCATACAGCACGCCGACCACGAACAGCGTGCGCGGCAGGTCCACCACCATGATGGCGATCACGATCGGCACCAGCGCCAGCACCATGAACGGCACGCGCTCGGAGCGCGGGTCCTTCTCGCTGCCGCCCTTGAAGCTCCAGAAGCGGATGCGGCTGACCATCAGCAGCGCGGCGACGATGGACACCGCCAGCGCCACGTAGCGCAGCTCCTCGCCGCTCCAGCCCAGGCTGCCGTCGGCGAACGCCCAGACGAAGGACATCATCAGTCCCGCCGCCGCCGGGCTGGCCAGGCCCACGAACCAGCGTTTGTCCACCGTGCCCACCTGGGTGTTGAAACGCGCCAGGCGCAGTGCCGCGCAGGCCGCGTACAGGAACGCCGCCAGCCAGCCGATGCGGCCAAGCACCTCGCCGTCGAACTTCAGCGAGGACAGCGACCAGTGGTACATCACCAGCGCCGGCGCCATGCCGAAACTGACCAGGTCGGCCAGCGAGTCGTACTGGACCCCGAACTCGCTGCTGGTGCCGGTCAGCCGCGCCACCCGGCCGTCCAGCCCGTCCATGACCCCGGCCACGAACACCGCCACGGCGGCGTTGACGAAGTCGCCGTTGGAGGCGGCGATGATGGCGTAGAAGCCGGCGAACAGCCCGGCGGTGGTGAACAGGTTCGGCAGCAGGTAGATGCTGCGCGAGCGCGGCGGCGGTCTGGTTTGGTCCATGCGGCCAGTTTAATCGACTTGCCAGCCGCGTCACCGGGTGCTGCAATCGGGTTCTGTCCCGTCAAGCGACCGGAGTCGCCATGCGCGCCCTGCCCCGTTTCTGCTGCCTGCTGGCCCTGGCCGGCGCCGCCGGTGGTGCCGTTGCCGGCACCGGCAACCTGTACAAGTGGAAAGACGCCAATGGCGTGACCCAGTACTCCGAGCGCCCGCCGGCCGGACAGAAGTACGAGACCCGCCGCATCACCACCTCCGGCGAGCCGGTGGCCGCGGCCGAGCCGGCCAAGGCCGACGAGGCGCCGGAGTGCACCGCGGCGCGGCACAACCTGGAGCTGCTCAAGGGCAGCGGCCCGCTGATGCAGGACACCAACGGCGACGGCAAGCCGGACACCCAGCTGGACGACGCCCAGCGCAGCGCGCAGAAGCAGCTGGCCGAGGCCGCCGCGGCCGCCTACTGCAAGAAGTAGGCGACGCCCCGGGCCTTGCGGCGCCTGGGCTTCTGGCAGAATAGGCGGTCCGCCGTTCCGTGAAGCCACCCCATGCGCCTTTCCCGTTTCCACCTGCACACCACCAAGGAAACACCCGCCGACGCCGAGCTGGTCAGCCACAAGCTGATGCTGCGCGCGGGCATGATCCGCAAGCTGGCCTCGGGCCTGTACACCTGGTCGCCGCTGGGCCTGCGCGTGCTGCGCAAGGTGGAAGGCATCGTCCGCGAGGAAATGAACCGCGCCGGCGCGGTGGAACTGCAGCTGCCGACCATCCAGCCCAGGGAGCTGTGGGAAGAAACCGGGCGCTGGGAAAAGTTCGGCGGCCAGCTGCTGAAGATCAAGGACCGCAAGGAGCAGGAATACTGCTACAGCCCCACCGCCGAGGAAGCCATCACCGACTTCGCGCGCCAGGAGCTGTCCAGCTACAAGCAGCTGCCGGTCAATTTCTACCAGGTGCAGACCAAGTTCCGCGACGAGATCCGCCCGCGCTTCGGGGTGATGCGCGCGCGCGAGTTCCTGATGAAGGACGCGTATTCCTTCCACCTGGATGACGCCAGCCTGGTGGCCGAGTACGAAAACATGAAGGCCACCTACACCCGCATCTTCACCCGCCTGGGGCTGGAGTTCCGCGCGGTGCAGGCCGATTCCGGCGCGATCGGCGGCGACGCCTCGCAGGAATTCCACGTGATCGCCGATTCCGGCGAGGACGCGCTGGCGTTCTCCACCGGCTCGGACTACGCCGCCAACGTCGAGGCCGCCGTCGCCGCCGACCCGGCGCCGCGCGCGGCCGCGACCGAGGCGC